>CAYFOA010000102.1:0-24318 GCA_964344575.1 uncultured Rickettsiales bacterium | reverse complement strand
GTGCGAGGAAGAAACTAGGGGACCTCGAAAAACGTTGCAAGAGGCTCGATCGCCGCGAAACCAGGGGGGCCGAATTCCGCTTCGATCCCGCGGATCTTCGAGCCGGATTCGTTTCACTTTCTGCGACGTGGGACGTCACCCCCGCAGACCGCCCGCCGCCGCCGCCACGGTTGCACCCCGCAAGCGTTCGGAAATGGCGTCAACCGGCTGGAATCACTTGAGAACGGTGCCGCCGTCGATCGGGATGGCCTGGCCGTGGATGCCGCCCGCCGCGTCGTCGCACAGCTGGGCGACCAGCCAGGCCACCTCCCCGGGCTGGACCATGCGCCCCTGGGGGGAGGCGCCCTCGAGCGCCCCGCGCGCGACGTCGGCGCTGCGGCCGGTGGTCTGGACGATGCGGTCGATGGCCTGCCGGGCCATGTCCGTCTCCACCCAGCCGGGGCAGACGGCGTTGATCGTGACGCCGGACTTCGCGAACTCGAGCGCCAGCGCGCGCGTGAGGCCGACGAGGGCGTGCTTCGAGGCGCAGTACGCCGACGTGTAGGCCTGCCCCGTCAGCCCGGCGAGCGAGGCGACGTTGACGACGCGGCCCCACCCGCGCTCCGCCATCGCGGGGACGAACGCCCGGCACATCGCCAGCGGGCCCCACGTGTTGACCTCCTGGATGCGGTCCCAGAGGGCGTCGGTGGTCCGGTGCAGGGGCGCCCCCTCGGCGATGCCGGCGTTGCTCACGAGGACGTCGACGTGGCCTGCCCGCTCGCGGATCTCGTCGATCGCCGCGGCCGTCTGGGGGCGGTCGGTCAGGTCCATCCGGACGGCGATCCCGCCGGTCGCGGCGGCCACCTCGGCGAGGGCGTCGCCGGACCGGCCGCTCACCACGACCTTCGCTCCGCGTGAGGCGAGCAGCTCCGCCGTCGCCCGCCCGATGCCCCGGCTGCCGCCGGTGACGAGCGCGACGCGGCCGGCCAGGGCGGTCACAGGAACGGGGCCGGCTCGTCGGCCACGGAGCCGTCGCCGGGGGCGCCCGCGTGGGGCGGGATGGTGATCTCCTTGGCGACCCCGATCGCCTGGAGCCGGCCGTGGAGGAAGTCCCCGGTCCGGATCGGCGCGGCGAAGCCGCCGGCCAGCGGGGTGAGCACGTGGTCGACCCGCGGGTGGACGAAGAAGGGCATCGACATCCGGCCTCCGTCGCCGCCCCCGTCGGGGTTCACGACCCGGTGGGTGGTCGACTTCAGCCGGCCCGCCGTCAGCAGCTGCATCATGTCGCCGGTGTCGCAGATCATGACGTCCGGCGGGGTGTGGACGCCGACCCAGCGGCCGTCCCGGTCGAGCAGCTCGAGCCCCGGGCGCGTCGACGCGGGGAGCACCGTGATCAGGTTGATGTCCTCGTGCTGCGCGGCGCGGACGGCCCCCGGCGGCGCGTCGGGGACGTCGGGGTAGTGGATGATCCGCATCACCGAGTTCCCGTCGGCGACCATGTCCGCGAAGTAGCCGGGGGGCAGCCCGAGGTGCTCGCCGACCGCCAGGAGGAGGTCGTGCGCGAACCCCTCCATGGCCGCGTACAGCGCCCCGAACGCGGGGGCGAAGTCGGGGACCTCGGCGGGGAAGCGGTTGGGGTGGACCTCGCCCGAGCGGTCCGCGGGGAGGTCGCGGCCGACGTGCCAGAACTCCTTGAGATCGGCGTGGTCGGTGCCGAGGGCGCGCTCGACGCCGAAGCTGGTGTAGCCGCGCTCGCGCAGGCTGGCGGGGTCCTCGTAGCGGCGCTTCACCGAGGTCGGGAGCGCGAACGCGGCCGCCGCCGCGGCGTAGGCCCGATCGAGCGCCGGGCGGCCGACGGGGTGGTGGGTGACGGCGAAGAAGCCGAGCGTCTCCAGCGCCTCCCCCAGCGCCCGGACGAAGCCGGCGCGGCCGGCGCCCCGCGCGTCGCGGTAGTCGAGCACCGGGATGGTCGAGGCGGGAGGCATTCGATCGCGCCTATTACCATGCCCGCGCGTGAGCGACACCTGCCTGCTCGTGATGATGCGGCCCTACGACGGCGCCCCCCGCCCGCCGTCGGCGACGCCGTTCGGGCGGGCAGCCGCGCGGGTGGCCGCCGAGGGGGTCCGGGTGGTGGTCGGCCACGAGGTCGGGGCGGGGCGCGCGAGCGGGTGGACGATCGGCGGCGAAGGCGGGGGCGGCGGCGACGCGTGGCGGCGGGTCGACGGGGTGGCCGTGGGCGCGGTCCACGACCGGATGGCAGGGGCTGCGTGGGCCGATCTGCGGCGCCGGCTCCTCGCCGCGGTCCCGGCCTCGATCCTCGTCGCCAACCCCGAGTCCGTCCGCGCGATCTGCCGCGACAAGGGCGCCACGGAGCGCCACCTCCGGAGGCACGCCGGGGCCGCCCGGGGGGAGGTCCTCCCGGACGTCGAGCTCGACCCCCGCCGGTTCGAAGAGCGCCTCCGGGGCTGGGGCGCGGCCTACCTCAAGCCCTGCCTCGGCTCGCTCGGCGACGGGGTCCGGCGCGTGGTCGCCGGCGACGAGCTGCCGCCGTCGTCGGACTTCCTCCTCCAGCGCGCCGTCGATCCCGCCCCCGGGACGTCCCGCGTCGCCCTCCGCCTCCTCGCCCAGCGCGAACCGGACGGGTCCTGGCTCCTCAACCCCGCGGTCGCCCGGATCGCCGCGTCGCCGGACGACGACGTCGTCAACGTCCACCTCGGCGCCCGCGCCGCCCGGGCCGCCGACGTCTGCGCTCCCGCCGCCGTCGACGACGCCGCCCGCGCCGTCCTCACCGCCTTCGACGACGAGCCCCGCGCCGTCGAACTGGGCCTCGACTTCGTCCTCGACGCGGACCGCCGCCCCCGCCTCATCGAGGTCAACTCGGTCCCCCGCGGCCGCCTCGGCGCCCTCGCCGCCCTCGACCCGCCCGCCTTCGAGGAGCTCCACGTCGAAGCCTGCGCCCGTCCCCTCCGGACGATCGCCGCCTGGGCGGGGCTGGCCGGTCCCTCGGGGTAGCATCCCCGGATGCGCGTCTCCCCGATCCTGCTCGCCGCCGTCCTCGTCCTCGGCCTCGCCGGCTGCCCCACGGACGACGACGACACCGTCCCCGTGGACGACGACGACTTCGGCGACGACGACGACGCGACCACCGACGACGACGACGCAGCCGACGACGACGACGCCACCGGCGACGACGACGACTCGGGCGGCGACGACGACGACGCGGGCGACGACGACGACACCGTCCCCGCCCCCAGCTGCCAGGACTGGTGCGACGCCATGGACGCCGCCTGCCCGGACTACGACCTCGCCCCCGCCGAGGCCTGCCTCACCTACTGCCAGTCCGACCTCAGCACGATGACCCCCGGCACCGTCGAGGACACCTCCGGCGACACCCTCGGCTGCCGCTACACGCACGCCCTCGCCGCCGCCGAGGCGGCCACCGACGAGGACCGCCGCGCCGCCTGCGCCGCCGCCCACGCAAGCGGCGGCGGCGTCTGCGGGACGTACTGCGAGGTCTACTGCAACGCCGGCAACGCCCTCTGCACGTCCGCCAACCCCGACACCGGCGACTGGACCCCCTTCCTCGACGGCGACACCTGCGCCGCGACCTGCGCGGGGTACTCCACCGACGTCCTCGACGGCGTCCCCGTGGTCGACCAGGAGTTCGGCTACGGCGACACCGTCCAGTGCCGCCTCCACCACCTCCAGGCCGCCGCCATCGAGGGGGCCGCCACCCCCGAGGTGTACGACCTCCACTGCGGCCACGCCTCGGCCGCCTCCACCGCCGACACGTGCAGCGACGACGCACGCCCCAACACCGTCAACTACTGCGCGTTCGTGACCCAGTACTGCGACCTCTTCACCACGAACACCATCGGCGTCTGCCAGGCCACGCTGCTCCCCCTGATCGACTTCGTCCCGGGCTACGCCAACGGCGACTTCGCGACGTTCGCGGACACCGACGTCAACACGCTCGGCTGCCTCAACTACTGGGCCATGCGGTCGGCGCGCGAGGCCGAGACGACGTGCCCGCTGGCCGACTGGGACCCCGCGAACTGGCAGCCCACCGGCGCCGGCGCCTGCGTCGCCCCCTGAGCCGATGTGCACGCTGCTCGTCGCCCACCGCCACTACGCGGGCCGCGCCCTGGTCGTCGCCGCCAACCGGGACGAGCAGCTCGACCGCCCCTCGGGGCGCCCCCGCGCGTGGCCCGACGCGCCCATCCCGATGTGGGCTCCCGAGGACCTCCGGGCCGGGGGGACGTGGCTCGGCCTGAACGCGGCGGGCGTCTTCGCGGGGCTGACGAACCGGTTCGCGGGCGCCGCCAGCCCCGGCGGCATCTCCAAGGACCGCCGGTCCCGGGGCCTGATCGTCACCGACGCCCTCGCGCACGCGCGCGCGCGAGATGCCTACGAGGCGCTGGCCGGCCTCGACGGCGAGCTCCACAACCCGTTCCACCTCGTCCTCGCCGACGGCGACGGCGCGTTCTGCGTGTGGAGCGACGGCTGGACCGCCCACCGCCTCGAGCTGGGGCCCGGGCTGCACGTCCTCACCGAGCGCTCCTTCGGCGCCGCCCCCTCGGGCCGGGAGGACGCGCTCGCGGGCTGGGCCCCGCCGATCGACGCCCTCCGCCCGGGCCTCGCCGTCCACCGCGACGACCCCATGAGCAGCACCTGCGTGCACGCCCCCGCCTTCAACTACGGGACGAAGTCGGCGACCTGGATCGAACTCGCCGACAGCGGCGACGTCCTGCGTTTCGACTTCACGGACGGGCCGTCCTGCACCAGCCCGTGGGAGGACCTCACGGCTCAGGCCCGGTCCAGCCTCCGCCAGATCGTGACGTCGTAGCCCATCGCGAAGTCCCGGTCCCCGCGGACGAACGCGCTGGCGCCGAGGTGGCGGGCGACGAGGTGCCGGCTGAAGGGGTGCGTCTTCGTCTCGGGGGCGCGGCCGCCGCGGAGCAGCGTCTTGATCGCGCGGTTCGCCTTGGGGTGGTGGCGCCAGGGGCCGGCGACGATCAGCGTGCCGCCGTCCGCGACGACCCGCTCGGCCTCCCGGAGGAGCGGCCCGGGCTTGCTCGCGAGGTGGACGACCGACGCGAGGACGACCACCTCGAACGCCCCCTCTGCGAACGGGAGGCGGCGCGCGTCGGCCTGGACGACGGGGACGTGGAGGCCGCGGTCCAGCGCGTAGTCGCGGAGCCGCTCGAGGTGCTCGAACCCGACCTCGACCGCCGTCACGTCCCACCCCGCCTCGGCCAGGGGGATCGCCAGCCCGCCGCTGCCCGCGCCCACGTCGAGCACGCGCCCCGCCGACGCGGGGTCGGACAGCGCCGCCTTCAGCATCCGCACCCGCGCGGCGTGAAAGACCTGCTCGGCCTTGCTGCCGCCGGTCAGCGCCGCGAAGTAGTCCGCGGGGTCGAGCTGGGGCGCGTCCATCACTCGATCTGCTCCAGGAACGAGACCAGCTCGTCGATCTCGTCGTCGGTCAGCGCGGACGTGACCCCGTGGAGGTCGTCGGGGTTGGCCGTCGTGACGACGTCCCGGAGGGTCGGCGCGGAGCCGTCGTGGAGGTACGGCGGGGTCGACCAGACGCCCCGCAGCGTCGGCGTGTCGAGCCCCGGCAGCTCGCCGCCGAGCCTCCCCCCCGAGCCCTCCGACAGCGTGCCGACGTCGTGCAGGAGGGGGTCCGCGGGGGCGAGGAAGACGCTGTCGGTGTACTCCGGCGCGGGGTGGCAGTCCGCGCAGCCGACCTCGGCCCGGTTGAAGATCGCCCGCCCCGCCTCGGCGTCCGACGTCAGCCCCCCGTCCGCCGCCCGGAACGGCGACCGGGGGAAGACGTCGAGGCTCGCGACGTAGGCCGCGAGCGCGTCCAGATCCTCCGACAGCCCCGCCTTGGGCGCCCCCAGCGTGTCCGCCGTGGCGGCGAAGTCGTCGTCCGACAGCAGCCCCGCGCCGCCCATGCCGCCGCGGATGTCGTTCTCGAAGTCCTGCACCTCGTCGAAGTTCGCGGACCAGTGGATCGGCCCGTGCGCGGTCCCCGCCCGGCCGCGCAGGTCGATCGTGTTCCGGAGCCCCTCGCCGCGGTCCGTGAAGTCCCACGTCTGCCCGTCGCCGTCCCCCTCGAGGTGGCACGAGCCGCAGCTGAGGTAGCCGTCCTGGGAGATGCGCGGATCGGCCGCCGCGTGGAAGAGCTGCTTGCCCCGCAGCACGTCCGCGTCGAGCACCTCGACGCCGCCGGGACGCAGGTCGAGCCGCGCGACTTCGACGCCGGACGCGGGGCCGTCGAGGTCGTAAACGACCAGCTCCCGCGCGTACGACGCGACCGCGTAGAGCGTCCCGCCGTCGGGCGAGACGAGGACGCCGTCGACGCCGTGGCCGATCCCCTGGAAGCTGCCCGCCGTCTCCAGCGTGTAGGCGTCGAGCACCTCGACGGACTGCATGCCGAGCATGGCGACGTAGAGCCAGTCCCCGCGCGGGGCGAAGGCGACGTCGGAGGCGAAGTCGCGGTTGTCGAAGACCTTGCGCGCCCCCTCGGACCCGCCGGCGGACGCCGTGCTGAGGACGGCGCGGGCCGTGGTCTCGTCCGTCAGGGCGAGCCCGTCCCGGAACTCGCCCCGGAGGATGTTCGCCTGGAGCGACGGGAACGCGACCGTGCGACCGTCCGGGGAGACGGTCAGGCCGACGTAGTTGGGGACCCCGCGGGTGGTCGTGTCCGAGTCGGGGCCGGGGTCCACGCGCAGCTCGAAGGGGGACGCGTCGTCGGGGTCGCCCACGGGGACGGACCACCAGCGGGCGCCGTCCGCCTCGCTCCGGAAGCGGGAGACGAGGTAGGCGTCGTCGAGCCGCGCGAACCCGCGGGCGTCGGGGAAGTCGCCCGGGGCGAACCAGGTCGTCTGGACGAACGGGGTCAGCGTCCAGTGCGACAGCCCGCCGACGCCGCCGTGGACGACGCCGATCTCGTCGCCGGAGGGGTCGAGGACCGCGGCGAGGGCGGGGCGGCCGTAGGTGGCGAGGGCGACGTCGGCGACGCGGAGGTCGTCCGTCCACACCTGGAACCCGCCGTCGGCGTCCGGCCCGCCCGCGCACGCGACGACCCAGGCGGACGACGACGGATCGGCCGCGGCGACGGTCAGCGGCTCGACGCAGACGTCGTGGAAGGCGACCTCGCGGGTGGCGGCGTCGACGGCGGCGACGGCGTCGAAGTCCGGCAAGGCGACGAGGACCGTGGCTCCGTCGTCGATCGACGCGATCCGCCGGGCGACCGACGGCGCGGGATCGGCGAGCGGCCACACGACGTCGACCCGGACGGCGTCCGTGTCCTGGCGGAGGTCCTCGCTGACCACGGTGAGGACGACCGAGTAGTGCCCCGGCGAGTCCCAGGCGTGGGTCGCGACCACGCCCGCCGCGGAGCTGCCGTCGCCGAAGTCCCAGGCGTAGGTGTTGGCCCGCTGCGAGTCGCCCGCGTCGAACGTCGCCTCGACCCCCACCTCGACGACCACGTCCGCGCCCGCGTCGGCCACCGGGGCGGGCGGACCGGGGGCGACGTCGTCGTCGTCCGACGGGCAGCCCGGCAGCAGCAGCAGGGCCGAGGCGACGATCGGGAGGAGGCGCGTCACGGCTCGACCGTCCCCCCCGTCGCGAACCGGAACGTGACCGGCTCGGCGACCGCGTTCCCCGCGTAGTCGACGATGCCGCCGGCCGCGATCTCGACGACGTACGTCGTGTCCGCCGCCCACCCGCCGGCGGGCTCGAAGCTGACCACGTTCTCCTGCCCCGTGAACCGCCCCGGGACCGGCCACCCGGCCGCGTCGGTCACCCGGAAGGACCCCTCGAAGACCGACGCGAACTCGACCATCTCGTCGAACGAGACGCCGACCCGGGAGGTGGGCGCCACGAAGATCGCCCCGTCCGCGGGGAAGTGCAGCTCCGCCGCCGGCGGGGTGGTGTCGGGCGCCTCGGTCCAGGGGACGACCTGGGACGCCTGGCCGGGCACCGCCTCGTCGTCCACCGCGAGCACGACGACGTTCCCCACCGGCGTCGCCGTGTCGAGGTCCCCGGTCAGCCCCGGCCGCGCGATCTCGACGGCCTCGGCGCGGTCCGTCCAGTCCCAGATCGAGGCGAAGTTGGAGTCCCCCACGAACACCGTGTCGTGGAGCCGGAAGACGTAGCCGCCGTTGCCGTCCGGGGAGTGGCCGTCGCCGACGCGCGCGGGCGCCGTGGGATCGGTCAGGTCGTACGCCGCGAACCCGCCGCCGGCCTCCTTGCGGGCGAACAGCGCGTACCGGCCGCCGGTGTTGGCGAAGTAGTACTCCCGCTCGACGCCCTCGTCGTCGGTGACGTGGAAGTCGCCGCCGGGGATGGGCTGCGGGTCGAGCGGGTCGGCGACGTCGAGCAGCACGGTCCGTGACCCCTCCGCCGCGGAGACCATCGCCACGTCCCCGATCACGTGGACGGCGCCCACGCGCAGGGGCGGGTCGATCACGTGGGTGGCGAGCAGCTCCGGCTCCGCGGGGTCGGTCGCGTCGACCACCCAGAACCCGTTGTCGGCGCCCGAGACGAACACGTACGAGCCCTGCCAGAAGACCGACAGCGACACCCGCGCGTAGGCGTCGGGGTAGACGTACCCGGGGAGCGCGAGGCTGCTGACGGGGGCGGGGGCGGTCGGGTCGGTGACGTCCCAGAACATGACCCCCCCGACGATCGCGTCGGCGAACTCGTCGTACCCGCCGTGGTAGTCGAACGCGGCGTAGGTCCGGCCGCCGATCCGGGCGAAGCCGGTGTTGTGGGACTCTCGGAGGTCGCCGTCGTAGACCTCGCCGATCTTGACGGGCGCGCAGGGGTCGTCGAACTCGAAGAACGCCAGCCCCCCGCCGGACCACTCCGGGATCCAGGGCATCAGGAGGTAGCCGTCGAGCATGACGACGAAGTTGTGGTGGTCGTCGTCTTCGGCGCCGCCGTCGAGGAAGGCGCAGCCCACGCCGACGTCGGCCGGGTCGAACGTGACCGCCGGGCCGCCGGGCCCCGACAGCGGCCCCCACGCATCCGGCGCGGGCAGCTCCGGAGGCTCCTCGACCGGACCGCACGCGGCGAGCGCGAGGCCCGCCGCCAGCGCCGCCGCCCCCCTCAAGCCCGGCCCTCGGCGACGTCGACGGCGTGCTGCGCGTAGCGCGTCATCAGGTCGCCGAAGTCCCCCGCCGCCCCCAGCCGCCGCAGCATGTTGTAGTTCCCGCCCAGCGCGCGGTGCAGGTAGAGGATGTCGCCGGGGACCTGGATCTCGGGGTACCGGGCGAGCTGCGGGGTCAGCTTGAGGATCGGCTTCATCCACTCGTCGTCGCGCCCCTCGCCGGCCTGCACGTGGCCCATCCGGTAGGGCTTGATGACGGCCGAGCACCACTGCCACAGGAGCTCGTCGGCGGCGGGGTTGTGCCCGTGGAGGACGCCGGCGTCGCGCGCCCCCTGGATGGTCCCCGTCCGGTCGCCGGCGTGGGCGGCCAGCGCGGTGCGGGCGTAGGCGCCGATCCAGAACTCGTCGAACCGCTTGACGCAGCCGAAGTCGAGCAGCCCCACGCGGCCGTCCGGCTCGAAGAGGTAGTTGCCCGGGTGGGGGTCGGCGTGGAGCGTCCGGAGCTCGAACGCCTGCTGGTAGTGCAGCTCCGCGAGCGTCCGCCCGGCCCGCTGGCGGGCGTCCTCGGTGGCGGTCTCCACGAACTCGTCGACGTGGACCCCCGGGAGGCGGTCCATCGTGAGAACGCGCTCGGTGGACCAGCCGGGGTGGACGGCGGGGATCCGGATGCGCTCGTCGCCGCCGAAGATCCGCTGGTACTCCGTGATGTTGGCCGCCTCCTGGAGGTAGTCCAGCTCCTCGTTCAGGCGGGTCTCGATCTCCGCGAAGATCGCGTCCAGCTCGGCCTTCGGACGACGCAGCAGGCGCGTGCTCGTCAGGATCGACCGGAGCGCCCGGAGGTCCGACGCGACCGACCCCTCGATCCCCTCGTGGAGCACCTTGACGACCACCTCGCGCCCGTCCGGCAGCGTCGCCGTGTGCGCCTGGCCGAGGGACGCGGTCCCCAACGGGGTGGGATCGAAGGTGGCGAACTTGTCGTTCAGCGACGCCTCCAGGGACGCCTCCACCTCGGACTTGATCGTCTCGAACGGGAGCGGCTCGACGTCGGCGTGGAGCTTGCCCAGCACGCGCGTCACGTCCGGCGGCAGGTCGAGGTGCTCGGCCGCCAGCGCGACCGTCTGCCCGACCTTCATCGCCGCCCCCTTGAGCCGGCCCATGGTCTCGACGATCTTCTCGGCGTTGGACTCGTGCAGCCGCGCCATCGCCCGTTCGCGCAGCTCCGAGTTCTGGAACGCGCCGACCGCGCGGCGCCCCACGTACGACGCCCCGACCTTCGTCGACATGGCGGCGAGGCGGGCGACGCGGCCGAGGCGGCTCTTGGGGGGCTTCTTCGCCATCAGTCCTGGCCGGCCAACATAGCTACAATCGGCGTCGATCTCGTGTCGGACGACATCCCTCCCATCCTCGCCGCGAACCTCCGCTCGATCCAGCGGCGCGATCCCGCGCTCTTCGACCGCATCTGCCTCCCGGTCGACGGCAGCCACGTCGAGCGGACCGAGTCGGGCGCGCTGGCCTACCGGGTGCACCGGACGTGGCGACCGATCGCGCAGGGGCCGGACGCGCTGGTAGACGCGCCGGAGGGCGCCCGCGAGGTGCTGCTCTTCGGGCTCGGGGACGGCGAGCAGCTGCTCCACCTCCTCCGCTCCGAGGACGGCCCCCGGGTCGTCGCGTGGGACCGCGATCCGTGGATGCTGCGGCTCCTGCTGACCCACCACGATCTGACGACGTTCATCGATCGCGGCCGCATCTGGCTCCGGCTCGGGGCCGACCTCCTCGACGAGCTCGAGCACGCCCCCGACCGCCCCGTCGTCGTCCACCCCTTCTTCGGCGAGGTCTACGCCAACGAGCGGCGCCTCCTCGACGACGGCGTCGGCGACCGGACCGCGCTGGTGTGCGCGGGGACGCTCTTCGTGGACGACGTCGCCGACGCCCTGCGCGCCCAGGGGTTCACCGTGGGCACGTGGGAGCCGAAGCGGCTGGCCCCCGAGGAGCTCGCTCGGACCGCCCGCCGCTGGGCGCCCGAGCTGGTCGTCTCCGTCAACCACGTCCACGGGCTGCCGGAGGCCTGCGCCGGGCTCGGCCTGAACCTCGCGATCTGGGAGATCGACCCCTCCACCGACCGGCTCCGGCCCGTCACCGGCGACGTCTCCACGACGCGCGTCTTCACCTGGCGGGCGGCGCTCCTGGACGACTGGCGCGGGGCCGGCTTCGAGCACGTCGAGCACCTCCCGCTGGCCGCCAATCCGGAGCGTCGGTTCGCGGTCGCGCTAACCGACGAGGACGTCGCGGCATACAGCTCCCCGGTGGCGTTCGTCGGCGCGAGCATGGTCGAGCAGGGGCACCGGTTCCGACAGGAGCTGCTGGGCCGGTACGCGCTGTGGAAGGGCGGCTCCCCGATGGACGCCCAGGCCGAGGGGCAGGCCCGCCTGGAGGAGGCGCTGTCGTTCGCGCGGGCGGACTTCTCGCAGGACCACACCGCGGAGGCGGTCCGGACGCACCTCGCGGACTTCGCGGCCGCGATGGCGGGCGCCGGCCTCGACGTCGTCCCCCTCGTGGCCGAGATGGTGGCCGCCGACAAGCGGCTGACGTACGTCGCCCAGACGGGGCAGGTCGGGGGGACGGTGTGGGGTGACGAGGGGTGGCGGTTCGTCGAGCAGTATGGCGTCACCTGGAAGGGGCCGGCGGGGCACCGCGACGAGCTCAACAAGATCTACTGCGGCGCCACCGTCAACCTCGACGTCGGCCGCATCTACCAGGCCGACATCGTGACGATGCGCGTGTTCGACGTCATGGCCTGCGGCGGGTTCGTCCTCGCCGAGCACTGCCCCGGGCTGGAGGAGCTCTTCGTCGCCGGCGAGCACCTCGACTGGTACCGCACGCTGCCCGAGATGCTGGAGCGGCTCGCGTACTGGCTGGAGCACCCCGACGAGGCCGCCTCGGTGGGCCGCACCGCCGCCGAGCACGTCCGCGTACACCACACGATCGGCGGCCGCGTCGCGCACATCGTGGGCTCGTTCGGGTGAGCCTCCAGCTCCTCGCGTTCGTCGCCGTAACCGCGCTGGTGCTGTCCCGGCGCCTCCTCGCCGCGCCGGACGGGCCGCCTGCGGGGGAGGCCACCGACGAGGAGCTCTTCGCGCGCTACCGGGGCGGCGACGCGGCCGCCTTCGACGGCCTCTTCGCCCGCTACGGTCCCGCGCTCACCCGCCTGATGCGGCGCCAGGTCCGGTCCGCGGAGGACGCGTCGGACCTCGTCCAGCAGACGTTCCTCCAGCTCCACCGCGCCCGGAACGACTTCCGCGAGGGCGCCCTGCTGCGGCCGTGGCTGTACACGATCGCGCTGAACCTACGGCGCGAGTACTTCCGGAAGATGGGGCGGCGGAAGGAGTCGGCGATGGAGATCGACGAGAAGGCGTCGACGGCGCCCCGGGTCGCCCCGGTCGACGTCGGGCTCCAGGAGACGCGCGCGCAGGTCCGGGCCGCCCTGGAGCGGCTCCCCGAGTCGCAGCGGTCGGTCATCCAGCTGCACTGGTTCGACGGGCTGTCGATGGCCGAGGTGGCCGACGTGGTGGGGGCGAGCGTGAGCGCGGTGAAGGTGCGGGCGCACCGCGGCTACAAGGCGCTGCGGGCGGCGCTGGAGCAGACGGACGCCCCGGAGAGCATCGGCGCATGACCCTGGGCTGCCGCGACGTCCGCGCCCTGCTCGTCGACGGGACGGTCCCGTCGGGGGAGGCGGTGGAGGCGCACCTGAAGGACTGCCCTCCCTGCGCGGAGCTGGTCGCGGACGAGGCGAAGCTGGCGACGGGGCTGGGGACGGAGGACGAGCCGACCGAGTCCGAGATGGACGCGCTGCTGACGTCGGTGAAGCACGAGGTGAGCCGGGAGACGGGCGGCCGGGCGTGGCTCCGGTCGCGGGCCACGACGACCCGCCTGGGGCTCGCCGTCGGCGCGATCGCGGCGCTCGCGGCGCTCGTCGTGGTGGCGTCCCCGCGCGCCGATCTGGCGACCGCCTCACGCGCGCGACTGATCAGCGCGATGGCGCTGTACGGGGCGCTCGCGTTCGGCGCGATGGTCGTCGCCCTGCGGCCGCTCCACCGGCCGGCCCCGGCGAACCGGGCGGGCCGCCTCCTCATCGTCGCGGGACTCGCCGCCGCGGCGGGGTTCGCGCTGGCGCCGTCGTTCGCGGGGACGCCGCTGTTCGAGACCGGGGACGGCTTCGCGGGGGCGGCGATGGCCTGCTTCATGTTCGGCTCGGTGCTCGCCGTGCCGCTGCTGCTGCTCGGCTGGGCGCTGGACCGAGGCGGCTACCTCGTCGGCTCCCGGCTGCTCCTCGCGGGCGCGGCGGCGGGGCTCGCGGGGAACCTCTTCCTGGAGCTCCACTGCGCGATCGCGTTGCCGGCGCACCTGATGCTGGGGCACGTCACGGTCGTGCTCGCGCTGCTGGGGGCGGGGGTGGGCCTCTCGTTGGTCGGGAGGCGCGGCGGGGCGTAGGCTCCGCGCATGAAGATCGCCGTCTCCTCCGACATGCGGACGCCGCTGATCGACGCGGTGCTCACGGACCTCGCGAAGCGCGGGCACGACGTCACCTTCCACGGGCCGTCCGAACCCGGCGGCGAGGAGGACTGGCCGGTGGTCACCCGCGCCGCCGCCGAGGCGGTCGCGTCCGGCGCCGCGGACGAGGGGATCGTGCTCTGCTGGACGGGGACGGGGGCCTCGATCGCGGCGAACAAGACGGCGGGGATCCGGGCGGCGCTCTGCCGGGACGCGGAGACGGCCCGGGGGGCCCGGAAGTGGAACCACGCCAACGTCCTCGCGCTGTCGATCCGGACGACCACCGAGCACCTCGCGGAGGAGATCCTGGAGGCGTGGTTCGACGAGGGGTTCACGGACGACGAGTGGAACGTGACGCAGATCGCCCGCATCGCGGAGATGGACGGATGAGGGCCCTCCTCGCCGTCGCCGTCGCAACCGGCCTCGCCGTGCTCGTCGCGGGGTGCCCCGAGGGCCCCGAGTGCGGGCCCGGCACCGAGGAGGTCGACGGGCTGTGCGTCCCGATCGCGGACGACGACGACGTGTCCGGGCCCGACGACGACGACGCGAGCGGCGATGACGACGACGGCGACGACGACGACAGCGGGGCGGACGACGACGACGACGCGTCCGACGACGACGACGACGCCACCCCCGAGGACCCCGGCCCCCCCGAGTTCCCCGAGATCATCGACGTCCTCACGATCAGCATCCGCACCGGCTACGGCGCGTTCGACGGGACCGACGCCAACGCGCTCAGCCTCTGCCTCACCGAGGACTCCTGCTTCCCCCTGAACGTGGCCGACGTCGACGACTTCCGGCTCGGCGAGATCGACGTCTACAGCTTCGAGGGGGTGGGCCTGGCGCGCGCGGACGTCGACCGCGTCGAGATCCGCTCGTCCGACGGCTCCGACCGCTGGACGCCGCACTGCGTGGAGCTCCGCTTCGACGGGGAGCCGGTCCACTGCAACGTGGTCGCGGGGCTGGAGCTCCGGTTCGGCGAGGACGGCGACGAGCTCGCCTCGTGGACCGACCCCGACGGCCTCCACAACGCCTGCGACACCTGCTGGACGTCCTCCCTCACCCACGGCCCCATGCTCGGCGCGGTGGGCCCCGACAGCGCGCGCGTCCACTTCCGCGCTGACGCGACCCGTCAGGTCGCGGTACACCTCGGCGCGACCGGCGCGGGCCCGCCCCCGGTGGCCGCCTGGGTGTACCCGTCCGCCACCCGCGACTTCACCGGCGAGGTGACGATCGACGGCCTCGTCCCCGACACCGAGCACCGCTACTACCTCGCCGTCGACGGCGTCCCCGTGGGCGAGCAGCACACGTTCCGGACGGCCCCCCCGGACGGCGCCCCGGACGACTTCTCGATCGCGTTCGGCTCGTGCAGCCGGTACGACGAGCAGCCGGTGTGGGAGCACGTCGCGTTCGCGGCCCCCGACCTGTTCTTCTTCATCGGGGACAACCACTACGGCAACACCGACGACCGCGACAGCCTCCGCTGGTACTACCGCTGGGGCCTGGAGCGGGCCGGACGCGGGGAGCTGGCGGCGTACACGTCGACGCTGGCGACGTGGGACGACCACGACTTCACGGGGAACAACACCGACGGCACCGAGCCCGGCAAGGACGTCGCGCTGCGGGTGTTCGACGAGTACTGGGCCAACCCGTCGGCGGGGACGGACGCCACCCCGGGGACGTTCTTCGCCTGGCGCTGGGGCGACGTCGACTTCTTCTTCCTCGACGACCGGTACCACCGCGGGTTCGACGACAGCATCCTCGGCGCCGAGCAGACGCAGTGGCTGGTCGACCAGCTGTCGGCGAGCACGGCGACGTTCAAGCTGCTGCTGTCGGGGAGCCAGTGGACGGGCTGGGGGAGCAACGACAGCTGGGCGTCGTTCCCGGAGGCGACGGCGGCGCTGTACGAGCACATCGCGGACGAGGGGATCGACGGCGTGGTGCTCCTCTCGGGCGACGTCCACCGGAGCGAGTTCCGCCTCAACCCGGGCGCCGACGGCGGCTACGACCTGCCCGAGATCACGAGCTCGCCGCTGGCGAACAGCGGCTCCGTGTGCGGGTTCGACAGCGAGCTGATCGAGTGCCACAACGGGGACTCGTACTTCGTCACGGTCGACGTCGACACCACGGTGGCGGACCCCACGCTGATCGCCACGATCTGGAGCCAGCTCGGGGTCGAGCTCGGATCGTGGGTCATCTCGCACAGCGACCTGCAGTAACATGCGGGCCGGGAGGACGAGGGCACAGGGATGGCCGACGTCGTCGAGACCAGAATCGCGACCATGTGGCTGGACGAGGACGGCTTCGTCCATGTCCGCTACAAGGCGGACGTCACCATGGAGCTGGACGACGTCGGGGAGTTCGGGGATCGGACCCTCGAGCTGACCGGCGGCGTGCCCGGGTGGATCGTCTCGGACCTGGGCCTCAAGGGCGCGACGTCCGAGGCCCGAACGTACGCGGCGGGTCCGGAGCACGCGGCGAAGATCGCCGCCGTCGGGGCCTTCGGCATGAACGCGGTGGGCCGCCTGATCGCGACGGTCTTCATGCGGCTGCAGCGTCCCCCGTTCCCGATGCGGCTCTTCGCCGACGAAGACGAAGCCAAGGCCTGGCTGCTGAGGATGCGCGGCGACCGCGCGGCCTGACCGAAGACGTTTACGAAGCGCTTACGAACCGGGCACCGGCTCGGGTGTCGGAGGGGTTGTTCGCCCACCGAACGAACCGGAGTCACCACCATGAGCAAGCGTTTCCTGTCCTTCGCCGCCGTCGCGGTCCCCACCCTCACCCTCACCTTCGGCGTGGCGCTGGCCGACAAGCGGGCCGTCGGCTACGACGAGATCGAGCTGGAGCCGGCCTCGCGGTCCTCCCGGATCGGGTACGGCGCGCCGATCACGCAGCCCGCCGTCGAGCCCGACGCGGCCTCCGCGGAGGACATCGCGAAGGCCCGGGATCGCGGCATCGCGTGGCTGAAGCAGGTCCAGCGGCCCGACGGCGGCTGGGGCGCGGGGGACTGGCAGGTCGACGCCGCGGCGGCGCAGTCCGACGTCGCGACGACCTCGCTGGTGGTCCTCGCGATGCTCCGCGACGCGGGCGGCACCGACAAGCACGACGAGTCCATCGCGCAGGCCGTCCGGTACGTCGCGAAGGTCATCGACGAGAGCCCCGAAGGCAGCGCGAAGCTGAACGGCCCGGAGGGGACGCAGCCGCAGTACAAGCTGGGGCAGCACGTCGACACGCACCTCGCCGCGATGATGCTCGGCGAGATCGAGGGCCACTTCGACGGCAAGCTCGCGAAGACGGTCGCGGGCGCGCACGACAAGGTCCTGGTCAAGGTGCAGCTCGCCCAGAACGCGGACGGCAGCTTCGACAGCAACGGCTGGGCGCCGGTGCTGAGCACGTCGATCGCGCAGAGCAGCCTGGAGCGGGCCGTCGAGCTCGGCAAGGACGTCGACGAGGAGGTCCTCGCGGCCAACGACCGGTACCAGCAGCAGCTCGTCAGGGGCGACGGCAGCTTCGACACGTCCGCGGGCGCGGGCGTCGACCTGTACGCCGCGGCGTCCTCCCTCAAGGGGAACCGCGACGCCAAGAAGCGGGCCACGTCGGCGCCGGCGAAGACGAAGGCGGAGGAGGCCGAGCAGGCGGCGATGTCGCGGGTCTCGGGCGACGCGGGGGCGGCGATCTTCAGCGGCTACGGCAGCGTCGGCGGCGAGGAGATGCTGAGCTACATGATGATCAGCGACACGCTGGCCGAGGACGGCGGGGACGAGTTCGTCCGCTGGAACGGCCGCGTCGGCGCGCACCTCGTCGCGGCGCAGAACACCGACGGGAGCTGGGCCGGGCACCACTGCATCACGAGCCGGACGTTCACCACGGCCGGCGCGCTGATGGCGCTGGGCGCCGAGGACTGGAGCAAGGTCCGGGCCGCGCGCGTGACGGGGACGAGCTCCGACGCGATGCACGCGGACGCCGGCACCTTCGCCCCGGACCACAACACGACGAAGTGACGGTAGCGTCGGGACTGTGGACGGCCCCACCACCCGCCGCAGGTTCCTGGCGTTGATCGGCACGGCGGCGGCCGCCTCGGCGGTCGCCGCCTGTCGTCGTCCGGAGCCCGCCCCGGCGCCGCCGCCTCCCTCGTCGCTGGACCGGGCCGTGGGATGGCTCCGGCGGCAGTCCGGCGACGGCGTCTTCCGCTCCTCGACCTACGGGTTCTTCGCCGAAGGTCAGTCCCTCACCCCCTTCGTGACCCTCGCGCTCCTTCGCGCGGACGTCGACGTCGACCCTGCCGGCGTGCTCTCCCTCCGCGCCGAGGACGGCTCCTGGGGCCTCGCCACGTCGGTCCCCGACTACCCCGTCTACGCGACGTCCCTCGCCCTGACCTGCCTCCGGGAGCTGGGCGCGGCGTCGTCGTCGGCCTGGCTCCGCGCCCAGCAGCTCCTCGACGGCTGGTCCGACACCCCCGCCCACGGCGGCTTCCCGATGGGGTCGCGGAAACCCCCGAAGCCGCCCCACGCGGGCCACGTCGACCTCTCGATGACGCGCCGCGCGATCGAGGCGCTGGCGGACGACGACGCCTGGGACGACGACGCCCGCGCCGCCGCCCGCGGGTTCGTCCTCCGTTGCCGCACGGACGACGGCGGGTTCGTCTACTCGCCGGTCCAGCCGATGCTCAACAAGGGCGCGGGGGGCCCGGCGTCGGGCTACGGCAGCGCCACCTGCGACGGCCTCCTCGCGCTCCTCGCCCTCGGCGCGCCCCCCGACGACGCGATCGTCGCGGCGGCCCACGCGTTCGTCGTCGCGAACCACCGCCTCGACGCCAACCCGGGCCTCGCAGGCGGCCCCATGGCGGCGTTCGGGCCCGCGATGCGCGGCTACTACCGCGCCGCCTCGGCCGAAGTCTTCGCCCGCCTCGGCGGCCCCGACGGCTGGCGCGCGACCATGACGTCCGCGATCGAAGCCGAGCAGCGCGACGACGGCTCGTTCGCCAACGAGTCCCCCCTCCAGAAGGAAGACGACCCCCTCGTCGCCACGGCCCTCGCCGTCTCCGCGCTGGTCAGCGCACGATCCTGAAGTCGGCGAACCCGCCGGTGGCCTCGCCCCACCTCACGTCGATCCCGGTGACGCGCGCGAGGCGGGGGCCCTCCCAGCACCAGTCGACGAGCTGCTGGAGGACGTCGCGGGGCCCCTCGGCGTAGACCTCGACGGTGCCGTCCGCGAGGTTCCGGGCGGTGCCGACGAGGCCGAGGCGTTGCCCCTCCTCGACGGTGCTCGCCCGGTACCAGACGCCCTGAACGCGACCCGCGATCGTGAGGTGCACGCGCTTCATCGGCGCAGACGTTATCCTCCCCGCCGTGCCGCCCGCCATCCCCGACGAAGGCGCCTGGGACGAGGTCGACTGGATCGAGCCCGCGCAGCGCCTCGCCCTCGCCGAGCAGGACGCCGCTCGCTTCCTGTGGTCCGCCGATCCCGACGCCGCGCTGACCGACGACAAGGACGGCGCGCTCGCCGCCCTGCTCGCCCCCGCCACCGCCGGAGCCGAGCTCCAGGTCGCGCTGAAGTGGCTCCGGGACGAGCGCTTCCTCACCCACGAGGCGGCCTGCGAGGTGCTCGAAGCGCGACTCGAAGCGGCCGAGGGAGGGGCCGGCTGGTACGCGCTGGCGGACGTCCTGAAGACCCTCGCCGCGCGCGGCTCGAAGCACCGCGCCGCCCGCCGGCTGGAGGAGCTGCTCGACCGGTTCTGGCTCGACGGCATGGAGGCGACCGCGATCGAGGCAGCCGCGGGCGGGTTCCCGACCCCGCGGCTGGTGCTCGCGATGCGTCGCCACGAGCCCTGGCGGTCGCACCCCGACCGTCTCGCCGCCCTGGTCGATGCGTGCGATCCCGAGGACCTCCGCGAAGCCCTCCTGGCCCGGTCGGCGGGCGGCGCCGACATCCCCGGCGTCATGCTCCTGTGGCGCGCCCTGGCGCTCCGCGAGGAGCCCGAGGCGCGCGACGCCGCGGCGGCGGTGCTGGCCCACAGCCTCGACAGCCCCCTCGGCCGGGCCGGCGGCCTCGACATCGTCCTCGCCCTGCAGCGCGTCCACGGCGACGCGGCGGTGGCGGGCCTCGTGGCCGTGTTCCTCGGCGGGGCGCACCGGGAGCCGGCGGGGCAGGCGATCGAGCAGTGGCTCCTGGACCGCCCCGCGAAGGCGCTGGAGGCGGCGCTCGACGACCTCCCCGAGTGGAGCCCCCGGTTCGAGCAGACGGCCATGGATCGGCTCTGCTTCCGGCTCCTGCCGAGGCTCACCGACGACGAGCGCGACGCGATCGCGTACCTCGCCGAGGTGGTCGGCGGCCCCCGCGGCGCGCTGGTCCGCGAGGAGCTGGAGAGCATCGCGAGGTGACGCGCGCGGGCGGACTCGTCGGCGCGGTCGGGCTGCTGCTGGGGACCGCGGGGTGCCCCGGCTGGACGGCCGAGGGGGGCAGCGCGGAGATCTCGCTGGAGGGCGACCTGCCGTGGACGACGGCGCCCCGGATCGACGTCGTCGTCGAGGCCGAGGGGGGGAACGAGGCCGACCACCAGGTCGTCTGCGGGCGCTACCCCGACGGCCACTACAGCGTCGCCGCGTTCACCGCCGAGCTCGAGGACCTCAGGCGCGTCCGCGTCGAGGTGACCATCCCCCACTTCGCGGGCACGTCGTCGTACGGGACGGAGATCGACCCCAGCGAAGCGTTCGGCTCGCTCACCCTGCGGGACGGCGGCGAGGACTCCTGGGCGTCCGACGGCGACGGCTTCCCGTGCATCGGCTGGGTCGACCTCGACAACGTCCAGGGCGAGTTCACGTGCACCGGGATCACCGGCCGGCAGCGCGACCAGCAGTCGTCCGACGGACCCATCGACGTCACCCTCGCCTACCGCTGCGGACCGGGCACGACGTGACCCCGTGACCGGGTGCGCGGCTGGCACCTGCCGCGGGCATGCGACCCGGCTTCCTCCTCCTCCTCCTCCCCGCTCTCCTCACCGGTTGCCCGGAGCCCACCCTCACGGCGATCAACGACACTCCGATCGCCGAGGTCTACGTCCACGACCCGTCGTCCGCGACCGCCCCCCAACGCCTCGCGTTCGTCCCCACCGGCATGACGACGTGGCTCGACGGCTCGCTCAGCAGCGACGGCGACAGCGTCCTGTCCGAGCTGACCCTCCAGTTCTCGTTCGACGCCGTCCCCGAGGGGAGCGCCGTGACCGACGAGGCGATCCTCCCCGCCGCCGAGCACCTCGGGTACGCCACGTTCGTCCCCGACGTCCCCGGGACCTACTTCGTCTCCCTCGTCGTGGTCGATCGCAAGGACGAGGCGTCGGAGCCGGCCTACGCCGTGGTCGAGGCGGTCCCCGCCGAGCAGATCGAGGTCCAGCTCGACTGGTCCACCCCGCGCGTCGACCTCGACCTCCACCTCGTCGCCCCGGACGGGTCCTACTTCAGCGACGACGACTGCTTCTCCTGGAACCCGAACCCCAACTGGGGCGACGAGGCCAACGCCGACGACGACCCGAAGCTCGACGGGGACGCCGACGGCGAGGGGGCGGGCCCGTACCGCGAGACGATCGGCCTCACGCTGCCGGGCGTCGGCCCGTACCGCGTGCTCGTCCACCACTACCTCGACCACGGCGCGGCCGTCGGGCTCGACCCGGTCGCCGCGGAGCCGTCGCTGCGGGTGTCGGTGGGCGGCGAGGTGGTCTTCGAAGACGCGCTGGACGGCGCCCTGTTCGAGCGGGACGTGTGGGTCGCGGGCCTGATCGAGCCGGAGGCCGGGTTCGCGTCGCTGGGCGCGCAGATCGAGACGCACGCGGACCTCGGCGGGCCCGACTACAACCAATAGGGCAACCCGGGACGGGTCGCGTCCCGCCTCTGCGACACTGTGCGCGCATGGCGCGCGCATCGAAGACCGAGGAGGCGCTGCGGCGGCTGGCCGCGGCGCGGGAGGAGCCCACCGCCGCCGAGGCGAGCGCGGAGATCGGCGCCGCCCTCCGGTCCCGGTCGGGGCACGTCGTCGCGGCGGCGGCCCGGATCGTGCGGGACCACGAGCTGGAGGAGCACCGCGACGCGGTGGGCGCCGCCCTGGCCCGCCTCCTCGACGCCGACGACCTCGCGAAGTCCGACCCCCAGTGCCGCGCCAAGAGCGCGCTCGCCGACGCCGCCCGGCTCCTCCGCGTGCCCGACGACGACCTGCTCCGGCGGGGCGCGCGGACCGTCCAGCTCGAGCCGACGTACGGGGGGCCGGTGGACACCGCGGGGGAGCTCCGGGGGCACTGCGTCATGGCCCTGGCGGCGGAGGACTGGCCCGACGCGGCGGCCCTGATCGCGGCGGCGTTGGCGGATCGCGATCCGGTGACGCGCATCGCCGGGGCGCGCGCGGCGGGGCTCCTCGGGCGTGTCGCGGCGCTGCCGCTGCTCCGGCTCCGGGCGCTGGTCGAGGACGAGGATCCGCGCGTCCCCGAGGAGTGCTTCGCGACGCTCCTGGCGGTGGACGGGGACGAGCAGATCGGCTTCGTCGTGGCGGCGCTGGACGGGACCGGGCCCTTCGCGCGGACCCGCGCCCTGGGCGAGAAGCCGGCGCACCTGCGGGAGCGGTTCGAGCGGGACCCGCGCGCCGAGGTGGCCGAGTCCGCGGCGCTGGCGCTGGGTCAGTCGCGGCGGGCGGACGCGGTCGACCCCCTGATCCGGTTCGCCGGGGCGCGGCCGGAGGTAGGGTTCACGGCGTTGGCGATGCTCCGGCTGCCCGCGGCGTGGGACCACCTCCTCCGGATCATCGCGACGGCCCGCGAGGCGACGGCGAAGCAGGCGCTCCGGGCCCTCGAGCCGTGGCTCCACGACCCCGACCTGAAGCGGCGCGTGGACGAGGCGAAGGCGGCGCGCGACTAGCCGAGGCCGTCAGCGCTGGACGGCGGGCACCCAGGCGGTCGTCCGGCCGCCGACCTCGTCGAACACGATCGGCTTGCCCCGCCCCATGGACTGCGTCGTGTCCTTGCCCCACCGCTTGTGGAACAGCCACCCCTTGGGGAACCGGTCCTTGCGCGCCTCGACCCGGACCGCCGTCTTGACGATCGTCCGCAGCTTGAGCCGGATCCGGTCGCGCTCCTCGTCGGTCAGCGAGGCGACCGTGCGGCGCGGATCGAGGCGGGCCTGGTAGAGCACCTCGTCCGCGATCCAGTTCCCCACCCCGGCGGCGAACTTCTGGTCGAGGAGGAGCGCCTTCAGCGGCGCCTTACCGCGGCGACGGAGCCGCTCCGCGAAGGCCTCGGACGACGGCAGCGTCTTGTAGGGATCGTACCCGAGCTTGCTGATCGGGGGCTCGTTCGCGGGGTCCTCCCGCAGCCGCAGCCGGCCGAGGCGCCTCGCGTTGGTGAACGCCAGCTGGGCGCCGCCGTCGAGCGTCAGCCGGAGCTTCGTGAACCGCGGCGGCCACGCCCGGTCGACCTCCTCGGGCGACGACTCCAGCTTCAACGGGTCGTCCCCCCGCGTCCGCCACCCGCCCGTCATCCCGAAGTGGACGCCGAGCCAGGGCTTCCGGTCGAGCTCGATCCACATCTGCTTGCCGTGCCGCCCCGTCCCCGTGACGGTCGCGCCGAGCAGGGCCGCCCGCATGGCGTCGGCGTCCCCGCCCTCGACGACGATCTCGTCCTCGGCGACCCAGGCGTCCGCGATCCCCCGGCCCTCCGCCAGCGCGGCGACGACGTTGCGCCCGTGTTCGACCTCGGCGAGCTCCGGCACGTCAGTTGAACTCGACCGTCCAGCGGGTCTGGAGGCCGATCTCGACGACGACCAGGTCGTCCGGGAACTCGATGTGGTCGCCGGCGACGCGGCTGAACACCGCGAGGGGGTCGATGGGGGACGTCGGCAGCCACGACGTCATCGTCGCGGGGACCACGTAGCCGCCCGTGTCCGGCACGCGGCAGGTGACGGCCACGGACTGCCCGACGGGGTCCTCGGCGGTGAGCACGAGCTCCACCCAGTCGCCGCCGCCACCGCTCCACGCCATCGACATCGGGTTCCCGGGGACCCACGCGCCGGGGACGCCGGTGATGTCGTTCGGCGCGACCAGCCAGGACTCGAAGCTGGGGACGTCGGCCCCGCCCTCGCTGACCACCTGGAGGACCTGGCCGCCGCTGAAGAGGTCGTCGGACGCGTCGACCTGGTCGAAGAGGCACTCCGACGGGCCCGCCTGGAGGAACTCGATGGGGTCGAGGTTGCCGCCGAGGACGCTGACGTCGCCGCTGTCGGCCGTGAAGAACTGGTCGGGGAGGTCGGCCGGGTCGAGCACCGAGGCGATGCACGGGCCGTCGATCGCGACGACGGGATCGCCGATCCAGGACGCCGTGAAGAAGCAGCCGTTGGCGGACGCCGCGTAGGGGCCGCTCGCGCTCGACGCCTCCAGCCCGCCCACCGCCAGCGTCGGCGCCCAGACGCAGGTCTCGCCGAGGCAGAGCTGGCCGAAGTCGCAGGGACACTCGCCCGGCTCGTGGGGCTCCCAGGTGTCGTCGTCGTCGCCGGCGTCGTCGTCGTCGCTGAAGTCGTCGTCGTCGGGGCCGGTGTCGTCGTCGTCGTCGCCGGTCACGTCGTCGTCGTCGTCCGTCCCGGTGGTGTCGTCGTCGTCGCCGAAGTCGTCGTCGTCCGCCGCGCTGTCGTCGTCGT
>CAYFOA010000101.1:0-24431 GCA_964344575.1 uncultured Rickettsiales bacterium | reverse complement strand
CGTCGTCGTCCGCCGCCCCGCTGTCGTCGTCGTCCCCGGACGCGTCGTCGTCGTCCGCCGCCCCGCTGTCGTCGTCGTCCCCGGACGCGTCGTCGTCGTCGTCGTCCACCGACGGCGTGCGCCGCACCGGGCAGGCGACGAGGGCGACGGCGAGGAGGAGGAGCAGCAGCAGGCGGGCGCGCATCGGCGCCAGTCTACTCTCCGTCCGGCGCCCCTCCCCCGGGCAGGAGCGTGTGCAGCGCGGGGACCAGCACGATCGACGCGAGCAGGCACAGCGGCAGGCCCGCGCACATCGCCAGCGCCATCGACTCCATCCCCACGTGGTTGCTGAACGCGAGCACGCCGAACGACGCCGACGTCGTCAGGGTCGTGAGCACGATGGCCGTCCCCACCGCCGAGGCGGCCTCGTCCACGGGCCGGTGGGGCTCCTCCCGGAAGCGGTGCACGACGTGGATGCCGTCGTCCACGCCGAGGCCGACCAGGAGCGGCACCACGAGCATGGTGAGGGGGTTGAACGCCACCCCCGCCCAGCACATCACCCCGAAGGTCACCCCCGCGCCGACCGCCACCGGCGACAGGGCGAGGAGGACGTCGCGGGGGCGGCGCAGGTCGACGAAGAGGAGCAGGAGCACGAAGACGCAGATGCCGTAGGCGACGTTCCTCAGCCACGGCCGGTCGGCCGCCATCGTGAGCTCGAAGAGCTGGTTGAAGCTCGCGGCGCGCTCGTCGACCGCGTGGATGACGAGCCGCTCCTCCTTGGCGACGGCGCCGTCCATCGTCGGCTTGGGCGGCTGGATCATCACGATGAGGCGGCCGTCGGGGGCGATCAGCTCGCGGGCGAGCGCGTCGGGGAGGTCGTCGAGCGAGGGCGGGCCGGCGTCACGCGCCGCCGCGAGGACCTTCAGGGCGTCCCGCACGTCCGCCGCGGCCGCGCCGGTGCCGCCGCCCGCGAGGCCGCCGCTCCCGCCGAGCAGCGACAGCCCCGTGTAGCGGCGGATCTGGGCGTCGAGGGCGTCGCGCCCCGCCTCCAGGGCGGCCACCCGCTCGGAGGTGTCGGCGCGGAAGAGCGACGCCGCGCTGGCGGTCGCGTACCCCTCGACGTCGTCGAAGCCCGCCTCCACCGCGCGGGCGTCGGCGAGGTCGTCGGCGAGGACGATCCAGGGGGCGGGGGTCGTCTCCAGCCGCTCGGCGGCGCGGGTCATGCCGTCGATCGCCTCGACGTCCCGGGTGAAGACCTTCGCGAGGTCCGTCTCGTAGTGGAAGCGCGGGGCCCCGGCGAGCGCCCCCGCGACCGCGACGAACGAGACGGCGACGCTGATCCGGGGGTGCGCGACGGCCCACGCGGCGACCGCGTCCACGAACCCGAAGCGGAGGTGGACGGCCGGCGCCGGGGCCTCCTCGCGCCGGTGCAGGAGCGTCTGGACCGCGGGCAGCAGCGTCAGCATCAGCGTCAGGCAGAGGACCAGGCCGGTCCCCGCGCTGAAGCCGAAGTGGCGGATCATCGGGTCGTCCGCGACCGCCGCCACGTAGAAGGCGCCGGCGGTGGTCGCGGCCCCCGCGGCGACGCCCCGGCCGGTCCCCACCAGGGTGACGACCATGGCCTCCTCGAACGTCTTCCCCGCCGCCTGCTCGTTCCGGAGGCGGACGAAGAGGTGCAGGCCGAAGTCGATGCCGAGGCCCATCACGAGGACGCCGAAGAACGCCTCCCCCTGCGTGATCTTGCCGAGGACCAGGCCGACCACCCCGAGCGTCCCCACGGCGGCGAGGATCATCGGCGCGGCGACGGCGGCGAGGCGGGTGAGGCGGCGCTCCGCGAGGCGGAGGATGAGGAGCACGAGGATGAGGCTGACCGGGGTCAGGATCGTGATGCGGCTGAGGACGTTGGCCTGGTCCTCGCCCGCCGCGGCGGCCATGCCCGCCCACGTCGTCTCGACGGCGAAGGGCGCGGCCAGCTCCTCCATGGCGGCGTCGATGACGACGAAGTCCCCGCCCCCGACCTCGACGGTGAGGGCGTCGCCGGTCATCTGCACGACGACGGCGCGCAGGCCCGGCGCGGACAGAGGGTCGGCGTCGCCCTCGAACGCGTCGCGGCGGGCGCGGAGGTCGCGGGCGCCGTCGAGGTCGGAGGGGCGGGTGGCGACCCCCAGCCAGGCGTCGAAGTCGTCGCGGTCGACGAACCACGGGGCGTTCGCCTCGACCCAGTCCCGCGGGAACGAACCCACCGCCCACGCCACCTCCGGGAGCCCGTCCAGCCCTTCGGCGATCGCGGCGGCGGCGCGCGCCAGCTCCTCGTCGTCGTCGCCCTCGATGAGGAGCAGCGAACGCCCCGACAGGTTGAGGGCGTCGTTGATGTCGGCGAACCGGGCGACGGTGGGGTCGTCGAGGTCGAGGATGCTGGAGAAGCCGAGGTCCTTGGGGGTCACCACGGCGACGCCGGCGAGCAGCAGGCAGGGGATCACGGTGCCGAGGACGAACCGCCAGGGGTGGCGTGGGACGGTCGTCCCCAGCCAGGTCAGGAGCCGGGTCACGCGTGGACGCCGCGGACCGTCTGGTGGAGCTCGACGCGCTCGGGGTCCAGCCCCTCGCGGATCGCCTCCCACGCCGTCTCGGGGTCCATGTCCTCGTTGCAGAGGAGGATCTCGACCAGCGCGAGGCGGTGCTCGGGCCACGTCGACACGACCATGTGCGACTCCGCGAGGATGAGGACGGCAGTGACGCCGTGGGGGACGTAGCGGGCCGAGGTGCGACCGTACTCGTGGGCCCCGACGGCGCGGGCGGCGGACCGGAGGAGGCCGAGGAGGGCGTCGCTGTCGTCGAGGACGGGGGCGCGGCAGCCGTGGGCGTCGGCGAGGAGGTGGCGGATCTGCATCAGCGGCGGGGCAACAGTACCGAGGCGAGGCGCGGGTTGCTCGGGAGCTTCCAGATGAACCCGTCGAGGACGTAGTGGGTGGCCTGGGGGACGACGAGGAGGGGGACGGCGACGGCGGGGACCCAGGGGGGGACGTCCCAGGCGCCGAAGAGGGCCTCGTGGTCGTGCCACACCAGCGCGTCCCAGAGCCCCTCCTCGACGAACGCGAGGGCGACGACGAGGGCGACGAAGGCGACCAGCCCGGGGCCGAAGAAGAGGCCGCGGCGGGCGGGGCCCGGCGGGGCGTCGCCGGCGCCGGCGTCGGCCGCGGTCCACTGGGCGCGGCCGACCCAGGCGACGAGGGCGAGGTAGGGGACGCCGTGGAGGACGACGTTCGTCGCGGTGAAGGCGACGTCGCCGTCGGTCAGGACGATGCCCCCGAACCAGGCGGCGGCGGTCGTCGCGAGCCAGAGGTCCCGGCCGGGGGCGGCGCGGCGCGACACGATCCGGCGGACGACGTGGGCGGCGACGACGGCGGCGGCGAGGGCGCCCGCGGGGAGGAGCGTCCACGGCGGCAGGCCGGGCACGAAGTCGCCGGGGAGGAACCAGTCGAACGACCGCGGCAGCTGCGCGTGCCACCACAGGATCGGGAAGAGGGTGACGGCCCACACCGCGCCGCGCTCCAGGCGGGCGTCGAAGTCCCGGGTCGGGAGGCCGGCGCGGACGCGGTACAGCGCCACGAAGCCGATCTGCTGCTTGATGAAGTGGTGGACGGCGACGTAGGCGAGGACGGTCCAGAACAGCGCGGGCGAGGCGGAGGACAGCGCCGCGGCGACGGCGAGGCACGCGAGCGGGGTGACGGTGTAGAGGACGGGGCGGCGGCGGCGCTCGGCGGGGTCGAGGTAGGTGCGGTAGAGGCTGGCCCAGACGTGGGCGACGTCGATCGCGACGACGAGGAGCAGCCAGCCCGCCAGGGTCAGCTCGGCGCCGTCGGGGAGGGCGAACGCGACGGCGACGGCGACGAGCGCGGGGCCGCTGCAGAGGCCGAGGTCGAAGGCGGGGGAGACGAGCCAGCCGGGGCGCGGGCCGGGGGTGGGGGCCGCCGCTGCGTCCTTGTCCGCCGTGTCCGCGGCCGTCGCGTCCGCCGGGGCCTCCGCGTCCGTCACGTCCACGTCCCGCCGAAGTCGTGCCCGAGCGCCGTCATCGCCTCCTCGGCGGCGCGGACGCCGTGCCACGACGCCTCCTCGAAGAGCGACAGCCCGGACCGGTCGGTGTGGGCGAGGGAGACGCCGTCGAGCGCGGGCGGCGGGGCGAGGGGGTCGAGGCCGACGAGGGGGCGGGCGGTGCCGTGGCCCCAGTGCATGACGTCGAGGCGGTGGACGCGGGCCCGGAGGTCGGCGTGGACGGGGGCGAGGTCGCGCAGCACGAGGTCGGCCTCGTCGGCCCAGGTGGCGTCCAGCAGCGATCGGGCGTCGCCGTCGGTCAGCGGCTGGTACCAGCTCAGCACGGCGGGGCCGCGGCCGTAGTCGCCGCGCTGGTGGGAGCTGGCGACGTAGCCCAGCGAGGCGCCCCCGTAGACGACGGAGTCCCACGCGGCGGCGACCCCCCGGGACGCGGGGAGGCGGTCGACGTGGAGCGACGCGACGCGCCAAGGGGCGAAGGTCGGCGCCGGGCCGAGGTCGCGGTCGAGGAGGCGGGCGGCGACGAAGGTCGGCACCGCGAGGACGACGTGGCGGCCGCGGACGGTCCGCTCGGCCCCCTCCTGCTCGTAGTGGACGCGCCCCTCCTCGACCCGCCGGACGACGCAGCGGAGGCGGACGTCGGCGCGGGCGGCGGAGGCGAGGGCGTGGACGAGCCGCCCGTTCCCCTCGGGCCAGGTGAGGACGCGGGTGCCGAGGTCGCGGTCGTTGGCCACGTCGGGGACGCGGCTGCAGTGGTAGTGCAGCCCCGCCCACGCCGAGGTCTGCTCCAGGGTGGTCCCGTAGTCGTCGAGGCAGCCGTACTCCAGCAGCCACCGCAGGGGCTCGGAGTCCCACCCCTGCTCGGCGATCCAGGCGGCGAAGGAGACGTCCTTCAGGGAGGTGATCGCGGGGTCGCGGCTCGAGTGGTGGACCGGGATCTCGAACGCGCGACGCCCGTCCGCCCCGCGCCGGACCCGCCACGCCGCCGTGACCGCCTCGAAGGAGGTCCACTGCGCGTCGTCCGCGGGGGTCGCGAGCGCGTCCGGCCAGAGCCCCGGGGACCACGCCCCGGCGGCGTACAGCCGCTCCTGCGGGGCGAAGCAGAGGGCCGTTTCGTCGTAGTGCGGTTTTCCGTTTTGATACCATCGGATGACCTTCAGTTCTTCGAGCAACACTCGAAGGTGTCTGGCGGCCTGGTTGGGGAGGGTGACGTAGTGCGCGCCGAGGGGGTGCGGGCCGCCGCCGCCGTGGACCGGGCCGACCGCCGACGTCCCCCCCAGCGCGTCTCCCAGCTCGAGGAGGACGACATCGCCTTCGAACCCGGCCCGGGCCAGCCGCCACGCCGCGCTCAGCCCCGCCACGCCGCCGCCCACGATGACGACGTCGGCCGCGTCGGCCTCGCCGGTCCCCTTCCCCCCGCCGGTCCACGGCGCCCTCACCCGGTGCCCTCGCGCCGCCAGCCCCCGCCCCAGGATCTCCCCGCTCAGCGCCGGCACCTCCTCGGTCGGCCGCCGGCACCCCAGGGGCGCGACGAGCGACGCGGCGAACCCGCCCAGGACCGCCCGCCGGGTCAGTCCCAGAGGTCCATCCAGTCCTCCTCGTACAGGCGCACGAGGACCTGGTTGTTCAATCGATTGATTGGGCCGGTCCGGCGCCTCATGTCGGGGGGGAAGACGAAGAGGCGGTCGAGCGCGGGGGCGTCGAGGAAGCGGAGGCCGCCGGGGAGGTCCGCGAAGCCGGCGTCGAGCGAGCGGTCGGCCGAGGCGAGCGCGAACCCCCACTCCCCGAAGCTGGGGACGTAGGCGTGGTAGGGGCGGACCGTGAAGCCCTCGTGCTCCAGGGTGCGGACGATGCACCAGTAGGCCTCGGGGCTGAAGAACGCGGAGGTCGCCTGCAGCCCGATGGTCGCCCCGGACGCCAGCACGCGCTCCAGCAGCCGGTAGAAGTGGGTCGTGTAGAGCTTCCCCACGCCGTAGTCGTTGGGGTCGGGGAAGTCGACGATCACCGCGTCGAAGCGCGCGTCCGCCGTCTGGAGCCAGACGAACGCGTCCTCGTTGATCACCGTCACCCGCTCGTCCCGCAGCGCCCCGTCGTTCAGCCGCGCGAGCTCCTCCCGATCGGTGAACAGCGACGTCACCACGGGGTCCAGGTCGACGAGGGTCACCGCCTCGACGGTCGGCCACTTCAGCGCCTCCCGCACGGCCATCCCGTCCCCCCCGCCGAGCACCAGGACGGATCGCGCGCGGCCGTGCCACGCCAGGGCCGGGTGGACCAGCGCCTCGTGGTAGCGGTACTCGTCGTCGCTGGCGAACTGCAGCGCCCCGTCGAGGAAGAGCCGCGCCTCGTCCCCCGCCGACGTCACCACGATCCGCTGGTACGGCGACGTCTGCCGGAACACCACCGGGTCGGCGAACAGGTCCGACTCCATCCCCTGCTCGACGTGCGACGCCACCGGCATCGCGAGCGCGAGCACGACGACCGCCCCCGCCGCGAGCGGGCGCTGCCGCCCCCCGCCGGCGAAGAGGAACGTCGCCCACAGCGCCACCCCGGCGTTCAGCAGCCCGAAGAGCAGCGCCGTCCGGAACAGCCCGAGGTGGGGCACGAGCAGCAGCGGGAACGCGAGGCTCGCCACGAGCGCCCCGATGTAGTCGAGGAACAGGACCCGGGCGACGAGCTCCTTGAGCGTGGTGTCCTCCTTGAGGATCCGGAGCAGCAGCGGCAGCTCCAGCCCGACGAGCACCCCGACACCGAACGTGTGCCCGAAGAGGACGAGGCGGAAGCCGTTCGTGTAGGCGAACGCCCCGAACAGCAGCGCCGCCCCGAAGCCGCCCAGCAGCGCGACCCCGACCTCGATCTGGACGAACCGCGACAGCAGATCCCGATCGACGTACCGCGACAGCCACGACCCCACCCCCATCGCCGACAGGTAGGCCCCGATGATGAGGCTGAACTGCGTGACGGAGTCGCCCAGCAGGTAGCTCGCCATCGCCCCCGCGATCAGCTCGTAGACGAGCCCGCAGGTCGCGATCACGAACGCGCTGAAGAAGAGGACGGGCCCCAGCGCGGGCGAGCGGCGGCCCCCGATCACCCGGAGATCATCACCGCGCCGATGATGATCGCAAAGCCGATCACGAGCGCGCCGAGGACGATCCCGAGCGCGACGTTCTGGTCCTCCTCGATCTCCTTGCGGACGCTGAACGGGGCCAGCTTGACGACCGCCAGGATCGTCAGCCCGAAGATCACCGCGCCGATGGCGCAGTACGCCAGGGTGGCCAGGATCACCTGCGGGTCGAGCAGCTCGGACATGGGGTCACCTCCTCCTTGTTCGTCACTTTCCGTAGCCGTAGCCGCCGCCGGAGCTGCGGCTGCCGCCGCCGACGTAGACCACGCCTCCGCCCCCGCCGGAGCTCGTCCGGTAGGGCTGGTAGCCGGTGTGGTGCGCGTACGCGGGCCGGTACGAGCCGGGGTTGGCGCGGACGGACGGCGTCAGCTCGTCGGTCGCCACCGTCGCCGGCCGCCACCCCGTGAGGACGACGCCGCCGGCGACGAGCACGCCCACGAGGGCCAGGGCGAGCACGCTCCGGACGGCGCTCACGCCGCGTCCCACTGCGGACGCCACACGTCGTCCGCCTCGAGCAGGTCGTCCGCGTTCGCCCACCGCCGGTTCTCGAACGACGCCGCCGCCATCACCCGGTGCACCCACGCCCACGCGATCAGGGCCAGCGCCGCGAGCAGCGGCGCCGACCACCGCGGGTGGGACGTCACCTTCACCTGGATCAGCTTCCCCTCCATCTTCGCCGCCTCCCCGGGCGCCGCCGCGATCTCGGCGCGGACGACGTAGCGGCCCGGCGTCGGTCGCGGCACCGCTGCCGTCAGGGCCGCGCCGTCCGCCGCCTGCTTCCGCTTCGCGCGGGGCAGGAACGCCCGCCCGTCGTCCACGTTGAGCAGCGCCACGTGGAGCGTCGCGTACCGCGGGTGGACGCCGGCCGTCGCCTCGATCCCGACGTCGCGCCGGAGCGCCCCCGAGACCTCGAACGCCTCGGACACGAACACCGCCGCCCCGTCGTTCCCGCGGACCAGCCACGCCTCCTCGAGGGCCGTCCGCGACGGGAAGAGCACCGCCGACGCCATCCACAGCACGCCGAAGAGCAGCGCCAGCCCGAGCGCGCCGTAGTCGGCGAGGCGGCGCACCGCCGGCTCCCGGTAGGGGTTGGGCTGGTGGGGCGCGACCCCCGACGGCGTCCGCATCCGGTCCACCCCGAACGCCTCCCGGATCTCGTCAGCCGCCATCCACGCGCCGATACTCCAGTGGACCTCCCCCTTCGTCCGCTCCATCGACAGCATCGCCGGCGGCGCGACGTAGTCCTTGGTCGCGGCGGCGTCCCCCTCGTGGACCTCCCAGTAGAACTCCCCGAGCACGTGGCGGACCTTCGCCAGACCGCTCGTGTAGGACTTGAAGGTCGTCCCCCGGTACACGGCGCGCCGGGAGTCGGCGGGGGGGACGTGGGGGAGCTTCCGGACGTAGCTCCAGTGGCCGGCGCTGTCCTCGACCAGCCAGGCGTACCCGCGGTAGGGGCTGTGCAGCAGGTACTCGGTCCAGTTCCAGTCCACCCCCTCGGCGCGGACGTAGCGGATCATCGCGCCGATGACCTGCCACCGCATGCCGCGGAGCGTGCCGATCGTCCCCAGCGGGATGGTCGGGCGGAAGGCCGGGTTGCTCGACGCCTTGAGGACGGCGAGGGCGATGCCGCCGCCGGACTCGGACGTGCCCAGCACGCTGCCGCAGTAGGAGCACACGACCTTGGCGGCGTGCCCCGGATCGCGGAGCTCCAGGGGGGCCGCGCAGGACGGGCACTGCACCGCCCGCACGGCGGTCACCTCGGGCCCGGCGAACGCCAGCTCGGCCTCGTCGGCCCACCCCGCGAACGGCCGCAGCCCCTTCATCTGGAGGCTGTAGAGGTCGACGACGTCCCCCACCCAGAGCTGGACCTCGCCGCCGTGGTCGACGTCCAGCGTGCCCGCCCGCCCCTGGTCGGACTTCATGTCGACGTAGGCAAACTCCTCCCCCGGGCCGACCTTGAAGGGGAGCTCGCCCTCGGCGGCGAGGACGGCGGCGGAGCCGGCCTCGGTGACGGTCCAGTCGTGCCCCCCGGCGTGGAACTTCCCCCCGGCGGGGAGCCCGCGCGGATCGGGGAGGCGGCCCTCGATCGGCTGGTGGGCGAAGAGCTGGTACTCGGCGTTCCCCTCGGCGAGCCACCCGAAGCTGCCCCCGCCGAAGTCGACGAACCACTCGTTCCAGCGGACGCGCTCCCGCCCCTTCCTCAGGACGCCGACGACGGTGAAGAGGCGGTTGCCGTAGGCCCCCGTCGCGCCGAGCTGGATCGGGGACAGGTCGCGGGCGACGGACGAGACCTTGCCGAGGTCGACGATCGCCTGGTCGGAGCGGTAGACGGCGGAGCTGCACGCCGCGCACACGACCGTGATCGCGGCGGCGTGGCGGAAGACGACGGGGGAGCCGCAGGAGGGACACCGGGCGGTCTGCACGACGGCTGGATTCTACGCATCCGCGGGCCATCCATTGCTACTGTGCGTCGCCATGCGACAGGCCCTCGCCCTCCTCCTCCTCGCGTTCGCCGTGGCGTGCGCCCCCGCCGGTGACGGCCTCCCGACCGACGACGACGACGACGCGGTCGACGACTTCGAGGCCCCCGCGCCGCCCGAGCACGGCACCCAGATCCACCTCCCGCCGTTCGAGCTCGGCCCCGGCGAGGAGATCGAGGGCTGCAAGTCCATGCGCGCCCCGAACCTGGAGGCCGGCGCGGCCTACAAGATGACGCTGAAGGGCCGCCAGGGGCTGCACCACGCCGTCGTGTGGAAGACCAACACGGACCTCGAGGACTTCGACGTCCCCTGCTTCGGCCTCCCCGACGACGTGATGGGCGGGTTCGCGATCCCCGAGCCGCTCTTCGCCTCCTCCAGCCAGGTCACCGACGAGGTGCTCGACTTCCCCGACGGCGTCGGCATCGAGTTCGCCGCCGAGCAGTGGCTCGTCTTCAACTACCACTACGTCAACTACACGGACGAGCCGATCCAGGCGGAGGTGTTTCTCAACGTCGAGTTCCGCGCCGAGGACGAGCTCGAGGACCTGGAGTACGCCGGCTTCTACGCCTTCGGCGCCATCCAGAGCATCTCGATCCCGGCCGGGGGGACGCAGCGCGTGACCACGACGTGCCCGTTCGAGGACGACGTCAACCTCTTCAGCGTGACCCCCCACCTCCACCAGCTCGGCACCGGGTTCGAGGTCCGCGTCCACGACGGCGTGGACGTGGTGGGCGAGGAGCCGCTCCTGGAGGCGGACGGCTGGTACAACGCCGAGACCACCTACCTCGATCCGGCGCTGCCGCTCTCGGCCGGCGAGGGGCTGACGTTCACCTGCGAGTGGACCAACACGACCGACTCGTACGTCGACTTCGGGCAGACCAGCGAGGACGAGATGTGCTTCGTCTTCGGCTTCGCGTGGCCGCTGACCGGCTACTACTTCGCGGCGGACTACAACGGCGCCTGCACGACCGACGAGTCCGTCGTCGAGTAGCGACGTTCGCGCCCCGGTCCTCCTCTACGGCCTCTTCTTCGTCTCGGGCTGCGCGGGCCTGACGTTCGAGATCCTGTGGGTCCGCGCGCTGGGCCTGCAGTTCGGGACGACCGCGCCCGCCATCGCGACGGTCATCGCCGCCTTCATGGGGGGGCTGGCGGTCGGCAACCTGGCCCTCGGGCCGTGGGCGGATCGCGTGACGCGGCCGCTGCGGGCGTACGCCGGGATCGAGCTCGGGATCGGGCTGTCGGGGCTGGCGGTGTCTCTGTTGCTGCTCCGGGGGGACGGGCTCCTGACCGGCGCGGCGGCGGCGCTGGCGGACGCGGGGGCGGCCCGGAACCCGCTCCGGCTGCTGATCTTCGGCGGCCTGATGCTGCTCCCCGCGACGCTGATGGGGGGGACGCTCCCGGTGATGGCGCGGGCGCTGGTCCGGGCGGGCGTCCCGGGCAAGGTGATGGGGCAGCTGTATGCCATCAACACGGCCGGCGCGGTCGCGGGGGCGCTGGCCCCGGACCTCCTCCTCGTCCCCCGGATCGGGCTGACCGCGACGGCCTTCGCGGCGGCCGGGGGGAACCTGCTCGTCGCCGGCCTGGTGCTCCGGATCGAGGCGACGGGCCGGGTCGCGCTGCCCGCCGCGCCCCCCGCGGGAGCCGCCGCCGCCGTCGTCCGCGTCCCCCGCGGACCGGTCGTCCTGTACGCGATCAGCGGCTTCTGCGCGATGGGCTACGAGGTCCTCTGGAGCCGCGTCCACCACCACTTCTCGATGGGCCAGGTGAGCTCGTTCGCGGTGCTCCTGGCGACGTTCCTCGTCTTCCTGTCCATCGGTTCGTGGCTGGCGACCCCGCTGGCGGACAAGTCCCCCCGCCCCCTCGTGACGGCCTCGGCGCTGCTGGCGCTGACCGGCCCGGCGGCGTTCGCCCCGATCGCGGCGGCGCCGTGGTGGGCGGAGCGGTTCAACCGGCTGCTCCCCTCGATCCGCGGGGTCCACCGGGCGGAGCCGTCGGACGTCCTCGCCCTGGCCCTGACGAGCGCGGTCTGGCTGGAGGCCCTGGCGTGCCTCCTCATGGGGGCGACGTTCCCCTTCCTGGCGGCGGCGTGCGTCCGCGAGGACGGGGCGGGGAAGGCGACGGGGCGGCTGATCGCGGCGAACACGCTGGCGGGGGTGTTCGGGTCGGTGATCGCGGGGTTCGTGCTCCTCCCCGCGGTGGGGGTCCAGCTGTCGCTCCTCGCCCTGGCGGCGATCGCGGCGGTGGGTGGGGGGCTGGCGCTGCTCCTCCAGCAGCCCGTCCCCCGGCCCGCGACCCTGACCGCGGCGGCGGCGGCGCTGGCGATCGGAGCCGCGGCGACGCTCCTCCCCTTCGACCACCTCGCGCGGTCGTACTTCGGGGACTTCCACGGGGCGGACTCGCGGGTGATCGAGCTGAAGGAAGGGGCCACGACGACGGCGGCGGTGGCGCGGCGGCACCGGTTCGGCGAGCCCGCCTACCTGCTCCTGCTGACCCCGGGGGTGACGATGTCGGACACCCAGGTCGGGGCCCAGCGCTACATGGGGCTGATGGGGCACCTGCCGATGGCGGCGTCCGAGGACGCGGCCGAGGCGCTGCTCGTCTGCTACGGGGTCGGCAACACGGCCCGGTCGCTGCTCTCGTGGCCGACCCTGGAGCGGCTGGACGTGGTCGACATCGCCGCCGAGGTGCTCGCGATGTCCGGCCGGTTCGCGGAGGTCCACGGCGCCGACCCGCTGGCGGACCCGCGCGTCGAGGCGATCGTGGAGGACGGGCGGCAGCACCTGAAGACGTCGGGCCGGCGCTACGACGTCATCACCAGCGAGCCCCCGCCGCCGACGGACGCGGGCGTGGTGAACCTCTACACCCGGGAGTTCAACCGGGCCGCCAAGGCGGCGCTCAAGCCGGGCGGCGTGCTCGCGCAGTGGCTGCCGATCTTCCAGCTCACGGACGACGAGACGGCCGCGATCGTGGCGGCGTTCGTCGCCGAGTTCGACCACGTCGCCCTGCACTACGGGTACGCGTACCAGTGGATCCTGCTGGGGTCGGACGAGCCGCTGACGCTGGACCGGGCGAGGCTCGCGGCGGCGCCCGTGTCGGCCGATCTGGGGCGCTACGGGGCGACGCCGGGGGGGCTCGCCGCGGAGGTCCTCCAGGGGGACGCCGGGTTGCGGGCGGCGGTGGCCGAGGTGGCGCCGCTGACCGACGATCTCCCCTCGCTGCAGTACCCCTCGCGCGGGCTGGGGGGCCGGGTGGAGGTCCCGCCGGGGCTGGTGGCCGACGCGTCGTCGCTGGACCCGTCCTTCGCGCCGATCGTGAATGCGCTCCCCCACCTGTACGAGCGGGACGCGGACGCCCGGTTCGCGGCGCTGCGGGGGGCGCTGGCGCCGCTCCTGACGGCAAATCCTGACGACGAGCACCTCCTGAGCTTGCTCGGGGTGGGCCGGGACTGGTACGACGCGGCCCGTGCGCACGTCGACGGCGGCGGCACGAACGGCCGCGCCCTCGCGATCCTGGAGCGGCGGGCGCGCGTGGTACCTTCTGGAGCGGAATGAGGAGCATGAAGTCCCACCTCTGGTGTCCCAAATGCGACGTCATGGCCGAGGGTGACGGCCCCGACCACAGCTGCGGGACGAAGCTGCACGCAGTCCCCCACGGCGTCGACATGACCGAGCTCGTGCTGACGGCGCAGGCGATGACGGGCCTGCTCAGCATCCCCCCCGGCTTCGATCCGTCGGCGTGGGACCTCGACGCGATCCAGGAGGATCTCGATCGCCGGGACGAGCTGATGGCGATCACCCAGGCCGAGGCTGAAGCCCTCGCCTAGCCGGCCGGCCTGCTCCAGCGCCTAGTCGGCGTAGTCCACCTTCCAGCTGTCCACGACGCCGGCGTCCTTCAGCGACGCGACGACCTCGACGTGGTGCGGGTGCGTCTCGTAGGCGCGGAGCGCCTCGGGGCTGTCGAAGCGCGTGACGAGGACGACGTGGGCGCTGCGCGGCGAGGGGGCGTCGTCGATGCCGACCTCGATGTAGCGGAGCTGCGGGATCCGGCCCTGCATCGCCAGCAGCATGTTCTTGACGTGCGGCGCGTCCTCGGGGTCTTCGAGGCGGAACATCACGAGGTGGCTGTACACGGCGGCGGAGGGTAGCAGGATCGTCAGGGCGTGACGTCGAGCACGCCGACCGCGCCCTCGAAACGCCACGGGACCTCCGGGCCGAGCGTCCGCAGCAGGGCCCGCGCCTCGTCCTCGGGGAGGGGGTGCGGCTGGTAGCCGGTCTGCTCGTTGTCCACGGCCAGCGCCCGCACCTCGACGCGGGCGATCCGCTTCTCCGCGACCACGAGCCGCGCCAGCAGCCCCTGCCCCTGCCCCTTCTTGAAGCGGCCGTCGGTGCCGAAGAGGGTGTTGCCGAGGTTCCAGAGGATCGGCACGCGAGCGCGGACCTCGATGGGCTGCGCCTGGTGGCTGTGGTGCCCCACGACGAGGTCCACGCCCGCCTCGACGGCCCGGTCCGCCCACCGCTTCTGGTGCGAGACCACGCCTTTGTACTCGGGGCCCCAATGGGGGTAGAGGACCACGACGTCGGCGAGGTCCCGAGCCGCCGCGACGCGCGCCGCGAAGGCCTCGGGATCGAACAGCGCGATGCCCGGCTCGTCCTCCGTCGCCCGCCAGCCCGCCTCGCGGTACTGCCGCCACGCGTTCATCCCCGGCAGGACGGCCACGCGGACGCCTCCCGCCCGGACCACGACGGGCGCGTACGCCTCGGTCCTGGTCCCTGCCCCGAACGTCTCCAGCCCCGCCCCCGCCAGCGCCTCCCGGGTGCTCGCCAGCCCCGCCGGCCCGCGGTCGAGCGTGTGGTTGTTGGCCAGCCCGAGGTGGGTGAAGCCCGCGTCGGCGAGGAGCCGGGCGGTGCGGGGGGCGGCGACGTAGTTCCACTTGTTGGGGCCGGTCTTCTTCAGGCCGGCGCCGCTGCCGATGACCCCCTCGTGGTTGCCGATCACGGCGGCGGCGGACGCCTCCCGCAGCAGCGGGCCCAGGCGCGCCGCGGGCCACGCGTCGCCCTTCTCCTTCATCACGCCGGCGACGTGGGCGCCGAGGAAGACGTCCCCCGCGAAGAGCACCGCCGCCTCGCCGTCGGCCAGGGGCGGCCACGGGGCGTCGGGCGAGGGCGACGACGAGGGCGACCCGCAGCCGCCGGCGAGCGTCGCCACGGCGAGCCCCACGAGCCACGCCGCCGCGCTGGAGATCAGGGCCCGAGTCCGCATGGCAGGATGCCCAGTATGCACACGCGGCGGCGATGGGTTCGGGGCGCCGTCGCGCTCCTCGTGGTCTTGCTCGCCGCCCGGAGCGTGCTCCTCCCCGCCGACGGAGACGGCCTCGGCCACGACGAGAGCATCGCGCTGCTGGCGATGACCGGACACCAGTACGACCTCGACGCGCTCGAGCCGAAGACGATCGTCCCCCTCGCCCCCGTCCTCGCCACCACCGAGCTCGACCCCGATCGCGGCCTCGCGGACCTCGCCCGCGGCCTCCGCGGACGGGACTTCCACCCGCCGCTGTACTTCGTCCTGGGGCAGGCGTGGCTCCGGATCGGGCCGATCTTCGGGACGTCGGCCCATCCCCCCGCCGACGCGCGGGCCGTCGACCGCTGGCTGACGCGCCTGAGCGGCTGCCTCTTCTGGCTCGCGGTGGTCGCGCTGGCGGTCGCGGGATGGCGGCGCGAGGACGCCGTCGGGCTGGCCCACCTCGGGGCCGCGGCCGCGCTCCCGACCCTCCCCTACCTGGCGATGCAGGCGTTCAACTGCCGCCCCTACCCGCTGGTGGTGCTGCTCGCCGTCGTGGCGTGGGTCCTCGTCGTCGAGCGGGTCGCGCCCGAGGCGCCCGCGGACGGCGCGGGGGACGGCGTGGACGACGGCGCGCGGGCGGGACGCAGGCTCGACGTGGCGATCGGCGTCGTCCTCGGCCTCGGCCTGCTGACCCACTACCTCTTCGTCTTCTTCGCGGCGGGCGTGGTCGCCGCACTGCTGGGGCTCGGACGCCGGGGGGTGGGGGCGGCCGCGCGGGCGGTCGGCGCCGCCACCGTGCTGTTCGGGCCATGGCTGATCTTCGCCGGCGGGCGCGTGCTGAAGCCCCCCGCCCACCTCCGCAAGCCGACGGCCGGCCCCGTCGAGGCCTTCGAGCACCTCGACAAGCTGCTCCGCAAGTACTTCTCGACCGGCGATCTCGAGGCTCCGTACGCCTTCTGGATGCTGCCCGCCGCGCTCGCCCTCGTCTGCCTCCTCCTCGCCGTGCTCCCCCGCGGGGAGAGCGTGCGCGCCACGGTCTCGCGGAGGGTCGCCCTCTGCCTCGCGGCGCCCTTGGCGGGGCCGCTGCTGTTCGACCTGCTGGCGTCGAGGAGCCTGCTGTCGATCGACCGCGTCGCGGTGGCGTCCGTCCCCCTGCTGGTGTGGGCCGGCGCGTGGCTGCTGGCCTTGCTCCCGGGGCGCTGGGCGCCGGGCCTGGTCGCCGCCGCCGCCCTCGCCGCGGTCACGCTGAGCCCGGGGCACGAGTTCGACGACAACCGCTTCCTGGCCGGCGGGGCGAAGGCGCGCGCGGCCCTCGCCCGGGTGCCCGACGGCCGCCTCCTCGTCGCCACCACCGCGGACGCCCGGGGCCAGCTCCTCCGCCGCGTCCGCTACCTCCCCCGCGAGGCGGACCTCGTGTTCGTGCCCGCCGGCACGCTCTCCCGACGCACCCCGGACCTCGCCCGCCCCTACACGCACCTGCACGTGCTCGGCGTCCGACACGCCTACGGGGGGCGTCCGCGCTTCAAGAAGCGGCACTCCGACGACCTCGACGAGGCCCTGAAGGAGGACGGCTGGCGGCGGGTCGCGAGCAAGAACCGGCGCCGCAACGGCTGGGCGCTCTACAGCCGCCCGGGCGCGTCCCCCTCAGGCGTCGGGGCGGAAGGACGCGTCGTAGAGGTACCCCTGCCGCCGGACGTTGACGATCAGCCCCCCGAGCCCTGACTTCCGGAGGTCCGCGACGAGCCGCTGCAGCGCCGACCTCACCGCCTTCTGGGACTCCTGGCCGATCGCCTCGGCGATCTCGGGGACCGTCACCAGGGCGCCCGCGGCCGCGCTGATCGCGACCAGGATCCGCCACGACGCGCCGCTGAGGGCGAGCTCGCGCCGGGCCCCCCCGGCCGCCCACACCACCTTGCCCTGCATGTCGGGGACGCGCGGATCGGGCTCCAGCTCGACGCCCTTGGGCGCCCGCCCGGGGGCCGGGGGCGGCGCCTGGGGGCCCGACGGCGGCGGCGTCGCCTGCTGCGGCGCGGGCATCCGCTCGTGCCGGTGGAGGACGCAGGTCCCGATCACCCCGCACGGCAGCGCCCACCCGCCGCCGTCGCCCGCCCGCCGGACCAGCCCCGCCTTGCTCAGCAGCGTCCGCTCGGAGACGACGTCCCGCGGCGCCCCGTCCCGGGCCATCGACACCAGCTCCTCCAGCGCGTGCGCCGACTGCGCCTCGACCCAGTCCACGGCTCGCCCGACCGTCTCCAGCTGGGACTCGGAGAGGTCGTACTCGAGCACCTCCTGCAGCGCCTCGGGGGAGACGTCGGGGAGCTCCTCGCCGTCGGTCAGCTCCGTCGCGTGCTCGCGCCGCCAGGCCTGCCGCTCCAGCCGCCCGATCAGCCACCGGAACGCCGCCCCGAGCAGCGCCGGGTGGCCGCCCGTGACGTCCACCAGCAGCTCCGCGTAGGCCTTCCGCCCGTCCCGGTCGACCAGCTCCTCGAGGACCGGGTCGTCCCCCTCGGGAGCCCCCGCCTCGCGCCCCAGCGCGCCCCGCACCCGCAGCGCCGTGGTCCGCTCCCAGCCGTGCCCCCAGGGGTCCAGCCAGAGGTGGTGGAAGGCGTTGAGCGCGGTGGAGTCGTGGACGAGCAGGTTGAGGTCGGCCCGCGCCGGCGCCGGCGGGGGCGCGCCCTGCTTCTCCAGCCACTTCGTCGGCGTCCCGGACGTCGCGATGATCCGCCCCAGCCCCTCGTCGACGTCGGGGAGGTCCCGGAGCGCGCGCTCGACCTCGAGGCTGAAGACGTGGTCGAGGTTGTCGATCAGGAGGTCGTGGTCGCGCCGCGCCGGGTCCGTCGCCCAGGAGACGATCCGCTCGACGACCTCGCCGTCCCCGCGCCGCCCCCGGACCAGCTCGCAGCGCCGCCCCGACCGGTCCCGGACCGCCTCCAGGACCGTCGTCTTCCCCATGGCAGGGCCGCCGAAGACGAGGATCTTCCTCAGCGACCGCGCCGACCCCAGGATCGTCTCCAGCTCCTCGCTGTACACGAACACACCGCTGCTGCTCATCGTCCGCCTCCCCGGCCCCGGGCCGTCTCCTGCCTCACGAACCGGGCGAGCAGCGGCGCCGCGATCCGCACCGCCTGCTCGCCCGACCCGTCCGTCGTCCACGCCACGCCGCCCATCGCGGCGAGGTCCTCGATCGCGTCGCTGAGGTCGGAGCTGCTCAGCTCGACCCCCTGCCCCGTCAGCTCCCCGTGCAGCGCCGAGATCCGCCGCCCGAGGTCTTCGTCCGTCCCCGCCGCCCCGTCCGCCGCGAGCAGCTGGATCAGCGCCCACACCCACGGCGGCGCCTCCGCCTCGACGCCGTCGGGGAAGAGCCGGTCCTCGAACAGCCCCGCCTGCTGGATCAGCTCGTCCGCCGCCTCCCGCATCAGCGTGTGGCTGTACCGGATCGGCCGCACCGGGCGCCGGCTCTCGCGGCGGTACATCAGGTACGCGAGGTGGTTGATCCAGAAGGGGTTGCCGCCGCAGAGGACGTTCGCCGCGCGGGCGAGCCCCTTCTTGACCTCGATGGGGTAGCGCCACGCCATCTTCGTCGCCGTCAGGAGCCGCTGGGCGTCGTCCGCCTCGAACGGGCGGAGGATGACGGGCTCGGCGGCCCGGAGCATGCGCGCGAGGTCGGGCTGGAGGCGGCGGACGGGGGCGCGGGGGCCGACGAGCACGACCAGCGTCCCCGGCGAGCCCTCGACGAGGTCCTCGAACCCGAGGATCGCCTCCAGCCCGGAGCGGTCCCCCGCCTCGAACCGCTCGTGCGCGCGGCGGATGGGGCGGAGCGCCTCGTCGATGACGAGGACGACGGGCGGGGACGCGATCGTCCCCCGGAGCAGCGCGAGCAGCGGCCCCAGGTCGGTGGGGAGCTGGCGCTGGAGCTGCGTCGACTCGCGGACCGACCACGCCCGCGCGGCGTCCCGCAGCTCGGCGACCAGCCGCGCCTCCAGCTCGGGCCACGACTCGCCCACGCGGGCCTTGCAGAAGACCCCGATCGACGCCGGCCCGGGGCGCCGCACGAGGTCCCGGAGGAACCGCTTCGCCAGCGATGTCTTGCCCGTCTTGAGGGGCCCCTGGACGAAGACGAGGCCGCCGGACTCGGAGTCCGTCCCGGTGGTGTAGGCGAGCGCCCGCTCCAGCTCGGCGAGCTCCTCGCGGCGCCCGTAGAAGGCGTGGTCCTCGCGCACGAAGTCGCCGCAGACGTAGGGCTGGGGGAGCGCCCACGGCTCCGGGGGGCGCTCGCGCCGCGGCGGCAGCCCCCCCTCGAGGATCTCCAGCGGCGCCTGCGACGGCCCCCGGACGCGCTGGACGCCGGCGATGGTCCTCAGCTCGCGGAGGATCGACCGGACCTGCGTGGGGCCCACCAGCTCGGCCTCGACCCGGATGGTCGCCCAGCCCGGCCCCAGCCGCCGCCCCGCGATGTCGACGACGTCCACCTTCGCCTCGGCGAACACCGAGAGGATGTCCAGCGTCACGCCCGAGCGGTTGGTGGTCTCGCAGACGAAGTACTGCTGCAGCGTGGCCGTCCGCCCGACCCGGATCCGGTGCCCCCCCTCGCCGCAGTCCGCCTCCGCGTCGTGGACCACGACGTTGGACCCGTCCAGCGTCACGACCATCGGCCCGCCCGACGCGGGGCGGCACTCGGGGCACTTCACGATCCGCCGCGCCCCCGCCTTGAGCGACTCGGGCAGCGCGACCTCGTCCTCGCGGTACTGCAGCTTCTCCAGCACGCCGGCGAGCGCGTCCTCGAAGAGCTCGACCCAGCGCGCGTCCACGGCGGGCTTGTAGGGGAGGCTGTCGCCGCGGCGGGTCAGCGCCCACAGCCCCAGCTGCTCGGTCCACCAGCCGGGGCCGCGCGGCTTCTTCAGCCCGAGCGACTCGGCCGCCACCTCGGCCGCGATCGAGAGCAGGCTGCGGAGGAGCGCGTCGTCCCGGACGGACGGGCAGCCGCGCGTCGCCATCGCGGTCTGGATCCAGCGCAGCCCCTCGCTCCGGAGCACCGGCGAGAGGTTGGCGCGGAGGAGGTTGCGGAGGCTCTTGCGCGTCTCCGGGGGGACGTCGTCCTCCCACCCCGGGGGCGGCAGGCGGGGCTCGCCGTCGGACTTGACCAGTTCGACGCGGTCGCCGTCGCTGAGCCTGTGGAGGACGTCGACGGTCTCCCGCTCGTTGACGATCGCGTGGTCCACGGTGCCGACGAAGTCGCTGTGCACGGCGGCCGCGAAGTTGAGGACGGTCGCGCCCGCGGGGAGCCGCTTGAACGCGCCCGCGGGGGTGTAGACGACGATCCCCTCGGTGCGGCTCTCGGCGTTCCGCATCGCGGTCTGCAGGAGCCTCCACTTGCTGGGCGCGGCGCCGTCGCCGTCGCGGGAGGACCTCGGGAGCAGGCGGACGGAGACGTCGACGCGGCGGCCGAGGGCGTCGACCGTCACGACCGTGTGGAGCGCCCGGTAGCCGGCGCGGGTGGGGCGGCCGATGGTGTCGAGGAGGCCGTCGGGGCGGTAGCGGACGGCGTCGGCGCCGTGGAGCTCGCCCAGGACGCGGTAGCAGGCGGCCACCGAGGCGCACTCGATCGTCACGTAGCCGGCCCGCCAGAGCCGCGCGATCTTCGCCTTGCCGGGCCGGTCCATGGCGACGTTGGCGTCGATCGAGGCGATGTGGCGCCACTCCCAGCGGGCCGCCGACCGGTCGCGCCGGGCGGTCGGGAGCGCCTTCTCGATGGCCCGGACGAGGTCGCGGGTGACCCCCTCGCTGACGCAGTGGCGGACCCACTGGACGACGCCCCGGAAGCGGCCGCGGTCGCCGTGGAGGAGGGCGAGGTTCTCCAGGGTGTTCCGGATCTCCCAGAGGCCGCAGAACTCGGCCACGGGGGCGGCGATGTGGCGGAGGTGGTTCAGCTCGGCGGACCGGGCGCGGGGGCGGCTGCGGAGGTCGACGTCGAGGACGGCGGTCCGGAACTGGACCGTCCAGTCGTACACGCGCCCCTTGGGGTCCCAGCGGTCGAGCCGCTCGTGGGCGAGGAGGAACGCCGCCCGCGGCTCGGCCAGGCCGGGGAGGACGTCGCTCGTCAGGGTCGCGCGGTCGAGGGCGTGGTCGGCGCCGGCGCGGGGACGACGGAGCCGCTCCCACCCCGCGAGGATCGCCTCGACCCCCTCCCCCGGGGGGACGTCCAGCTCGCCGATTCGGGCCAGGGGGACGCCGTGGAGGAACCCCGCCTCGGCCAGCGGGGGGTCCTTGTAGGCCGCGAACAGCGCCGTCGCGAGCCGCTCGTGGTGGGAGTCCGACCCGCGCGCCTGGTACGCCGACAGCTGCGCCGAGCCGAGGCGCTGGATGGCGCCCCGGAGCTCCTGCACGCGCCGACGGAAGCTGTCCTCGCGGGTCATAACGAGCATTATCGGTCCATAGTGGGGATCCGCAAGGTCGGGTACGGTGCCGCGGTGCGCGCGACCCCCCTGCTCCTGGCGATGCTCGTCGCCTGTTCGGGGGGGAAGTCCGTCGATCTGACCGCGTGGACGGATCCACCGGGCGCGAGCGAGCGCACCGACGCCGCCAAGGAGGACCTGCTCATGGCCCTGGAGTCCCAGCCCGAGCGGTACGTCCCCCGCACCCACCACAAGCACGCCGACGGGTCGCCGATCTACACGAACCGGCTGATCACGCAGTCGAGCCCGTACCTGCTCCAGCACGCCCACAACCCGGTCGACTGGCGCCCCTGGGGCGAGGAGGCGTTCGCGGCCGCGCGGGAACTGGACCGGCCCATCCTGCTGTCGATCGGCTACTCGACGTGCCACTGGTGCCACGTGATGGAGCGGGAGTCGTTCGAGGACCTCGAGATCGCGGCGTACATCAACGAGCACTTCGTCGCGATCAAGGTCGACCGCGAGGAGCGTCCGGACGTCGACGGCGTCTACATGGAGGCGGTCCAGGCGATCACGGGGCGGGGGGGCTGGCCGCTGACGGCGATGCTGACTCCGGACAAGCGGCCGTTCTTCGGGGGGACGTACTTCCCCGCCCGGGACGGCGACCGGGGCGCCCGGCAGGGGTTCCTCACGATCCTGCGCCACATGCACGACGCGTGGACGACGCAGCGCGAGGCGGTGGTCGAGCAGGCGTCGCGGCTGTCGCAGGCGGTGGCGCAGCGGAGCTCGGTGGTGGGCCTCCCCGGGGAGGGCGAGGTGGACGCGGAGGCCGCGCTGTCGCTCGCCGTCGAGCACTGGTCGCGCAACTGGGATCCGCGCTACGGGGGCCTCGGGACGGGCACCAAGTTCCCGCGCCCGTCGCTGGGCCGGGCGATGCTCCGCCACCACGCCCGGACGGGCGACGCGGACACGCTGCGGCGCGTCACCGGGATGCTCGACGCGATGCGGACGGGGGGCATCCGCGACCACGTCGGGGGCGGCTTCCACCGCTACACCGTCGAGCGATCGTGGCTCGTCCCCCACTTCGAGAAGATGCTCTACGACAACGCCCAGCTGGTGGTGCTCTACCTGGAGGCGCTCCAGGTCACGGGCGAGGCGGCGTACGCGGACGTGGCGGCGGAGACGCTGGACTACGTGGCGCGGGAGATGACGCACGCGCGGGGCGGCTTCTTTTCGGCGACGGACGCGGACAGCCCGGCGCCGTCGGGGCACGACGAGGAGGGGTGGTTCTTCACGTGGACGCCGGCGGAGATCGAGGCGGTCCTGGGAGCCGAGGACGCGGCGCCGGTCATCGCCCACTACGGCGTGACGGAGCGGGGGAACTTCGAGGGCCGGAACATCTTCGCGCCGCGGGGGCGGACGCTGGACGAGGCGACGGCCGCGGAGGTGGCGGCGGCGCGGGCGCGGCTGTACGCGGCGCGGGCGCTGCGTACACCGCCGGGGCTGGACGACAAGGTCCTGACGGCGTGGAACGGGCTGATGATCGACGCGTTCGTGCGGGGCGCGGTGGTGTTGGAGCGGCCCGACTACCTGGCCCGGGCGGTGGCGGCGGCGGACTTCCTCCTCGCGGAGATGAAGGGGCCGGACGGCCGGCTGCGGCGGGCGTGGCGGGACGGGAAGACGAACAGCGACGGGGTGCTGGAGGACTACGCGTGCCTGACGCGGGCGCTGCTGGGGCTGTTCGAGGCGACGGGGGAAGCGCGCTGGCTGCGGGAGGCGATCGCGCTCCAGGGGGTGCTGGACGCGCGGTTCTGGGACGACGCGGCGGGCGGCTACTTCATGACGGCGGACGACGCGGAGGGGCTGCTGGTGCGGGCCAAGCCGGACTGGGACGGGGCGCTGCCGTCGGGGAACAGCGTGGCGGCGCTCAACCTGCTGAAGCTGGCGGAGCTGACGTCGGACGACGCGTACCGGGCCCGGGCGGGGGAGCTGTTCGCGGCGTTCGGACGGATCCTGGAGCGGAACCCGACGGCCGTGCCGGCGCTGCTGACGGCGCTGGACTTCGCGCGGGGGCCGACGCGGGGGGTGGTGATCGTGGCGCCGGCGTCGCGGGACGAGGCGGCCGCGATGCTGGACGTGCTGCGGGGCCGGTTCGTGCCCCACGCCGCGGTGATCGTGACGACGGAGGGGGGCGCGGAGGAGCTGGCGGAGCTGACGCCGCTGGTCGCGAACCGGCCCGCGCGGGACGGCAAGGCGACGGCGTACGTCTGCGAGCGGGGGGTGTGCGGCCTCCCCACGACGGACCCCGAGGAGCTCGTCCGGCAGGTGACGGCGCCGGAGGACGGCGGACCGTGACCGCGCCCGGTGTCCGTGAGTGTCCGTGAGGTGTCCGTGACCGTCCGTGAGTGTCCGTGAGTGTCCGTGAGTCGGGGAGCGGAGCGCCGCGCTGGGTGACGGTCGCGCTCGCGGTGGCCGTCGCGGCGCACGTCGTCCTCCTGGGGGTGATGATGTGGGGCGGGACGGACCCGGCGGGGCCGCGGCCGTCGGTCCAGCGGGGGGTCGACTTCCTCCACTGCTGGGCGGGCGGCGCGATCCTGGCGGACGACGAGCTGGGGCCCGACCGCCTCTACGACCGCCGCGTCTTCCGCCGGATCCAGCGCGACCTGTTCGACGTCTCCCGCCCCTACCCGGTCGCCTACCCGCCGCCGCTGTACCAGGCCTGCGGGGCGCTCCACGGGCTCGGCTACGCGGACGCGGCGCGGGTGTGGACGGCGGGGATGCCGGTGCTCGCGGGGATCGGCTTCGCGCTCCTGATCGCGGGGATCCCGGGGCTGACGCGATCGGGGCGGCGGACGGCGCTGCTGCTGGCGCTGGCGTCGCCGGCGCTGGGGATGAACACGGCGACGGGCCAGGCGGCCGGCGCGTGGCTGCTGCTGCTGGGGGGCGGGTGGTGGCTGTGGTCGCGGGACCGGCGCCTCGCGGCGGGGCTGGTGTGGGGGCTGCTGTGCGCGAAGCCGGGGCTGGCGGCGCCGGTGGCGGTGGCGCTGGCGGCGTCGCGGCAGGGGCAGTCGTTCGCGGGGTTCGTGCTCGGCGGGGCCGCGGTGGTGGCGGGGTCGATCGCGGCGGGGGCGA
>CAYFOA010000100.1:9831-24739 GCA_964344575.1 uncultured Rickettsiales bacterium | reverse complement strand
CGTCGTCGTCCGGCGGCGAGGAGGGCCCGTCCGACTTCATCATCGGCACCATCGTCGGCAACAACGCCGCCATCAAGCGGTGCGTCCAGACCGAGAAGGACCGCGGCGCGGACGTCCCCAACCCGCTCTCCCTCCGCTTCACGATCAACCCGGACGGCGACGTGAGCCGCGCGCGCGTCAGCTCCTCGGGGTGGTCCGGCACCGGCCTCGACACCTGCGTCAGCCGCGAGGTCAACAAGCTCTCCTTCCCGCCCTGGGACGGCGAGCGGAAGAAGGTCTCCTACAGCCTCAAGACCAACTAGGCTGGCCGCCATGGCCGACATGCTCGTCATCGGGGCCGGCCCCCTCGGGCTCGCCTGCGCCAAGGCGCTGAAGGAAGCCGCCATCCCCTACGTGCAGGTCGAGGCGACCGACCACGTCGGCGGCAACTGGGCCCACGGCGTCTACGAGACGGCCCACATCATCAGCAGCCGGAAGACCACCGAGTACCCCGACTGGCCCATGCCGGACGACTACCCGGACTTCCCCAGCAAGCAGCAGATGGAGGCCTACTACAACGCCTTTGCGGACACCTTCGGCCTGCGCGAGCACATCGAGTTCGAGGCGACCGTCACCGCCGTGCGCCCCCGCCCCGACCAGCGCTGGGACGTCACCATCCAGACCGCCGCGGGCGCCCCCGACGAGCGCGTCTACGGCGGCGTCCTCGTCTGCAACGGCCACCACTGGGACAAGTGCTTCCCCCCCTGGACCGACGCCTACGAGGGCGAGCTCATCCACTCCAAGGACTACAAGGTCCCCGCCCAGCTCGAGGGCAAGCGCGTCCTCGTCCTCGGCGGCGGCAACTCCGGCTGCGACCTCGCGTCCGAAGCCGCCCGCGTCGCCGACGCCTGCGACTGGAGCCTCCGCCGCGGCTACCACTTCCTCCCCAAGACGCTCTTCGGCGTCCCCAGCGTCGAGCTCGTCCACCCCTGGGCGCCCGTCTGGCTCCAGCGGATCATCACCGGGCTGCTCCGGCGCGTGGTCGTCGGCAAGTACACCGACTACGGCCTCCCCAAGCCCGACCACAAGCTGTTCGAGGCCCACCCCACCGTCAACAGCGAGGTCTTCCACTACCTCAAGCACGGCCGCATCCAGCCCCGCCCCGACGTGGTCGAGACCCGCGGCGACGTCGTCGTGTTCACCGACGGGACCGAGGCGACCTACGACCTCGTCGTCTGCGCGACGGGCTACCACGTCACGATCCCGTTCCTCCCCGAAGGGCTCGTCCCCGTCGCCGGCAAGACCGCCCAGACCATCGGCGGCGCGCTGGTCCCCGGCCGCAAGAACCTCTTCGTGGTGGGGACGTCCCAGGTCCGCTATGGCATCGGCCCGCTGATCCGCCCCTACGCCGTCCTCATCGCCGACTGGATCAAGATGCAGGCGGACATGACGCTGCCCCTGGCGGACGTCCTCGTGGCGATGGGCGCGAAGCCCCCGACGACGCACCTTGTCGACCCCCACCAGGCGCTCCGCCAGCTGAAAGTGGCCCGCTGGATGGGGCCGAAGATCGTCCGCAAGGAGCGGCGGATGCGGAAGCGCCTCGGCGGCGGTGGAGGAGCTGCATCCGAAGCGCTCAGTCCGCCTCCGGACGCTCGCCCTTCCGGTACTTGACCTCGACCTTTCGGCCGAAGCCGTCGAGGTCCTCGCGAACCACCTCCGCGTCGCCGACGACGAGGATCATCCGGTCGTCCTCGCCGAGCCACTTCGCCGCGACCCTCCGGACGTCCTCGGCGGTGACCGACCGGAGCTCGGCGATCCAGACCGCCAGCTCGGCCGGCGGCCGCCCCCGCTCCACCTGCGCCTGGAGCTGCGCGAGCATCCCGTAGGTCGTCGACGCCGACCACATGATGCGCCCCTCGAGCACCGCCTTCGCCGACGCCAGCTCGTCCTCGGGGACAGGCGTCGCGGCGAGGTCGTCGAGGATGCCGAGGACGCCCCGGATCGAGGCCCGCGTCCGGTCCCCGTCGACCGCCCCGCTGACCCACAGCAGCCCCGCGTCGGGGAGCACCTGGTGGACGGACCCGAAGCCGTAGCTGTCGCCCCGCTCCTCCCGCAGGACGCGGTTGAGCCGCGAGTCGATGCCACCGCCGAGGATCTCCGCCAGCACCGACGTCGCCGCCAGCTCCTTCGATCCCGCTGGCGGCGCCGTGGCCCCCACGAAGATCTTGCTCTGGACCACCCCCGGGCGGTGCAGCAGCACGATCCGCGGGTCCGTCGGCGGCATCTCCTGCGGCTCGGGGATCGGCGGCGGCAGGTCCGCGTCGCCCGACCACCACTCCCCGAAGGTGTCCTTCAGCATGTCCTTCAGCTCGCTGTCGGTGACGTCGCCGACGACCAGGAGCGTCGCGTTCTCGGGCCGGAACCAGCGCCGGTACCACTCCCGGACGGCCTCGGGCTCCATCGCCCGCAGGGTGGCGGCGTTGCCGAAGGGGTCGATCTCGGCGCGGTGGTACTTCAGCAGCCGCCGCCGCACCCGCTCCCCGCCGACCCGCCCCGCGGAGACGCGGCTCGCCGCCACGGCCTCGTCGAGCCGCGCGATCCAGCCGCGGACGTCGTCCGGCCGGAGCGTGGGCCGGCCGATCGCGAGCGTCAGCTCCCCGAACGCGTCCGCCAGGTCCTTGCTGAAGCAGGTGAACGAGATCCCGACGTACGCGTCCGTCGTCTCCACCCCCAGGCTGCTGACGTGCGCGGCGAGCCAGGACCGGTCGATCTCGTGCCCCCGGGCCTCGCCGTAGAGCATCGCCCGGGCCGTCACCGCAGACACCCCGCGCGCGCTCCCCGGCTCGGCCCGGACCGCGTCGTCGAAGAGCAGCGCGACCCGCACCAGCGGCTGGTCGTGCTCGGTGACGAGGACGACGTCGAGCCCGTCCGGCCCCTCGAACTTCTCGATGGAGGGGAGCTTCAGCGGCGGCGGCGGCCCCGGCGGCGGAGGCGCCCCGCGGGGTCCCGCGCCGGCGAGGACCACACCCAGGCCGAGCGCGACCGTGACCGCGACCGGCCCGGCCGCCCGCGACGCCGACGACGACGGCGCCGCGGTCATCGCCGCCGCCCCTTCTTGCCGCCGCCCTTCACCTCGGCGCACTTCGTCCCCGTCAGCTCCAGCCCCCGGATGCACGGCGGCGGCGCGTCGTCCTCGTAGCGGACGTCGAGCACGACCGGCTCCCACGCGAAGATCGTCCGCCGCACGGTCCGGCGGAGGTCGCCCGGCGTGACGTTCGCGAACCGCTCCCAGTCCTCGTCCAGCCAGTCCGTCCGGTCCCGCAGCCGCCACGCGCTCATCAGCCGCCCCGCCACCGCCCGCGGGCCGTCGAGCCGCCGCGCCACCAGCCGCCGCAGCTGCCGGCGGGTGTCCTGCAGGATGTCGGCCTCGATCTCGTTCTCGCTGAAGTACTCGAGGATGTTCCACACCGAGGTCTCGGCCTGCCGGGTGGGGACGTGGCGGTCGTACGTGACGGTGATCGAGAACTCGCCGCCGTCCTGCAGCGAGCGCTGGCGGACCGACCACACCAGCCCCTCGTGGCTGATGCCGTCGAGCAGGGTCGCGAACACGTCCAGCTCGGCGTCCCCCTTGGCGGCGTAGGCGGCGCTCGGCCAGGTCAGGACGAGCACGTTCCGGGGGACGTCGGCGGTGACGCGGCGGCGGCCGCTGCGGGTCGAGTCGGCGTCCTCGGGGAAGGTCCGCGCGGGCGCCTTCCGCCCCTCGATCGAGCCGAACGTCTCGGCGATCCAGCGCTTCGCGTCGCCCTCGTCGAAGTCCCCGCTGACCACCAGCAGCGCGTTGCCGGGGACGTAGTGGCGGGCGTGGAAGGCGGCCACGTCCTGCAGCGTGAGATCGTCCAGATCCGCGTACGCCCCGTCGGCGGGGAGCCAGTAGGGGTGGTCCTCCGAGTACATCGTCGAGGGGACGACGTACATCGCCGGCGCGAACGTCGAGTCCCGGATGCGCTGCCGCCCCTCGCTCCGGATCACCTCCCGCTGGGCGTCGAGGTCCTCGTCGGTCAGCCCCCCCGCCAGCCAGCCGAACCGGTCGGCCTCCAGCCACAGCACGCGGTGCAGCTGCGTCGACGGGATCATCGACAGGTACTCGGTGTGCTCGAGGTGGGTGGACGCGTCGTAGGACCCGCCGAGCCGCTCGATCTCGGTGGCGAAGTCCCGCTCGGCCGACTCGCTCCGCTGGAACATCAGGTGCTCGACGAGGTGCGCGAGGTGGCGCTTGCCGGGCTCCTCGTCCCGCCACCCCACCTTGACGACGAGCCCGACGGCGACGGTCGGCGTGGTCGTGTCCCGGTACAGGGCGACGTTCAGGCCGTTGTCGAGCTGGTAGGCGACGTGCCCGATCCCGGCCCGCGCGGACGTCCCGGGGAGGAGGAGCAGGAGGACGAGAACGAGGGCCCGCAAGGGCCAAGCCTATCCCAGCAGGGACAGGAGGGCGGCGTAGTGTGCGTCGACGTCGACGTTGTCGGGGTCCAGCCGCTCGTGGACGAGCATCCCCTGGATGAGGCTCCACGGGGCGCCCCCGGCGTGATCGCCGAACTGGTCGATCAACGCGTCCCGGTACACCCGCGTGGCCCGCCGGACCAGCGCGACGGCGTCCGGATCGGTGCGGTGCCGCGAGAAGTCCAGCGTCAAGAGCAGCAGACGCGACAGGTACCGCTGATTGGCTCGGATCCAGCCGAACAGGATCATCAGCCGCTGATCGGCGGGGGCCCCCTCGGGGACGAGCGCGGTCGCCTCGGCGACGTCCCGCTCCGCGAGGCGCTCCAACATGGCCTCGAAGATGGCGTCCTTGCCGTCGAAGTAGTGGTAGAGCGTCCCCGTCGACACCCCCAGCCCGCCGGCCAGCGCCCGCATCGAGGTGGCGGCGTAGCCCTGGTCCGCGAACTGGTCGAACGCGCCGTCCAACAGCTGGGCTCGTTGTACGGCGTGGTCGACGATCTTCGGCATCAGGCGGCGACGAGCTCCAGGCGGGGGTGCATGACCGCGAAGAAGAGCGGCGGCACCAGCGCGAGGAGGATCATGCCCGGGTATCCGGTCGGAAGCTGCGGGGCCTCGTCGAAATGTCGGAGGACGGGGTACGGCCGCTTGGGGTGGGCGTGGTGGTCGCTGTGGCGGGTCAGCTCGAAGAGGAGGAGGCGGCCGACGGTGTGGTTGCTGTTCCACGAGTGGTCCGGGCGGACCCGCTCGTAGCGTCCGCGGGCGTCGAGCTCGCGGGCGAGGCCGTAGTGCTCGAGGTAGTTGACGGTCTCCAGCAGGAGCGCGCCCACCAGCGCCGCGCCGGCGAACGCGGCGGCGGCCAGGGGACCGAAGGCGAGCCCGACCGCGAGCAGCGCGATCCCCTGCCCCACCGTCAGCCGGACCATCTCGTTGTCCCACGACAGGACCCGCTTGTTGCGCCGCTGCAGCCGGGTCCGCTCGAGGTTCCAGGCGCTGACGAAGCCACCGAGGAGCGAGCGGAACCAGAACGTGTAGACCCACTCGCCGCGGCGGGAGGTGGCGGGGTCGTCGGGGGTCGCCACGCGGCTGTGGTGGCCGCGGTTGTGCTCGATGAAGAAGTGGCCGTACAGCGACGTCCCGAGGAGGATCTTCGCGAGGAGCTGCTCCCGCTTGTCGGGGCGGTGGCCGAGCTCGTGGCCGATGTTGATGCCGAGCCCGCCGCAGCAGAGCCCCGCCGTGACGATCGCGCCCGCCAGCTCGGCGCCGGCGTAGGCCCCCGCGGCGACCTGGACGACGAGGAGGCCGACGACCACGAGCTGCACCGGCAGCGCGGCGTAGATGATCGCCTTGTAGCGCCAGTCGGCCTGCCAGCCCGCGGCCTCCTCCGCGGTGGGGTTCCCCTCGTCGCCGCCGACGAGCAGCTCGACCAGCGGGACGAGGCCGAAGACGAGCGCCGCGGTCGCCCACAGCCACGCTCCGCCGAGGAGCAGGCCGGCGATGGCGACGGCGGGGATGACGTAGACGAGTCCGTACTTGAGGGGGCGCATGGCAGGTTCGCTCCGGTGTTTTTTATCGAACGTTCGTTATGGATACAGACACGCCCCCGTTCGTGCAAGCTCTTTTCTCGATGAAGACGAAGCTCGCCGTCGCCGCCGCCGTGTTCGTGCTCCTGCTCGGGACCGCGCTGTACGCCCCGGCCCGGATCGACCCCGTCGCCTGGGAGGCCGCGCCGGGACACGTCTACCCGGCCAACGAGGACCTCCGGCGGATGGAGGCGCTGCCGCTCCCCCAGGCCGAGGACGTCGCCGTCGACGCGCTCGGCCGCGTCTACGGAGGGACCGTCGACGGCCGGGTCCTCCGCACCACCGCCGACGGCGCGGGCACGGAGCTGTTCGCGGAGACCGGCGGCCGCGCGCTGGGGCTGGCGTGGCACCCCGACGGCAGGCTGATCGTGGCCGACTGCTGGAAGGGGCTGCTCGCGATCTCGCCGGACGGCGCCGAGGTCGAGGTCCTCGCGACGGAGGCCGGCGGCGTCCCCTTCAAGTTCACCGACGACGTCGACGTCGCCCCCGACGGCCGCATCTTCTTCACCGACGCCTCGGACCTCTTCGACCAGCGCGAGTACATGCTCGACTTCTTCGACGGCCGCCCCCACGGCCGGCTGCTGATGCACCACGAGGGGGAGACGACGGTCCTGCTCGACGGCCTCCACTTCGCCAACGGCGTCGCCGTGTCCCCGGACGGCTCGTACGTGCTCGTCAACGAGACGTGGCGCTACCGCGTGATCCGCTACTGGCTGGAGGGTGACGAGGCGGGGACGTCGGAGGTGTTCGCCGACCACCTCCCAGGCTTCCCCGACGGCATCAGCAGCGACGGCCGGGGCACGTACTGGGTCGCGATCTTCAGCCCCCGCAAGGCCATCGCCGACTGGCTCGCCCCCCGCCCCCGCCTCCGCGTGGCGGTCTCGCGCCTCCCCAAGCCGCTGCTGCCGAAGCCGATCGCGTGGGGCTACGTGATGGCGCTGGACGGGTCCGGCGAGGTCGTCGCCACGCTGCAGGACCCCGGCGGCGAGGCGATCCACCCGGTGACGTCGGTGGAGCGCGTGGGCGACGAGCTGTACCTCGGATCGCTGGACGCGGACCACGCCGGCGTCGTCGGCGTCCCCGACGGCATGCAGCAGCGGAAGCGGATGGCGGTCACCATCGACGACCTCCCCTGGGTCGGCTGGTCCCGCGACGGCCGAGCCGCGGGGAACGAGCGCATCCTCGAGGCGCTGACGTCCCGCGGCGTCCCCGCGACGGGCTTCGTCGTCTGCGACCGGACCGCGCCGCCGCACCCCATCCTCCGCTCCTGGCTGGACGCCGGGATGGAGCTCGCCAACCACCACGAGTCGCACGCGAGCCTCAACCACGTCGACCCCGACGCGTACGTCGCGGGGATCGAGTCGTGCCACGCCGAGCTCGGCGCGCTGTCGCCCGACGCGACCCGCTTCTGGCGGTTCCCGTACCTCTTCAACGGCAAGGAGCGCGCCGTCCGCGACCGCGTCGCCGCCGACCTCCGCCGCCTCGGCCTGACCACCGGCCGGGTGTCGATCGACAACCACGAGTGGAAGCTCGCCGAGCTGTACGGCGAGGCCCTGAAGGAGGGGGACGCGGACGCCGCCGCAGCGATCGCGTCGTACTACGTCGACCACATGGCGGACGCGGCGGCGAACTTCCGCGAGGTCGCCGGTCGCAAGCTCGGCCGCGACCTCGACCACGTCCTCCTGCTGCACGCGAACCAGCTCAACGCCGACCACCTCGGCACCGTCCTCGACCGCCTCGCCGCCGAGGGCTGGGAGTTCGTCCCGCTGGACGAGGCCCTCGCCGACCCCGCCTACCGCCGCCCCGACGAGTACGTCGGCCCGTGGGGCATCTCCTGGCTCTACCGCATCGCGCCCGTCGACGACGACCGCCCCTGGGACAACCGGACTTGGGACGAGATTCAGGGGTTGAATCCATGAGTGAATCCATTAACGTATTCGCATGAGCATCGACGCCAAGGACATCGTCCCGATCGGCCAGGTCCGCGCGCGCTTCTCCGAGCTCGCGTCGGAGGCGCGCGCCGGCGCCCGGAAGGTGATCACGAAGAACGGCGAGGCCTACGTCGCCGTGATCGACGCGCGCCTGCTCGATCACTTCCACGCATTGGAGCAGGACCGCATCCACCGCGCGCTCCTGAACGACGGGCTGCGCGGCCTCGACGACATGCGCGCAGGACGGACCGAGGACGCGCGCTCGGCGGTGGCCGCCCTCCAGGCCGAGCTGGAGTGAGCGACCCGCCGACCGCGTCCGTCCTCGTCACCGACAACTTCCGCGACAACCTGCGCGCGATCCGGGCGTTCACCGAGCAGGAGCTCGAGGCCCCGGGGCTGTACGCACGCCTGCTCGAGGGGCTCGAGGAGGTCATCGCCAGCCTGGAGCGGTTCCCCCGCCTCGGCTCGGACTTCCTCGACCGCCGCGCCGACGGCTTCGTGACCCAGCGCCTGCAGGAGCGGCTGCGCGAGCGCCTCCACGAAGGCGAGACGGTCCGGCAGCTCTCGACCGAGCCGTACCTCGTCCTGTACCTCGAGGACGGAGAGACCGTGCACCTCCTCGCGATCCGGCACCACCGCCAGCTCAGCTACGACTTCAAGCGCCACTGGTCCTCCTGAGGACCGGACTCAGCCCAGGATCGCGCGGGCCGCGTGCATGCCCGGCAGGCCGCTGATGCCGCCGCCGGGGTGGACGCCCGCGCTGCCCAGCCAGAGGCCCCGGATCGGCGTCGCGTGGCGGGCCAGCGCCATCGTCGGGCGCATCGGGCCGAGCTGGTCCAGCGCCAGCTCGCCGTGCATCGGGTGGCCGCCCTCCAGCCCGTACTCCTGCTCGAGGTCCGCCGGGGTCAGGAGCTCCTCGACGCGGGCCCCCTCCGCCTCGGGCACGTGGGCCAGCAGCGCCTCCCCGATCGCGTCGCCCAGCGCCGTCGTCGCCTCCCCCGTCCAGCCGCCGTCCAGCTCGTAGGGGACGCCCCACGCGCACACGTGGGCGACGTCGCCGTCCACCTCGACGTCCAGCGGCGGGGCGACGGTCGGCAACCGCCGGTGCTTGACGTCGTCGAAGGCCCGCTCCAGGTGCAGCGGACCGTCGCACAGCAGCAGCCGCCCGCTCAGCCCGTGCCCCGGGGGCAGCGTGACCGTCGCCGTCGCGAGCGTCCCCCGGACGCGGACGTTCGCCACCGCCGAGGCCGTCTTCCCGGAGACGTCCCCCGGCGCCACGAGGTCCAGCAGCGTGCGCCGCGGCCCGATCGCCGACAGCACCGCGCCGCCGTCCACCGCCGTCCCGTCGGCCAGCTCGACACCCCGCGCCGCGCCGTCCTCGACGACGACCCGCGCCACCTCCGCGTCCGCCTGGATCTCCACCCCGAGGGTCCCCGCCGCCGACCGGAGCGACGCCGCGAGCTCGCCCCGCCGCCAGGGCGTCCCCCCCCGGGCCTCGTGGAGCAGCAGCGCCGCCGTGCTCGTCGGCGACCGCGGCCCCATCCACGTCCCCCGCAGCCCCGGCGCCATCAGCGCCGCCTTCAGCAGCGGGTCGGCGAACCGCTCGCTCAGCCAGTCGTCCACGCACGCAGGGGCCACCCGGAGCAGCTCCGTCGCCTGCTTCCGGCCGAGCTTGCGCGCCGCCAGGGCCCGCTTCGCCAGCGGCCACACCGGCGCCGTCGAGGACAGGTCCGGCGCGTCCGCCGCCAGCTGCGACGCCAGCACGGCGCACACGTCCTGCAGCCACCGGACGTACGCCTCGAACGCGTCCGCGTCGTCCCCCAGCGCGTCCCGGTCCGCCCCGTAGAACTGCGGCACCGCCAGGGAGCGCCCGTCCGACGCCCGCACCGTCACCCGGGTCGGCGACCACTCCGGAGCGGGCCCCTGCAGCGCCAGCGGCAGCGCCTTGGCGACCTCCACCGAGAAGCGATCCCGGTCGTGGAGCAGCTCCAGCACCCCGCCGGTGTGCGCGCGGCGCTCCAGCACGACGACCGTCCGCCCCGCCTGGGCCAGCGTGACCGCCGCCACGAGCCCGTTGTGGCCGCCCCCGATGACGACGACGTCAGCCATGACGGACCTCCATCAGACGGCCCTCGCCTTCAGCATCTCCTTGGCCGCCAGCCCGCCGGGGGCGCCCATGACGCCGCCGCCGGGGTGGGCGCCGGAGCCCGCCAGCCAGAGGTTCTTGATCGGGGTCCGGTAGCGGGCCCAGCCGGCCACGGGACGCTGGAAGAGCAGCTGCTCCAGCCCCAGCTCGCCGTGGAAGATGTTCCCCTCGGTGAGCCCGAACTCCTGCTCCAGGTCCCACGGGGTGAGCACCTGCCGGTGGAGGATCGCGTCCTTGAGCCCGGGCATGTACTCGGCGAGCGTGTCGACGACCGCGTCCCCGAACGCCTCGCGCTGGTTCGGCCAGTCCGCCGGCCCCTCGGCGAGGTCGTAGGGGGCGTACTGGACGAAGCAGCTGACGACGTGCTTGCCCGGCGGCGCCATGGAGCGGTCCAGCAGCGAGGGGAAGACGACGTTGATGTAGGGCCGCTTGCTGAAGGCGCCGTACTTGGCGTCGTCGTACGCCCGCTCGAGGTAGTCGGTGGACGGCGCGATGGCGACGTCGCCGCGGACGTGCATCCCGTCGCCGGGGCGGTGCTTGAAGTCCACCCACCGGTCCAGCGCGAGGTTGACCTTGCCGCTGCTGCCGCGGCACTTGTAGCGCTTCAGCTGCCCCGCGAACTCGCCCGGGAGGTGGTCCTCGCCGACCAGCCGCAGGAACGTCAGCCGCGGCTCGCACCCGCTGACGACGGTCTTCGCGAACAGCTCGTCGCCGCCGCCCTCCAGCACGACCCCCGTGGCCCGGCCGCCGGACGTCACGATCCGCTCGACGCCGGCGCTGCACCGGATCTCCGCGCCGTGGCTCCGGGCGCTGCTCGCGATGGCCTCGCTGATCGCGCCCGTCCCCCCCACGGGGAAGCCCCACGCGCGCGAGCTGCCGTCGATCTCGCCCATGTAGTGGTGCAGGAGGACGTACGCCGTGCCCGGCGACTTCACCCCCAGGAACGTCCCGATGATGCCGCTGCACGACATCGGCGCGATGAGCTGGTCGGACTCGAACCACTCCCGGAGGAAGTCGACCCCCGACATCGTCGTCAGCTTGAACTGCAGCGCGGCGAGGTCGTCGCCGAGCTCGCGGAAGGCGCGGCCCATGCCGAGGAGCTGGAAGAGGTCCTTCGGCCGGAGGGACAGCGGGTCCGGCGCGGGGCTGTCGATGAACGGCTTCACGAACCGGGACAGCCGCCCGAGCGTCCGCCCGAACTCGGGGTAGATGTCGGCGTCGCGGGGGGACAGCCGCGCGATCTCGCGTCGCGTCTTGTCCGGGTCCGGCCACCGGCACAGCCCCGGGCCGTCCGGCTGGGGCGTGTAGCTGCACTCCAGGGGGACGATCTTCAGGCCGTGCTTCACCAGCTCCAGGTCGCGGATGATCCACGGCCTCAGCAGCGACACGACGTAGCTGCAGACGCTGTACGTGAAGCCCGGGTGGAGGCTCTCGGAGACCGCCGCGCCGCCGACCAGGGGGCGTCGCTCCAGCACGAGCACCTTGCGCCCCGCCTTCGCGAGGTAGGCCGCGCAGGTCAGCCCGTTGTGGCCGCCGCCGACGACGATCGCGTCGTAGGGGTTCGTCTTGGACCCGAGCGCGCTCACGCCGCCGCCTCCTTCTGCTTCTTCTTCTTCGCCTTGGCGGGGGTGAACGTCTTCTGGGGCGGGTCGTAGAAGGGCTTGTCGACGACCGTCGCCGTGACGCGGCACCGCTCGAACTCGGGGGTGTGCTCGATCTTCAGCTTCGTCCCGACCTCGCCGTGGGGGCGGTGGACCTGGGCGAGCGCGAGGGACCGCTTCTCGATGGGGGACCACGTGGACGACGTCGCCTGCCCCACCTGCTTGCCGTCGCTGCCGTAGACGGGCACCGCGAGGCGACACGCGGCGGGCGCGAGGTGGGGCGGGAGCTTGTAGCGGTCGTACAGCTGCTCCAGCTCGGCCCAGTCCAGCTCCAGCCCGACGAGCTGCCACTTGCTGCCGCCCCGGTCGCGCTCCCGGCAGAGCGCGTCGCGGCCGATCCAGCCGGGCCGGTCGAGCTTGACCGTCCACCCCAGGCCCGCGTCCTCGGGGGTCGACTTCAGCGACTCCGTGATGCAGCTCTTGGCGCTGACGTAGTCGACCCCCTGGAGGACGAAGCCGGCCTCGATGCGGGTGACGTCCATCGCGTCGAGGCCCGCGGGCATCAGGCCGTGCTCCTCCCCCGCGGCGAGGATGGCGTCGTACACCGAGCAGGCGACGTCCGGCTCCATCCAGAGCTCGTAGCCGAGGTCGCCGGTGTAGCCGGTCCGCGAGATCCAGCCGGGCTTGCCCCCGAGGGTGCAGTCGCGGACCCCGAAGAAGCGGACGGCGTCGAGGTCGGCGTCGATCAGCGGTTGGAGGATCGTCCGCGCCCGCGGCCCCTGGACGGACAGCGCGGCGACGCGGTCGGTCTCGTCCTCGATGGTGACGTCGAAGGCCCGCGTGTGCCGCGAGTACCAGCCGAGCCAGGGCTCCGAGGAGGTCACGCGGTAGCGCCCCCCGCCGAGGTTGGCGACGGTGCCGTCGTCGAGGCAGAAGCCGTCCTCGTCGCACATCGTCCCGTAGACGACCCGCCCCGGCGGCAGCCGCGTGACGTCGCGCGTCCAGACGTGGGCGAGGAAGGCGGCCGCGTCGGGGCCCCGGACGTCGTACTTGTACAGCGGCGTGACGTCGATCATCCCGGCGCCGTGCCGGAACGCGAAGTACTCCCGCTCGCTGTGCGCGTCGAAGTTGCAGACCGCGGCGTACCCCGCCCACTCCTTCCACGCGAAGGACTCGCACAGGGCCGACGTACGCGGGTGGAAGGGGGTCTGACGAGGCATCGGGAGCGGCACTCTATCGGCGCCGCGTCCGACGTTCCAGCGCGGAGGTGTGGAGTGTTGGTGGAGGCCGGATCAGTTCAGGTTCAGGAAGAACGGCGAGGGCCCCGTCAGCAGGAGGGGGTCGTCCTCGGGGGAGCCGAGCTGGAAGTGGGTGAAGCTGCTGTCGCCGCTCATCGGGCTCAGGACCGTGGAGCCGCCGGTGGCCTCGATCATCGAGCCGGCGAAGTCGTCGACGACGCCGAGGGCCCGGAACGTCAGGGCGAGCTCGTCGAGCGCGGCGACCACCTCGTCGTAGGTGCCCTGCCCGGACGCCCACACGGGGACGCCGCTCGCCGCGAACGCCTCGGCGGGGAGCAGCCCGAAGGAGACGAGGTCGCCGCCGAAGCCGAGCTCGCCGGTCGCCCCGAGGAGGGCGGGGGCGAGGGCGAGCTGCTCCTCGGTCGGCGGGACGTCCACGTCGCAGCCGGCCTCCGGGGCCTCCTCGACGGTGCCGGGATCGACCTCCACGCGGGCGGCGCAGTCGGGGCACCAGTCCAGCGGCCAGGCCGACGTGGGGTACCGGACGGCGGACGCGTTCCAGGCGGCGCGGCAGAGCTCGTCGTCCCAGGGGTCGGCGTAGATCGCGACGAGGCGGAGCTGGAGGGAGACGCCGGCGGCGGGATCGCCGGCGGAGTCGTCGTCGTCGTCCCCGCTGTCGTCGTCGTCCGCCGCGCTGTCGTCGTCGTCCGCCGCGCTGTCGTCGTCGTCCCCCGAGTCGTCGTCGTCGCCGGAGTCGTCGTCGTCGCCCCCGGGGCCGGGCTCGGGCGCGGGGACCAACGCCAGCTCGAACGTCACCGTCAGCTCGGGGTCCCAGAAGTCGTCGTCGTCCCAGTCGAAGTCGTCGTCGTCGTCCCAGGAGGCGTCGTCGTCATCCGCCGAGTCGTCGTCGTCGACGACGAAGCTGGAGGAGCCGCAGTCGATCGTGATCGGGTCCGCCCGCGCGCACGACCGGACCACCATGGCCGTCGCCGCGAGGATGAGCAGGTAGACGATCAGGACCTCGAGGACGACGCCGCGGGCCCGGGTCGATGGGCGGCTTCGCATGACGGCATTGCAGCGGAGGGGCGGCCCGTGGTCGCGGGCAATCGGGCGCGCGTGCACCGTTCGTCCCCCCGGGCGGGCGCGATCACGCCGCCGCCGCGCGCTCCCTCCGCCACCGCGACGGGGGGACCCCCACCGCCCGCTTGAAGGCCCGGCTGAACGCCGCCTCGGAGCCGTACCCGACCCGCTCGGCGACCTCGATCATCGGCGCGTCCGTCCGCCGCAGCTGGGCCCGCGCCACCGTCATCCGCCACCGCGTCAGGTAGGCCGCGGGGGGCTCGCCGACCCGCGCCTGGAACTTCGTGAAGAACGCCGACCGGGACATCCCCGCCTCGCGCGCCAGCTCCGCCACCGTCCACGACCGCGCCGCGTCGCCGTGGATCGCCCCCAGCGCCCGCGCGAGCTGCGGATCCGTCAGCGCCGCCAGCCACCCCGTCGCGTCGTCGGCGTCCTCCAGCCACGCGCGCAGGACCCCCACGAAGAGCAGGTCCGCCAGCCGCGACACCAGCACCGCCCCGCCGGGCCGGTCCGCCGCCAGCTCGTCGGCCAGCTGTCGCAGCGTCGAGTCCAGCCACCCCGTCGCCCGCCCCCCGGGGACGTGGATCACCGGCGGCAGCGCCGGCAGCAGCGACCGCCGCCCCTCCTCGTCGAACCGGAACGTCCCGCACAGCAGCGACGTCGGCGCCCCCGGCCCGCCCCCGCGGAGGCACGGCAGCCCGTCCGCCTCGACCTCGCTCGGCCACTCCGAGATGTGCCGGACCGGGCTGCCGGCGACGTCCTTGAGCACGTGCGCGTGCCCGTGCGGCATCACCAGCAGGTCCCCCGCGCGGAACGACCGGACCGGCTCCCCGTCCACCTCCAGCTGCCCCCCCCC
>CAYFOA010000100.1:0-9821 GCA_964344575.1 uncultured Rickettsiales bacterium | reverse complement strand
GACCGCGTGGAAGATCCCGTCCCCCGCCCCCCGCGTCGACACCCCCCACGGCGCCGTCATCTCCGCCCGGCTGAAGAGGCTCCCCTCCACCCGGACGATCGACAGGAACTCGCTCAGCGCGTCCATGTTCGGACTCTCAGTCAAATCAGTTGGACTGTCAACTATTCAAAGTCCACAAGTCTTGACGCAGAGTCTTCTCATCAACGTCACCCAAGGAGACTGACATGGCCAAGCGCATCACCGCGACCCTCACCAACTGGTTCCTCCCCGGCCTCGGCTACCTGATCCTCGGCAAGAAGATCGCCCTCGCGATCCCCTGGCTGGTCGGCATGGTCGGGCTGACGTACGTCGAGTTCGGCATCAAGGAGGCGGCGCCCGAGTTCTACCTCCCGATGTTCCTCAGCGTGCTCGTCGTCAACTCGGCGTTCGCGGTGGACGCCTGGAAGGAGTCCGCCGAGTAGGGATCCCCGCGCGCGCGACTCGTTGTAGGGTCGCGCGCGATGAGGACCCCGCACCTGCTCCTGGTCGCCGTCGCCGCGACCCTCCTCGCCGCGCCCCCCGCGCAGGCCGCCGAGGACGCCGCCACCCTCTGCGCGACCCCCCGGCTGGCCGTCCAGACCTGGATCGACCACCTCCAGCCCGAGACCCTCCGCCCCGGCCTCGCCCGGCTCTGCTTCGACTGGAGCGCCGGCCCCGAGGCCCCCGCGGAGCGGACCCGCGTCGCCCGGGAGCTCCTCGGCGTGCTCGACGGCCAGGGCAAGTACGTCGTCTACAGCGGCATCCCCGCCGCCGCCGACTACGCCGACCCCGACAGCAAGCTGAGCCGCTACACGCTCTTCCCCAGCCTCCCCGAGGTCTTCGTGGAGCGCGGCGACGACGGCCTGTGGCGGGTCTCCGCGCAGACCGTGCTGAAGGCCGGCGACCTCTTCGAGGCGACCTACCGCATCCCGCTCGAGCGCATCGCCCAGGACCTCCCGTCGGGGCTGCGCGAGCCGGTCGCCGGGATCGCGCTCTGGAAGTGGCTGGCGCTCGTCCTCCTCATCCTCGGCGCCGCGATCGCCGGCCGCCTGTTCGAGATCGTCTTCGCCGGGGGCCTCCGCCGGGTCATCCGCCGCTGGTTCGAGACGTGGGACGCCGAGTTCGAGAAGCGGCTGATGCGCCGCCTCAACGTCCTCCTCGCGGCCGGCCTCGTCGGCATCCTCCTCCCCAACCTCGCCCTCCCCGTCCGCCTCAACCTCGTCCTCTTCGTCGCCGTCAAGCTGACCGCGTCCATCGCCGCGGTGCTCATCGGGATGGGCGTCGTCGACCTCGTGTTCGACGCCTGGCAGCGCGTCGCCAAGGGGACCGAGACGCGGATGGACGACCAGCTCATCCCCCTGCTCCGGCGCGCCGCCGACGTGCTCGTCTGGGTGGTCGGCGGGCTGTTCGTCCTCCAGAACCTCGACGTCGACGTCGGCTCGCTGCTGGCCGGCCTCGGGCTCGGCGGCCTCGCCTTTGCGCTGGCCGCCAAGGACACCCTCGCCAACGTCTTCGGCTCGCTCACCATCTTCGGCGACCGCCCCTTCCAGATCGGCGACTGGGTCGTCATCGACGGCGTCGAGGGGACCGTCGAGCAGGTCGGCTTCCGCTCCACCCGCGTCCGCACCTTCTACAACTCGGTGGTCAGCCTGCCGAACAGCGTCGTCGCCAACGCCACCATCGACAACATGGGGCAGCGCCAGTACCGCCGCTTCAAGGTGAACCTGTCGCTGACGTACGACACCGGTGCGGACAAGATCGAGGCGTTCGTCGGCGCCGTCCGGGCGGCCATCCTCGCGAACCCGCGGACCCGGAAGGACAGCTTCGAGGTCCACTGGAACGCGATGACCGCGAGCAGCCTCGACGTCCTCGTCTACATGTTCTTCGAGGTCGACACCTGGACCGAGGAGCTGATGGGGCGGCAGGAGCTGATGACGGCGTGGATGCGGGCGGCCGAGGACCTCGGGGTCCGGTTCGCGTTCCCCACGCAGACGCTCCACGTGGTCCAGGAGGGGGCGGCGTCGCCGTGACCGAGAAGACGTACGAGATGCTGTGGGACTGCCGGTACTGCGGGACCGGCAAGCTCCTCGGGCTGACGCACCGTCACTGCCCGGCCTGCGGGGCGGCGCAGGACGAGGACGCCCGCTACTTCCCCGACGACGCCGACAAGGTGGCGGTCGAGGACCACGCGTTCGTGGGCGCGGACAAGGATTGCCCGGCGTGCAGCTCGCCCATGTCGGCGGCGGCGGCGCACTGCACGAACTGCGGCTCCCCGATGGACGCCGCCGCCGAGGTGAAGAAGAAGTCCGCCTCGCCGAAGAAGCCGGCGGCCCCGAAGAAGGACAGCACCGGCAGCCGCGCGATGCTGCTGGGGTGCGCGGCGCTGCTCGCGCTGGTCGCCGCGTTCGCGCTCGTATCGATCCTCTGGAAGAAGGACGTCTCCGTGGAGGCGACGGCGCGGACGTGGGAGCGGTCGGTCGTGGTGGAGGCGAAGAAGCCGACGTCGGAGTCGAAGTGGTGCGACTCCCTGCCCCGCGACGCCTACTCCGTGACCCGCTCCGAGAAGCAGCGGGACACGAAGAAGATCCCCGACGGCCAGACGTGCGTCACGAAGAAGCGGGACAACGGCGACGGCACCTTCACCGAGTACCAGGACTGCAAGCCGAAGTACCGCGAGGAGCCGATCTACGACGCGTGGTGCAGCTACACCGTCGACCGGTGGCGGGCGGCGCGGACCCTGATCGAGCAGGGCGACGCGAACAAGGCGCCGGTCTGGCCCGCCGTCACCCTCGCGCGGACGGGCGACTGCCTCGGGTGCGAGCGCGAGGGCAAGCGCGCGGCGACCTACCGGGTCGACTTCCTCGGGCCCGACGGGAAGTCCTACGACTGCAGCTTCGACGAGCCCCGGTGGGCGCAGTTCGCGGTCGGATCGCGGTGGACGAGCCAGGCGTCGGTCATCGGCGGATCGCTGGACTGCAAGGCCCTGACGGCCGCCCCCTGAGCGTCCGGTCTTTGATTTCAAAACAGAGTTTGGGTTGATAGTAAAGAAGCTTTACTAGTTCGCGCCATGAGCAAGCGAACCGTCCTCCCGATCCTCCTCGCCCTGTCCACCCTCACCGCCTGCCTCGCCCCCCGCGAGGGCCTCGACGTCACCGACGTCGGCCAACTCGAAGCGACCCTCCTCGTCCCGTCCCAGCACGCCACGATCGCCGACGCGATCGCCGCCGCGAGCCCCGGCGACGTCATCAGCCTGGCCCCCGGGACGTACACCGAGGACGTCCTCCTGTTCGGCGGGCTCTGGCTGATCGGCGCAGGGCCGGACCACACCGTCATCGAGGGGACCGTCCACGTCGCCGCGGGCGAGGCGGGGCTCGCGAGCGTCTCGATCACCGGCCCCGGCGCGGGCAACACGGAGGCGTGCGGCGTCTTCACGAGCGAGAACGCCGCGGTCTACCTGTCGTCGACCTACGTCTCCGGCTGGTACGGCGGCGTCTGCCTGAACCCGGGCGCGGACGCGCAGTGGGACTGGTCGACGCTCCAGGCGAACGCGATCTTCGCCAACGGCTTCGGCGTCCTCCAGATGAGCGGCCGCGCGGACCTGCTCAACAACCTCGTCGTCTACAACGTCCGCTCCGGGGTCTTCGTCTACGACGAGGCCGACCGCGCCCACGTCATCAACAACACGATCGCGGGCAACGGCCCCGGCGGCGAGGCCGAGGACCGCGACGCGGCCGTCTCGCTAGGCAGCGGCGCGGGCCAGTCGGTGGTGCGGAACAACGCGATCACCCACAACCAGGCGGGCGTCCACTGCGCCGGCTTCTCCGCCGAGATCGACCACAACGGCTACTGGGCCAACGACGCCGACTTCGCGGGCGACGCGGAGGCGGACCCGACGGACGTCTTCGCCGACCCGGAGTACGCCGACCTCGACGGGGGCGACTTCAGCCTCGCCGGCGCCTCCCCGTTCATCGACGCGGGGAGCAGCGACGGCGCGCCCGTCGTGGACTGGGCGAACCAGCCCCGCCCGGTCGGCGCGGGCCACGACATCGGCGGCGACGAGTCGGAGGTCGACACGCTCCCGCTGGTCATCACGGAGGTGATGGCGAACCCGCTGTCCGAGGCGACGGGCGAGTTCGTCGAGATCCTCAACGTCGGCGCGGTGAGCGTCGAGCTGGAGGGGCTGCTCCTGGACGACGGCGACCGGACGGACGTGCTCGTCGCGTGGGACGTGTTCCCGACGACGCTGGCCCCCGGCGAGCGGGCGGTGGTGCTCGACTCGGGCTACGCGGGGCAGTACGACCTGAGCGGAGCGGCGGTCCTCCTGACGGTCGCCGACGCGGGCCTCGGCAACGGGCTGTCGACCTCCGACCCGGTGTCGTTGCTGCGGGCCTCGGGCGACGTCATCGACGCCTTCACCGCCCCCTTCAACCCCGGCAACGGCGTCTCCGCGGAGTGGACGGACGACGGCTGGGAGGCGTCGGCGTGCCCCGCCGGCCACAGCCTCGGCGCGGCCCCCTGCGAGGTGATCGAGCCGGGCGACGTCGCGGACCTGGTGGTCAGCGAGGTGATGGCGAACCCCGTCGGCGACGCGATCAACGAGTACGTCGAGGTGTTCAACGCGAGCACCGGCCCCGTGGACCTCGCCGGCCTGCTCCTCACGGACGGCGACTCGACCGACGTCCTCGCCACGTTCGAGGGGACGCCGACCGTGCTCGAGGCCGGCGCCTACGCCCTCGTCGTCGACCCCGACTACACCCGCGCGTACGACCTCGCCGACGGCGTGGTGCTGGTGACGACGGCGACCGGCAAGGCCCTCGGCAACGGCCTCGCCGCGTCGAGCGACCCGGTGACGCTGATGGACGAGGCGGGCGACGTGATCGACACGTTCTCGTTCCCCTTCGACCCGGGCAACGGCGTCAGCGTGGAGCGGGTCGACCTCGACGGCGACGACGTCGAGGACAACTGGGTCGCCAGCCCCTGCGGCGCGAGCCCGGGCGCGGTCAACTGCGCCGGCTGACGGGCCCGAGACGGGGGCGGCTGCCGCGGCTCCTCCCCCGATCCCGCCGCGCCGGACCGGGGCGGTTCCTCGCCCGGTCCCGCCGGGCCGGACGGCGCGACCGCCGCGGGGTTGTCCCCGGTCCCGCCCGGCTGGAATGCTGCGCGCCGTGCGCGTCCTGCCCTTGCTGATCGTCACGCTCCTGGCCGCGAGCCCCGCCCTCGCGCTGGAGCACGTCACCCTGGACGCGACCGACGCGCCGGGGCCCGCAGGGCTGCCGTCCTGCAAGGACCAGCTCCGGGCGATGCCGAGCAAGCCCGCGCGCCCCGGGGGGAAGACGTACGAGGGGCCGCTGCCGAAGCCGGACCCGACGGGCATGCCCGAGCTCCTCGTGATGGACGCGGTCCAGCTCCCCGGCGCCGATCCGGAGGCCGTCCCCGCGCAGCCGCTGGAGGGGCCGCCCGAGGTGCTCGCGCGGATCGCCGCGGTGATGGCGTCCGACTCCCCTCGCCTCTCGTTCTGGGGCGCGTCCCACACCGGCGGCGACTTCTGGACGGGGCACATCCGGCGCGTCCTGCAGGACCGCTACGGCGACGCGGGCCACGGCTTCGTCCTCCCCGCGGCGCTGTACCGGGGGCACCGGGCGTCCGACATCAACCTCTGCCGCACCGACGGCTGGATGTCGGACTGGAACACCAAGGCGAACGCGTTCAAGGACGGCCTCCTCGGCTTCTCGGGGATGAGCGTGGGGAGCGACGACGCCCGCGACTTCGGCTGGGTGGAGACGGCGCGGCGGGCGCGGCACGGGCAGAAGGTGTCGCGGTTCGAGGTGTACGTCCTCCAGCAGGCGGGCGGCGGGACGCTCCTGGTGACGGTCGACGGGGGCGAGCCGTTCGAGGTGGCCACCGACACCCCCGACGCCGGCCCCCTCGGCGACCGCGTCCTGAAGGACCTCCTCCGCGTGACCGTCCGCGTGACCGACGGCAAGCACCGCCTCCAGCTCGCGCCCAAGGGGGACGGCCCCGTCCGGATCTTCGGCGTCACGATGGACCGCGACGCCCCCGGGGCGATCGTCGACAGCATGGGCATCCGGGGGCGCGAGGCGCGGGACTGGCTGGCCTGGGACGAGGGGCTGTTCCGGGACGGGATGGCGGCGCTGGCCCCCGATCTCGTGGTCCTCGCGTACGGCACGAACGAGGCCGCCGACCAGCGCTACACGATGGACGCCTACCGCGCCGACCTGACCTCGGTCCTGACGAAGCTCCGCGGAGCCACCGACGCCCCCTGCATCCTCGCCGGGCCGTCCGACCGCGGCTGGAACCACGACGGCGGCCGCTACGCGATCTGGGACCGGACGGCGCCCGTGGCCGAGGTCCAGCGCGAGGTCGCCGCGGAGCACGGCTGCGCGTTCTGGGACTGGCAGGCGGCGATGGGGGGCGAGGCCTCGATGCTCGGCGCCTACTACGCCTGGCCCCAGCTCGGCGCCGGCGACCTCATTCACCACACGAAGGCCGGCTACGAGTGGCTGGCGGACCGCTTCGTCGCCGCGCTCGACGCCACCGCTGAGTAGACTCGACGCCGATGATCCGCCGCCGTCCGCCGTTCCTGCCGCCGGCCGTCCTCGCCCTCACGCTCGCGCTCGGAGCCACGTCGGCGGTCGCGGCGGGACCGGTCCTCCGGGTGACGCCGTTGGAGGCGCAGGGCGACCCGACCCAGGCGCAGCTCGCCCGGGGGCTGACCGAGCTGCTGCGGACGGACCTGGCGCGGGTGCCGGCGGTGACGACGGACGAGGCCGAGACGGAGCGCGTCGCCAAGGGCTCGCTGCTCTCGTTGGGCGCCGACCTCCGCCTGGACGTCCGCGTGCTGGCGACGGCGAACGGCGAGGTGCTGCAGTCGCAGGTCTTCCGGTCGACCCGCGACGAGCTCTGGCGCCTGCACGTCGAGCTGCTCCCCTGGCTCGTCGCCCAGGCGGGCGAGGAGGCGGGCGACGTCGAGGCCTCGATCCCGACCCGGAGCGCCGACGCGTTCCTGGCCTGGTCGAGCGGCCTCGAGGCCCGCGATCGAGGGGACGAGGACGGAGCCCGAGCCCAGTTCGAGGCGGCGGTCCGGCTGGACCCCGACTTCACCGCGGCGGCCGACGCGCTCGCGAGTCCCCGGAAGGCTCCCTAGCCGGCGAAGCCAGACGGGTTGTTCCCGGTCATGGTTGCGAGCCGAACGAGAGGAGGACGTCGTTGGTGCGGCGGTGAGGGTCGGCTTCATCGGCGAGTCGATCGTGGCGCCGTCGAGGACAGCCGGAAACAAGACACTCGTGAGGTGTCGTCCCCGGCGAGTCCACCGCCGCCGACGCACCGGCGCGCCGGCATCAGGGGGGCCACGGCGAGAGCAGACCGGCCCGACCCACCCAGCCCCTCCCTCGCGAACCCCTCCCCCGTCAGCGCGGGGAACAACGTGTCTGGCCTGCAGACCTAGTCCGCGTACGGAGCGGGGCCGTAGTAGCGGTTGCCCCAGAAGCCGATGTAGTTCCCGCCCGCGGTCAGGTCCACGTGGAAGTGGTTGTCGTGGGCCGAGTTGTAGTTCGGCGTCAGGATGATGTTCCAGATGTCCTGGTCGAACCACCGCTGGCCGGCGTCGTAGAGCCACTCGCCCGCCGCCGTGTCGAAGCCGGACGTCGTGTCGTGCTCCCAGTGGTCCACCAGCGTCCACAGCGTGCCGTCGGCGAACTCGAAGCCGTAGATGTCGATCGCGTTGGCCAGGGCGTGCTGCGACAGCGTCGACGTGTTGCTGATCACGCGGCAGTTGTAGGTGCCGATGTGGCGCAGCACGACCGCGTCGTAGGGCATGACGTCCAGCGCCGTGTCGCCGATCGCATGGGCCGTCTCGCAGCTCACGAGGACGTCGTCCGTGGGCGCGCCGTCGTAGTACTCGAGGTCCACGCCGAACACCGGGGACTTGAGGTAGACGGGGTCCTCGATCTCGCAGTCCAGGTCGGGGTGGCCGGTCGGGTGGTCGACCTCGCGGATCGTCGGCTCGAACGCCAGTCCGCGGTCGGCGAGGTCGAGGTGGCACGCGCTCAGATCGGTGTCGTCGCCGGGGACGCAGACGTACTTGAGCGTGTCGGGCTCGTTCGCGCGGGGGGCGACGACGCAGCCGTAGCCGGGGCGGCAACCGGACGCGGGGAAGTACTCGAAGTCGCACCGGCTGACGCAGTCGCCGTCGGCGCCGGCGGTGTCGGGGAGCTCGGCCTCGTCCACGCAGAACGTCACGGGGTAGCCGTCCCGGTCCGGGCAGTAGAGGTCGCAGGCCTGGGTGCACATCCCGTTGGGGAAGCCGTCCGTCAGGCAGACCGCGTCGTCGTAGTCGCAGTCCGCGGACGTCTCGCAGGGGCCGCCGATCCAGCCCTCGGGGCCGTCGTCCTCGGGGAGCGTGTCGTCGTCGTCGCCGGACGCGTCGTCGTCGTCCCCGGACGCGTCGTCGTCGTCGACCGCCGCGTCGTCGTCGTCGCCGGACGCGTCGTCGTCGTCCCCAGACGCGTCGTCGTCGTCGAGGTCGGGGATGTCGGGGTTGTCGTTCCGCTCGTAGGGGGAGCGCTGGACGGGGCAGCCCGCCAGGGCGACGGCGAGGACGACCAGGAGGGCTGCGCGCATCGGGCCGGCCCTACAGCAGCGGGAACGCCGGCGCCTTGCCGACGGCGTAGTTGTTGTCCGGGATCCCGGCCTCGAGCTGGCAGCCCTCCGGGGGCGCGCCCATGAAGTACCAGCCGCCCTCCCAGTCCCAGGAGAAGTGGAGGTGGTGCTGGTGGAAGGGCCAGCCGTCGCCGTAGGCCATGTACCAGTCGAAGTAGTTCCGCTGCGTGGACGTGATCTGGCCGCTGCTGACGAGGTCGTCGGCCGCGGCGAAGAGGTCGTCGGCGATCATCGTGTCCACACCGATGACGCGGATGTAGGGGCTGCTGAAGAGCTGCGCCATGAAGAAGGCGGACCGCTCGGCGTCGAGGATGTTCGGCGGGCTGGTGCAGAAGTAGCCGTCGTCGGGGCAGACGGTCTGGCCGTTGTTCTCGCCGTCGGTCTGGTAGTAGGCGATGTCCATGTCGTTGCCCTCGATGTGCGTCCCCTCGGGGTGGCGCAGCGAGTTGACCATCTGGCCCGGGGTCTCCCCGTCGAACTCGGACATGTCCATCAGCGACAGCGGCGTCGTCCCGGAGAACTCGGCGGCGGTCTCCTCGGTGGCCCACGCGACGAGGTAGGCGACCTCGCGGCGGATGTTCGAGTAGTGCGCCTGGTGCTCGACGAAGTAGCCCTGGTCGTCGTCGTGGTTGCGGGGGAACTGGAGGATCTCGTTGCAGGGGCCGGACTCCGAGGTGTCGCTGTAGAAGGAGTCGCAGTTCATCCCCTCGTGGTAGTCGCTGACCCCGATCTCGATGTCGTAGTCGGCCGACGCCGTGTTGTAGGGGAGGACGGCCCAGTAGTAGACGAGCTCGCTGGACGTCGGGTTGTAGACGGCGAGGCGCTCGTAGTCCTGCTCGGACCAGCTGACCTGGATGCCGTTGTTGCCCGTGTCGTCGACCTCGTACAGGTCGAGGTCGGTGCTGCCGGAGCCGGCGCCGTCGATCTGGATCTCGACGGACAGGTACGTCTCGGGGGGGACGAAGGTGACGTAGTAGTCGACCTCGTTGGCGCACATCTGGGCGCTGTAGGTCTGGCCGTCGATGGCCTCGAGGCCGCTGACGTCGCCGATCTCGTCGTTGAGGCCCTCGGTGCAGTCGTCGACGAACGGGGGCGGCTCGGTCAGCGGCACGTCGTCGTCGTCG
>CAYFOA010000099.1:0-25117 GCA_964344575.1 uncultured Rickettsiales bacterium | reverse complement strand
GAGCCTGACCACCCGCTACCCCGACGCTTCCCGCGCCGTGGCCGTGCAGCCCGGAGCCGGCGACGTCCTGCAGTTCCTCAAGGCCGGGATCATGGAGGTGCCCGACGTCGTCGTCGACATCCCCATGGCGACCCCCGCGCCGACCCCCGAACCGGTCGTGGAGACCCCCCCGCCGCGGAAGTTCACGACCTTCTACTCGACGTCCACGGTCGACCGGAACAGCGCCGGCAGCGTGGGCGCGCAGATCTCCTCGTTCGCCAAGTCCGAGGTGAAGGTCGGCTACCGCGCGACGGGCTCCCACACCGTCCGCCTCAAGGGCCGCTTCGACCTCTACGTGGGCGAATCGGCGTCGACGCTGGAGGGAGCGTCGAGCCGGACCTGCAAGGGGGCGCCGTCGGGCAAGGAGACCAAGGTCTTCATCCACTGGGAGGGCGACTCGGTGACCGCCCGCGTCGGCAACAGCCGCTGCGGGCCGGTGTCCGTCAAGGGGACCTCCGGCTTCCCCGGGTGGAAGTTCGAGCCCGGCGCGGGCATGACCATGACGAAGCTCTGGGCGTCGGCGCCGGACGACGAGGGCTGACCCGAGGTGGGGCGCCGTCCCCCGATCCCGCTCGGACCGTTCGACCTCGTCCGCCTCATCGGCAAGGGCGGCATGGGGCTCGTGTGGCAGGGCAAGCACCGCGACTCGGGGCTCCCCGTGGCCGTCAAGACGCTCCGGCGGGAGGCCGGCGACGCCGAGTCCGTCAGCCAGTTCGAAGCCGAGGTGAGGGCGGTGGCGGGGCTGGACCACCCCGGCATCGTGCGGGTCTACGACTACGGCCTCGTCGACGAGATCGCGGCCGTCGCGTCCGCCGACCGGCTCGTCGCGGGGAGCCCCTACCTGGCCATGGAGCTGGTCGACGGGGGGACCGTGCGGCAGCTCCAGGGGAACACGACGTGGCCCGAGGTCCGGGACCTCGTCCTCGCCGTCCTCGACGCCCTCGCCCACGCCCACGCGCGGCGGGTCATCCACCGCGACCTCAAGCCCGGCAACATCCTCCTGCCGGGGCCGAAGCTGACGGACTTCGGCATCGCGCAGATCGTCGCCCGGGACCGGACCGTCGCCGACGGCAGCCCCGACAGCTTCTACGGCAGCCCCTCGTTCGTGGCGCCGGAGCAGATCCAGGTCCGTCTCAACGAGATCGGACCCTGGACGGACGTCTACTCCCTCGGCTGCGTCGTCTGGAAGCTGACCTGCGGCAAGCCGCCCTACACCGCGGCGACGGCGCTCCAGGTCCTCCAGATGCACCTCCAGGGCAGCCTCCCCCCCTACGAGCCCGCCATCGAGGTCCCCGCGGGATTCGAGGAGTGGTTGAGGCGGGCGCTGCGGCTCCGTCCCAGCGGGCGGTTCCAGCACGCCACCGAGGCGGCCCGGGCGCTCCGGGCGGTGGAGGCCGAGGGCACCATCGACGTCCGCCGGCTCCCCACCCCCGCCGACTGGCGCCCCTCCGAGCCGCGCCCCCACCCGCAGCGCCTGGAGGGCGCGGGGCTGGGGCTGTTCGGGCTGCGTCGGGCCCCCGTGGTCGGCCGGTACGCCGAGCGGGACCGGCTCTGGGCGGCGCTCCGGATCGTGACGGGCCGGGGGATCACCCGCGCGGTGGTCCTCCGCGGCGGCGCCGGCGTGGGCAAGTCGTCGCTCGCCGAGTGGCTCTGCGACCGGGCCGAGGAGCTCGGGCTCGCGCGGGCCGAGAAGGCGGTCCACGGCGAAGCGCGGAGCCAGCGGGACGGAGCCGCGCCGATGATCGGGCGGATGCTCCGGGCCGCCGGGCTGCCCCACCAGACCGTCCGCTGGTGGGCCGAGACGCGCCTCAAGGAGCTCGGCCGGAACACCCCCCACCTGTGGGACGCGGTCGCCGACCTGGTCGTGCCCGGAGCCTCGCCCCGGCCCGCCCCGGAGGAGGCGGCCGCACGTGCGACGGCCGCCGCCTACCTCGGCGCCGAAGCCGGGGACACGCCTCTGGTGCTGTGGTTCGACGACGTCCACCACGGCCCCGACAGCCTCCGCCTCGTCGCGGATCTGCTCCACCGGAGCCGCCTCCAGCCGCGCCCCATCCTGATCCTCCTGACCTTGCGCGACGAAGCCCTCGACCCGGACTCCGAAGCGGCGGCCGCGCTCGCTGCGCTGGAGGACAACCCGGCGGTGGCGACCACCCGCCTCGACGCCCTCGACCCCGACGAGACGCAGCGCCTCGTCGAGGACCTCCTCGGGCTCGAGGCCGGGCTCGCGTCCCGCGTCGTGGACCGCGCCGAGGGGAACCCCCTCTTTGCGACGCAGCTCGTGGCCGACTGGGTCGCCCGCGGCGTGCTCCTTCCCGACCACGAACGGGGCGGCTTCTCCCTCGCCCCGGGCGCCGAAGCGGCCATTCCCGACGGCCTCCACGCGCTCTGGCGGACCCGCACGGATCGGGCGACGTCCGACGATCCCGAGATCCGCGGCGCCCTGGAGCTGGCCGCCGCGCTGGGCGCCGAGGTAGCGACCGGGGAGTGGCTGCTGTGCTGCGACCGGGCGGGGCTCGTCGTCCCCTTCGGGCTGGTGGAGCGGCTCGCCCGCGACGGCCTCGCCCGCCACGTCCCCGGGGGGTGGGCGTTCGCGCACGGCCTCCTCCGGGAGTCGCTCGAGCGGGACGCCCGGGAGGGCAAGCGCTGGCCCCGCTACAACGCCGCGATCGCCCGCCAGCTCGCGTCCGCCCCCGACCCCGCCACCCGCGGGCGGCTGGTCGCCGCGCTGGCCGAGACGACGGACGTGGTCCAGTCCGCGGACGCGATGCTGATCGCGGCGCGGGAGGCCATGGCCGCCGGGGACCTCGACATCGCGCAGGGGCTGGTGCGGCGCGCGCTGGAGCGCATGAACGCGGGGGAGCTGGGCACGGACGAGCCCCTGCGGCTGGAGGCGACGCTGGACCGCATCACGATCCGCCGCCTCCAGGGGCGGGCCGAGGACGTCGAGGCGTCCCTGCAGTTCGTCCTCGCCCAGGCGCGCGAGGCGGGGCGGCCGGCGCTCGCCGCCCGGGCCCTGCGGGAGCAGGGGGAGGCGGCGCTGGAGGGGGGCGCCCCCGAGGTGGCGCGGCAGCGCTTCGACGAGGCGCTCATCGAGGCTGAGGACGACGACGACCGGCGCGGCGTCGCAGCGGCGACCGACGGGCTCGCCCGGGCCCTCCTCGCGCTGCGTCAGCCCGACGCCGCGGGGGACGCGTTCCGCCGGGCGGCGGCCATGCACGAGGCGCTGGCAGATCCCGTGAACCACGGCCGAGCCTTGCTCGCGTTCGCGGCGGTCCTCGCCGGGGAGGGGGAGGAGCTCCGCGCGGCGGCGGCGCGGGAGCTGGCCATGGATGTCCTCCGGCGGGCCGACGCGGCCGGCCACGCGGGCGCCCGCGAGGCCGTCGAGGCGGCCGAGGAGGAGGACGGAGCCGGCGATGAGGCTACGTCGGAGGGCGGGGGGGACCCGGCTCCTCCGGACTGAGCCCCCGCGTCTCCATCGTCCGCGCCCACATCGTCCGCGCGAGCTCCTCCAGGGGCGCCGCGACGTCCGGTCCGTCCACCTCCCGGAGCAGCCAGCAGACCGCGTCGAGCGTGGACATGCCGCCGTCGCGGGTCTCCTCGCGGAGGGACCAGCGGGCGTGCGCGCTGGGCGGAAGGGCGACCCGGGGGAGGCTCCGGAGCGATTCGCTCCGGACCAGCTTCCGCGCCTGCGTCCACGTCCCGTCGGGGATCACCAGCGTGAGCGGGCCGGCGCTCGGGAGGGCCGAGGCGGGCGCCGCGTCGTCGTCCGGCCAGAGCATCCAGGTCGGTCCGTCCGCGACGACCGGCGGGTCCAGCGGCGACGTCCGCGACGAGAACGTGTGCAGGCCCGCGCCGGCGATCCCGAGGGCCGCGAGGCGGCCGGTGTTCGTCGTCTTCCAGCCCTCGGTGTGGTGCTGCACGACGACCCAGCGGGCCCGCGACGGTACCTGGGGGATGGCCGCGCAGACGCAGCGCACGACGTGCATCCGGCACCGGACGCAGCGCGCGGCGCGCTTGTTGCGGCGGCCGCCCACGCGAAGGCCTAGAAGCCGAGCAGCTCGGCGAGCAGCGCGACGCCGTAGCCAGTGCCGCGGTCCTCGGACGAGACGGGGCCGGCCATGTCGACGTGCAGCCACGCCCCTTCCCAGTCCGCGTCGAGGTGCTCGGCCACGAACTGCCCGGCACACGACGACTGCGCGTTCATCCGGTCCTTCACCGAGTTCTTGAGGTCGGCGACCTCGCTCTTGAACTCCTTCCGGAACAGCTCCGGGCAGTAGGGGAGCGGCCAGGCGAGATCGCCGCTGCGGCGACCGGCGGCGACGGCGGCGGCCTCCAGCTCCGGGTCGTTGCTGACGATCGCGGCGTGGCGCTTGCCGGTGGCGATGAGCTGCGCGCCGGTGAGCGTGGCCATGTCGACGATGACGTCGGGGGCGAGGTGGCGGCTCGCGTAGGCGACGCCGTCGGCGAGGACGAGTCGCCCCTCGGCGTCGGTGTTGTTCACCTCCACCGTCTTGCCGCTGTACATCGCGAGGATGTCGTCGGGGCGGGTCGAGTCGGGGCCGACCGAGTTCTCCGCGAGGCAGAGGAGGCAGTGGAGCGTGTCGCCGAAGCCGGCGTCGACCGCCGTCACGAACGCCCCCAGGACGCCGGCCGCGCCGCCCATGTCGATCTTCATCCCGGGCATGTGGTCCTTGCCCTTGATGCTCAGCCCGCCGGTGTCGTAGACGATGCCCTTGCCCACGAGCGCGACCGTGCGCGAGGCCCCCGCGGGGGTGTGGGACAGGATCACCAGCTTGGGGCCGTGGACGGCCGCCTTGCCGACGCCCCACAGGCCGCCGAAGCCGCCGTCGCGGAGCTCGTCGGAGTCGATCACGCGAACGCTCGCCCCGATCCGCTCGGCCTGGGCCTCCGCCTCGGCGACGAACGCGGTCGTGTTCAGGCGGGAGGTCGGCGTGTCGACGAGGCGGGCGGCGAGGCGGGCGCCCGCGGCGACCCGGCCGATCCGCCCCAGGTCGGCCTCGACCGACGAGGTCAGCACCGAGACGGTGACGGAGCGCGCCTCGTCCTCGTCGTCCCGGTGGCCCTTGCCGTCGAACTCGGGGAACGCCCGCGCGGCGGCGACCCCCGCGGCGAAGGCGTGCTCGTCGTCGTCGACGGCGACCACGACGCCGACCCGATCGCCGGACGCGGCGCCCTTCCGGACCAGCGTGGTGACGGCGTCGGGGCGGCCCGGGGCGTTGTGGTGGGACGCCGCCTCGGGGAGCACGCAGGCGACGACCTGCGCGGGCGCGTCGGCGTCCGCCCAGTCCGACGTCGAGGCGCCGAAGTCGCCCGGCTTGACCCCGTCGATCATGCGGTCCCACACCTTCGCCGTGGACGCCGGCAGCAGCGCGCGCACGGCGTCGGCCCGCAGCGCCTCGGCGCGTCCCACGAGGACCAGGGTTTCGGGGTGGGCGGCGGCGGCGGAGGGCGAATCGAAGCTCAAGGTGACCGGCATCCGCGATACCTAGACGCCGAGGTGACCGAGGTCAAGCCGGGACGAGATCCGTCCCGCCGGTGAGGTACCCGCGCGCACGACTGTTCTGATCAAGGGACGAGGTGCGGGAAGCGGGCGGCGAACGCCTCGACCAGCTCCCCCGGGGCCACCGCCGTGGCGTCGTCCCGCAGCCCCAGGTCGGCGGCGATCCGCCCCAGCACGGCCGCCCCGTCCGCGCCCGCGAGGCGGAGGTCGGTCAACGGCGGCGACCCCCGCGACTTGGCCAGCCGCTCCCCCTCCTCGTCGACGCGGAGGGGGACGTGGGCGAAGTCCGGAGGGGTCGCCCCGAGCCAGCGGTACAGCAGCAGCTGGCGTCCGGTGGAGTCGAGCAGATCGGCGCCCCGGAGGACGTGGGTGATCCCCATCTCGATGTCGTCCACGACGCAGGCGAGCTGGTAGACGTGGTCGAGGTTCTTGGCGCGGACGATGAAGTCGCCGGGGACGTCGGCCTGCGCCCCCGCCACGCGATCTTCCCAGGCCACGCGGACCCCCTCGGTCCGGACCCGGAGCGACGCCGGCCGCCCGTCGGGGTGGGACGGCGCCGTGCGGCAGGTCCCCGGGTAGGTCACCTCGCCGCGGTGATCGGCGGGCACCCCCGCGGCGAGCCGGATCTCCTTGCGGCTGCAGGTGCAGCGGTAGGTCCGCCCCGCGAGCCGCTCCAGCGCCGCCTCGTAGCGGCCGAAGCGCTCGGTCTGGACGTACGTCTCGTCCCAGTCGAACCCCAGCCAGGCGAGGTCCTCCAGGATCGCGTCGGCCGCCCCGGGCCGGGTCCGGGCGACGTCGACGTCCTCGATCCGCATCACCAGCTCGCCCCCCGCGGCGCGGACCTGGAGCCAGCACAGGAGCATGGTGGAGGCGTGGCCGAGGTGGAGCGACCCCGTCGGCGAGGGCGCGAATCGCCCCCGGACCTTGCGCTCCGCCGTCACCGCTTCAGGATAGCGGCCACGATGGCGCGCATCGGCCTCCTCGGCGGCAGCTTCAACCCGCCTCACGTCTGCCACGTCCGGCTGACCGAGCTCGCGCTCGAGCGGGGCCTCGCCGACGAGGTGTGGTGGCTCCCCGTCCATCGGCACGCGTTCGACAAGGACCGCTCCCTGGCGCCCTGGGAGGACCGCCTCGCGATGGCGGAGGCGGCGCTCGCGGGCCTCGCCGACAGCCGCGTCCGCGTCGACCCCGTCGAAGCGACCCTGGGGCCCCGCAGCTACACGATCGAGACGATCGCCGCCCTCCGCGAGCGCCACCCCGAGCACACGTTCGTCTGGATCGCGGGCGCCGACGTCCTCCGCGAGCTGCCGCGCTGGCATCGCTGGGACGAGCTGAAGGCGATGCTCGCGTTCGCGGTCGTCGGCCGGGGCGAGCGGCGCGCCGAGGTGCCGGCGGGGGCCTCGGTGGAGCTTCTCGACGTCACCCTCCCGGACATCTCGTCGTCGCAGGTCCGGAGGCTGATCGCGGCCGGCGAGCGGGAGGCCGCCCGCCCCCTCCTCCCCCCGGCGGTGGCCGCCTGGCTCGACGACCACCCGGACGTGTACGCGTGACGGACACCGGCCTCCGCCCGAAGCTGCACCCGCTCCTGGGGACGCCCCTGATCGTGGTCGCCGCCGTGCTCGCGTCGCTCCTGTCCGCGATCCCCACCGTCGGCATCGGCGCGCTGGCGCTGTCCCGCGAGGGCGTCGAGGTGAGCCGCGCGACGCTGGAGGTGTGGGCGAGCCGCCACTTCCTCCTCGCGACGGTGCTGTCGTGGCTGTTCGTCGCCCCCACGCTGCTGTTCTGCGGCCGCTGGCTCGCGGGGCTGTCCCGCGAACGGATGGGGCTCGGACGAGGCGAAGGCGCGACCCGGATGTTCGTCGCCGGCGCGTTCCTCGGCCTCGCCACGCTGATCCTCCCGGCCCTGCTGGGACGCGCGCTCGGCCTCGTGGTGCCGGCCCCCACCACCGGCCTCGACGTGCCGACGGGCAGCGCCGCCCTCGTCGGGGTCGTCTTCACGATCCCCGCCCTCGCCGTCGCCGCCTTCGGGGAGGAGCTGGCTCTCCGCGGCGTCGCCCTCCGCTACTGGCAGCCCGCCGCCGGCGGCCCCGGCGCCCTGATCGTCAGCTCCCTGCTCTTCATGGTCCTGCACGGCATGAACCCGCACGCCTCGGCGTTCGGCTGGGCGGGCATCTTCCTCGCCGGGCTGTGGCTCGGCATCGCCCTGATGGTGACCGGCAGCCTCTGGTTCGCGACCGGGCTGCACCTCGGCTGGAACGTGGCCACCGCGCTGGTGCTGGGGCTGCCCGTGTCGGGCTTCACGCTGCCGTCGCTGCTCCGGTGGGAGACGGCGGAGTCACCGCTCGCGCGCCGCCTCTTCGGCGGCGACTTCGGCCCCGAGGAGGGGCTCGCCTACCACGTGGCGCTGACGGTCTCGTTGCTGGTGGTGCTGGTGGCGGGGCCGGCGCTCAGGGCTCGCCGAGCAGCAGCGTCGACGGGAGATCCTGCATCTCCGCCGTCCCGTCCCCCTCCCCCAGGTACGCCGCGATGAAGGCGCGGGTGCCGGGGGCGACCTTGCTGTCGAGGTGGAGGAAGAGCTCCGTCCCCTCGTGATCCCAGGTCAGGTCGACGGACTTGATCTGGAGGTAGCCGAAGCCGCCGGCGCCCTGGACGACGCCGAACCGGACCCGCTCCGCGAGCCACTCGGGGACCTTCTCCTGAAGGCCCGGCTCGGGCGGGATGATGTAGCGGCTGACGACGTGGACGGTGCGGCGGGTGTGGAGCTGGTAGGTGTCGATGTGCTCGACGAAGGCGCGGACGGCGCGGACGGCGGCGCGGCGCCGGAGGCTGAAGTCGATGTCGTCGTCCGGGGGCAGACAGACGACCGGAGCAGGGGACCGGCGGCGGAGGAGGCGGGCCCAGAAGCCGAGCCTCGGAGGCCGATTCAAATCGATTCGTCGCTTGCCCGTCGCCATCCGCCGGTGGAACTCCTGTCTAGGAATGATAGTCCATGCTGTGAGACGGTCACCCTTGGATCTTCTTCAATCTCGCCTCCGCCGGATCGTCAGGAGGAGGAGCAACAGCAGCGGCGTCGGCGTCCCGCGGGCCTCGTCGCAGGCGCAGCCGAAGGTCGCCGTGCGGGCCGCGGGGGCCTCGCCCTGCTCGCCCTGGACGCCGTCGTCGTTCCAATCGGGGCCTGCGCTGTCGTCGTCGTCGGACTGGGAGTCGGTGTCGTCGTCGTCTGACACGTCGTCGTCATCGTCCGACACGTCGTCGTCATCGTCGGACACGTCGTCGTCATCGTCGGCCACGTCGTCGTCGTCGTCCGTCGCGTCGTCGTCGTCCGACGGCCCCACGTCGTCGTCGTCGTCGCCCTCGTCGTACGCGTCCGCCCCGTCGCAGTCCTCGTCGATGCCGTTGGCGGGGATGTCGGTTGCGGCGGGGTGGATCGAGGCGTCGCTGTCGTCGCAGTCGGCGGGGTCGTCGCACGCCGTCCAGCCGTCGCCGTCGCCGTCGATGGTGTCCGCGTTGACGCCGTCGCAGTCGGTGTCCACGCCGTCGCAGATCTCCGGCGCCCCGGGGTAGACGAACGCGCTGCCGTCGTCGCAGTCCCCCTCGCACGTCAGGTAGCCGTCGCCGTCGACGTCGAACCCCTCGTCCACCATCAGGTCGCAGTCGTTGTCGACGCCGTCGCACACCTCGAGCTCGCCCGGGAAGACGTTGGGGTCGGTGTCGTCGCAGTCGCCGTCGCAGCCGGTGTAGCCGTCGCCGTCGGCGTCGGACTCCTCGTCGACCAGCCCGTCGCAGTCGTTGTCCGCGCCGTCGCACGCCTCCACCGCGCCGGGGTTGATCGACGCGTTGACGTCGTTGCAGTCGCCGCCGCAGGTCGTCCACCCGTCGAAGTCGCCGTCGTACCCCTCGTCGACGTTGCCGTCGCAATCGTCGTCGAACCCGTCGCAGACCTCGCTGACGCCCGGGTTGAACGACGCGTTGCTGTCGTTGCAGTCGCCGCCGCAGGTCGTCCACCCGTCGCCGTCGCTGTCGAAGTTCTCGTCGACGCCGCCGTCGCAGTCGTTGTCCATGCCGTCGCAGGACTCGGACGCGCCCGGGCTGATGCCGCCGTTGCTGTCGTTGCAGTCGCCCGCGCAGGTCGTCCACCCGTCGCCGTCGCTGTCGAACCCCTCGTCGACGCTGCCGTCGCAGTCGTTGTCGATCGAGTCGCACGCCTCGGCCGCGCCGGGGTTGACCGAGGGGTTGCCGTCGTCGCAGTCGCTGGCCGCGTCCCACCCGTCGCCGTCCGCGTCGACGACGGGGGGCGGGGGGTAGAAGCCGATGGCGTAGCCGTCCGTGAGCAGCGAGGTGCTGTTGCACGACGGGCTGAGGAGGTCGCCGCCGTAGATGCCGACCGAGGCGCTGGCTCCGTCGGTGTAGGTCGAGCTGCCGAGGTCGGTGTCGAGGTAAACGAACTCGATGTGGTCGTCGTCGTCGTGGAGCTGGACCTCCAGGGTGACGTCGCCGGTCCCCGCGAAGTTCTCGACGTAGTACCACTCGGCGACGAAGACGAGGTCGCCGTTGGCGTCCGTCCCGCTGCCCGCGTAGACCCCGATGGAGCCGGTCCGCGAGGGGTCGAGGTCGTCCCAGAAGGGGGCCGCGATGTCGCCGCCGTAGCCGCTCAGGGGGCACTGGTTGGACCAGCTGAGGCTGCTGCCGCCGCTGCCGAACGTGATGGCCCCGTTGGAGTGGACCCTCACCTCGGTGTAGGTGATGCCGTAGAACTCGAACGAGAAGCCGAGGGAGACGACCTGGCTGTCGTCGTCACCGAGGCCGAGGGCGCCGCCGGGGGCGTAGTAGTAGGTCCCGGGCGGTCCGCCGGCCTCGTTGATGTCCGCCCAGGTGTACCCCCAGGAGTCCGGACCGCCCGACGCAGCGAGCGCAACCCCGGGAAGGAACAGCAGAATCGGGAGGATCCGGCGCAACCGCGACAACCTACCTTGAGATCGCGCAGACGCGCGGGTAGAAACCGGCTCCCCTCACGCACGGAGCCCGCCCGAATGCTTCGCCTGGCCTACGGTCCCGACCAGCTCAACGACGACCACGTCGCCACCTTCGACCGCCTCTGGGCCGACGCCTGCACGGACATCGTGTCGATGACGACCCTGGCCGGCTGCGGCCACCCCGGCGGCTCGATGTCGACGCTGCACGCGCTGCTCCTCATCTACGCCAACGCCAACGTCACGGCCGACGCGCCGATGGCGGCGGACCGCGACCGCGTCGTCGTCTCGCACGGGCACATCTCCCCGGGGACGTACTCCGCGCTGGCGCAGTACGGCTTCTGCGACCGGGACGAGGCGGTGCGGACCTTCCGCCGCTTCGGGTCGATCTTCGGCGGCCACGTCGAGCAGGGCGTCCCCGGCGTGGAGTGGAACACCGGCAACCTCGGACAGGGGCTGTCGGCGGCGGTGGCGGCGGCCATCGGGGGGCGGCTCGCGACGGCCGACCCGACGAAGGACCTCCGGGACCAGACCGGCTTCGCGTACCGCGCCTACTGCCTGATGGGCGACGGCGAGCAGCAGAAGGGCCAGATCGGCGAAGCCCGCCGGCTCGCGGTCAAGTACGGCTGCAACAACGTCTGCGCCTACGTGGACCTCAACGGCCTCCAGATCGGCGGCAAGTGCGACGACGTCATGCCCCAGCAGGTCGCCGCGGGGTGGGCCAGCGACGGCTGGAACGTGCTCGAGGTGGACGGCCACGACTGGCGGGAGATGTACGGGGCGCTCCGGGCGTTCCAGCGCGGCGAGGTCCCCGACCCGTCCCGGCCGACGGTCGTCATCGCCACGACCGTCATGTCCAAGGGCGTCTCCTTCATGGAGAACCTCCACAAGTGGCACGGCCAGGCGCTGCCGCTGGACGACTGCCGCAAGGCGATCGCGGAGCTCGGCGGCGAGGACCGGCTCGACCGGCTGGCGGCCGAGCGGGCGGCGCTCCCCGAGGGCGACTTCAACCACCCCTTCCCCCTCGTCCCGCCGCCGGAGCTGCAGGTCGGCGCGCCGATCGTCTACGGCCTCGACGTCAAGACCGACTGCCGGTCGGCCTACGGCAACGTGATGAAGGAGCTGGCCGGGGCGAACAACACCGACCGCGTCCGCGTGGCCGCGTTCAGCGCCGATCTGGAGGGGTCGGTCAAGCTCAACGGCTTCCACGCCGCGGCGCCCGCCGGCTTCATCGAGGGCGGCATCCAGGAGCACAACAGCGCCACCGCCTCGGGCCGCCTCAGCCGCGAGGGGTACAGCGTCTTCTTCAGCACGTTCGGCATCTTCGGCGTGACCGAGGTCTTCAACCAGCAGCGGCTGAACTCGTTCAACAAGACGAACCTCAAGCTGGTCTGCACCCACTGCGGGACGGACGTCGGCGAGGACGGGCCGACGCACCAGGTCGTCGACTACGCGGGGCTGCTCCGGTCGACCTTCGACTGGGAGATCCACGTCCCCGCCGACCCCAACCAGTGCGACCGGATGATCCGGAACGTCTGCGACCGCCCCGGCAACCAGTTCGTCGGGATGGGCCGCAGCAAGCTCCACTGCATCCCCAAGGCGGACGGCAGCGGGCCGTTCTACGACGGCACCGTGGGGTTCGAGCCGGGCCGCGCCGACGTCCTCCGCGACGGCGACGCGGGCGCGATCCTGGCCATCGGGCCGGCCGTCGCGCACGCCGTCAAGGCACACGACCTCGTCTACGACCGCCTCGGCAAGCGGGTCCGCGTGGTCAACGTCGCCAGCCTCCGCCCCTTCGACGGGGACGCCATCGCCGCCGCGGCGCGGACCGGGTACGTCCTCACCGTCGAGGACCACCACCCCGACACCGGCCTCGGCGGGCTCGTCGCCATGCACCTCGCCGACGAGGGGATCGCCACCCGGCTGGAGCGGGCGGGCGTCGACCAGTGGTCGATGAGCGGCACCCCGGCGGACATCCACAAGGCGTACCGCATCGACGCCGACGGCATCGCCGCGCGGGTGATCCGGGCGCTGACGTAGCCGGTTCCCGGCCCCCGCGGGCCTGCTACATTCCCCCGCCATGCGTACGCTGTTCCTGATCCTCGCCCTGGGGCTCTCGCTGAGCCCGACCCTCTTCAACGTCGGCTGCAGCCACGCCGACGACGACGACGACGACGCGACGGGCGCCGACGACGACGCGGCAGACGACGACGACTCGGAGCCGACCTACCTGATCAGCGGGACCATCGACCCGGCCGAGGAGGGCATCACCGTGACCTGCTGCAGCGGGGACACGTGCATGTTCAGCCAGACGGACGCGGCCGGCGACTTCGCCTGCAGCGGCATCACCGACGGCGCGTGGGTGACCCACAACATCGGGCTCCCCGGGGCCGCCACGAACCCGAACGCGCCCCTGGAGTGGGCCTCCTTCTACGACGTCGTCACGGTGGAGGGGACGGACATCTCGATGGGGACGCAGGTCATCCCCGAGATGTCCGACGGGCTCGCCGTCGACGGCGGACCGGGGACCCTCGACTTCGCCAACGGCGTGAGCGCCACCTGGGACGCCGATCTCGCGCCGCCGCTGATCGCCGTCGCCATCGACGACCTGACCCTCGGCAGCGAGACCCTCCCCGAGGACGAGTGGGCGACCAGCCTCGACGCCAACTACGAGATCATCGCCGCCTACGTGTTCGCCCCCTTCGAGATGGGCGTCGCCGACGAGGGGACGTTCGACCTCACGCTCCCCGCCCCCGGCGTGGTCGAGGGGGACAGCGTCCGCATCGCGTTCGCGCACTACGACGCGAACATCTACTCGGGCGAGTTCAGCTGGGTGAACGCGACGGCGGGCACGGACGAGGTGACCAGCGACCAGGTCACCCACCTCGGCGCGCTCTACGTCATTCGGGAGTAGGCGCGAAGAGCACGTAGCTGAGCGACGCGCGGCGGGCGAGCTGCGCGGCGCGCTCCACGTCGGCGGCGAGCGCCGCGTCGATCGTCGTGTCCGCGACCTCGTAGGCCAGCGTCATCACGGCGTCGCCCTCCCGCTCCGTCCACTGCACGTCCAGCGTCAGCGACCCGGCCTCCACGCGGCCGCCCTCGGGGAGCCCCGCGAGCGCGAACCCGGCGGGGGCGGCGACCCTCAGCTCGGCGGTGATCCGGGCCACGTCGAGGCGGAAATCGGACTGTCGGTCCGTGATCCCGGCCAGCCCGCGGACCTGCAGCCCGGCGGGGAACGGCACCGCCACGATGGTCAGGGCGTCCTCCTTCGTGACGAGCCCCTCGCGGCTGTGGATGGTGGTCACCGTGAGCGGCTCCCCGGGGACGGGGTCCTCGAACTCGGCGGTGGCGATGTCCCGCCCGAAGAGCTTCTTCCCGGCGATGGACCGCTTCCGCTCCACGTCCGAGAGGCGGTCCTTCTTCTTGTGCTCCTTGCTGGCGTGGAGGCTGCGGCCCCAGCGCTCGGCCCAGATGGCGACGTCGGTCCCCTCGAACCGCGTCTCCAGCTCGAACTGGGCCCAGGTGCCGTACTGCGGCGCCACCGTGCCGCTCCAGTGGACGGCGACCGACGCGGGCTCGGCGGGGAACGCCTCGATCGCGGGCGTCTCCCCGACCGTCATGTGCCACCGGCCCGCGAGGCTCCGCGACGACGGCCCGCTGAGGATCTTCCAGCCGTCCGCGTGGGTCGCGACGCCGACGCCGGGGACGAGGACGCCGACGCTGTCCCAGCCGACGACGTTGCCGATCGGGGGCGGCTCGACGCGACGGTCGAGGGCGAGGAGGACGGGGACCCCGCCGTGGGGCTCCAGGGCGGCGGTCGCCAGCGCCAGCCACTCCAGCGGCGACGGCGGCCGCTCGCCCTGCTTCGGGGGATCGCCGGCCGCGATGCCCGCGGTCCAGAAGTCGCTGAAGTCGAGCAGCTCGACGTCGGCAAGGTAGCGGCCGATCCGCTCGGCCGGGTCCTTCAGGTACGGCGCCTCCTTGTGCGCCTCCGAGACCCACGACGGGGCGGCGGCGCGGGAGGCCGGCGCCATCGCCGCGAGGGCCTCGTGGACCCGCATCCCCGCCGCCGTCGCGTCGTCGGTGGAGGAGACGTACAGGCGAGGTGTCCCCCCCGCGCTGTGCTTCTCCGAGCGGACGGGGAGGATCCGCTCGCGCTCCAACACGACGCCGCCGCCGTCGAGCGGCCCGAAGTCGGGGACGGGACGGTCGGTCGCGTAGACGCAGCCGGCGCCGGCGCAGCGAACCTCCACGCGCTCGCGGAGAACGGGGACGCGGGCGCTGCCGAGCCGGCGCGACGTGCTGAGGAGGCCGCCGTAGCAGCCCGCGGGGTAGTCGACCGTCCACCCCTCGACGACGACGGCGCCGGGGGCGAGGCCGCGGCGGGGGCCCCGGACGTCGACCGTCTGCCGCTCCGAATCGGCGACGTCCCCGCGGGGGAGCTCGACGAGGTCGTCGGGGTCCAGCGCGAGGGCCTCGCCCTCCCGGGTCCACGTCGTGGTCCCCATCTCGGACGGCAGCCGGCAGCCCGGGCGGCGGATCTGGTCGAACGTCCGGAGGTGCTCGCGGGCGTCGTCCTGGAGGATCGCGATCATCCGGTCCTCGCGGACCCGGAGGACGTCCTCGGAGGTCATCTCGACGACGAGGGTGCGGTTGAGGATCACCGAGTCGTACCCCGGCCACTCGGCGCGGAGGGCAGCGAGGTCGACGGGCGGGGGCGCGTCCCCGGCCTGGGCCGCCGCGGGCCCTGCGGCGAGGACGAGGGAGACGGCGACGAGGAGCGCGCGCACGGCTACTTCCCCTCGGACGCGGTGGGCATGAACAGCACCACCGGCCGCTGCTGGGTCTGCTTGACGTCGTCGTAGAACGTCCGCCGCAGCTCCTCGAAGCGGCGCTTCATGCGCCCCGCCTCGATCTCCACGACGAGCTCGACGACGAGCCCCTCGTCGGTGCGGGTGGTGGTCAGCGACCGGTCGAAGTCGTCGCGGTCGTCGGCGTCGTCGCCGGGGTGCGAGATCACCTCGGCCCCGTCGGGGAGGACGAGGGTCACCCGGGCCACGGTCCGCCGTCCCCGGAGCTCCCGGGGGTGGATCCGCCACTTCGCCACGCGGACGTCCCGCCCCGACCAGCGCGTCAGCCAGGGCACCCGGAGGACGGCGTACCGGCCCTGCAGCTCGGCGAGCCCCGCCGACGCCAGCTCCGCCCGCACCGTCCACGCCTCGGGGTCGTCCGCGGCGATGCCCTCGGTGAGCGACTCGATCCGCCCCCCTGGGACCGCGGCGAGGTACCGCTCCCGGAGCTTCCGCTCCCACACCGCCGGGCTCGTCCCCCGCCTCGCCGACAGCCTCCGGTTGGCCTCGTTTCCGGTCCACCGCTCCTCGATGAGGATCCGGGCGCTCCCGTCCCCGGCGAGCTCGACCCGCACGTCCTCGGTGTGCTCCCGCGCCGTCGACGGGGCGGCGGGCGTGTCGATGAGGAAGGCGCCGTCGGGGTCGAGGACGAGGGCGTAGCGCGACTCCAGCCACTGCCCGGTGGGGTACGCGCCGGTGCCGGTGTCGACCGAGTCGAGGAGGTAGCCGCCGTCGGGGTGGGCCTCGTCGTGGACGTAGACGACCGCGTGGTTGAAGCGGGCGATCGGCACCTTCGGGGTCCGGAACCGGTCCCCGCCGTTGATCAGCGCCGGCGAGGCGTCGATGCCGACAGAGCGCATGAGCGAGACCATCAGCGTCGTCTGGTCCTTGCAGTCCCCCACCCGGGAGTCGAACACGTCGGTCGAGGGGTGCGGCTTCCACCCCGACTCGGCCGGGTAGAAGCCGAGGTAGCCCCAGCCGTCGGCGACGAGATCGTGGATGGCGAGGGCCCGCGCGGCGTCCCCGTCGACGCCCTCCAGCTCCGCGGCGACCCACGCCTCCATCGCGTCGGTGGTGCCGATCTGCGGCTCGAACAACGCCGAGCTGCGGGCCCCCAGGGCGGCCCAGTCGGGGAGGTTCGAGTAGAGGAGGACCGGGTAGGAGTCGAACGGCGACGGCATCCCCGGGTTCCACCAGGCGCCGTTCAGCCGCTCGAAGTCGTACCGGACGGTCGCCTTGCCGTCCGCCTCGGTCTTCGTCGCCTTCGTGCGGAAGAACCGCGTCTCCAGCTCGAGGGGCATCCCCGCGGGACGGATCAACGTGATGCTCCGCCGGGCCGCGGGGGCGCCCCGGTGGAGGAAGACGGCGCCGCCGAAGTAATCCTCGAACCCCTCGCGCGGCTCGCTCCGCGTGACCAGCCGGACGGTCAGCGTGCCGGGGCGGTCGGTGGGGATCAGGAGCTGCAGGTAGAGGTCCCCGGAGATGTAGATGTCGTCGCTCTCGGGGCTCGCCTCGATGAGACGATCGCGCCCCAGGACGTCGGTCCGGCCGACGCCGGCGTAGGTCCCCTCGAACTCCTCGATGGTGGTGGCGTCCGCCGAGGAGAGCCAGCCGATGACCAGCGACGCCGGCATCGAGGACGGGTCGTTGACCTTGATCTCGAGCTCCACCGTCCGCCGGATCGCCCCACCCGCCTCGAACTCCCGGACCTCGTCGAAGCGCTCGTAATACGCGTCCGGCTTCTCCCGGAGGTTCTTCTTCCACGCCTCCTCGGAGATGATCCAGAAGCGGTCGCTCGCCCACGGGTGCTTGAAGTCGACCGCCTCCTCGTCCTCGTCGTCCTTCTTCTTCTTCTTCGCGTCCGCCGCGGCGGGCATCAGCAGGCAGGCCGCCACGCAGGCGGCGAACAGGGTCCTCGTCATCGTCTCACTCCCCCGGAATCAAGTGCACCGGCGTGTCCATCTGCCGGACCAGCGTCTCCAGCGCGGCCCGGTCCCGTTCCTCCTCAGGGCTCCCCGCCCCGGCCGGCGGCAGCTCGCGGAGCAGGCGCTCCACCTCGCCGAGGAGCGCCCGCCGCTGGGCCGAGTAGCTCCGCGCCCGCGTCAGCGCCTCGTCGGGATCCGCCGCGTCGGCGTGGGCCCGCGCCAGCGCCTCGGCCGCCTCCGCCGCCCGCACCCGGGCCTCCTCCTCGGCCTGCGCCTGCGCCTCCGCCTCCGCCTCCGCCTCCGCCCGGGCCAGCGCCCAGGAGGCGCGGACCTCGCCGATGCTCCCGACCGCCGGCGGGGTCGCCGAGTAGCGCGCCTGGTACCAGGCCTCGAACGCGTACTCCTTGCTCTCGGCCTGCTCGAGGGCCTCGAAGTCACCCTCGGAGATGTCGGCGGCGCCCGCCCGGATCATCCCCAGCCACGTCTCGGCGAGGTCCCGCAGCTCCCCGTGCAGCGGCGGCTCGGGCGCGCTCGCGTGCCACTGGACCCCCGACCAGGCCTCGATGCCGCCGTCCGGCGCGAACGCCTCCCACCCCCGCGGCGCGAACCGGCCCCGCTCCAGGCTCGCCGCCCCGTCGTCCAGCCGGACGAGGCGGTACTTGCCGTGGTGGATCGTCGCCACCGTGAGGAGGATGAGCGCGACGAGGACGAGCAGGATCGCGGCCGCGCGGGGCAGCCACCAGAAGAAGCCCTCCTCCGGGAGGAAGGGATCGTCCCCGGAACGTTCGGGGGACGGCGCGCCGGGCTCGTCAGCCATCGGCGCAAGGATAGTAGACTCGGCCGACGTCATGGACGAACCGGAGGTCGAAGGCGGCGGGCTGGAGCTCGCCGCCGAGCTGTACGCCCGCGACGGGACGCCCTGCGCGACCTGCACGTGCAGCTTCATGACGCTCAAGGAGGGGACGGGCACGTCGCTCGGGTTCACCGCCGGCGCCGGCCTCGCCCTCCGCGTGTGCCGCATCGGCCGCGAGCCGCTGGTCGCCGACGACGGCACCCAGGAGCTGTGGTGCGACCACTACACGGGGTTCGCCGAGATCGTCCCCGTCCCCGCCGGCGACCTCGACAAGCTCCAGGCCGAGGCCAGCCGGGGCTTCCTCGCCGACCTCGCCCAGGGCATCCGCCCCCTCCCCCGCACGACGGCCGACCTGCAGTGGTACGACCGCGGCTTCCGGGAGGGCTGGCTGCCGCCCCACCGCGTCGAGGTCGGGAGCGCGACGGACGGCGAGCACATCCGCGGCCCCTGGGAGCAGTTCGTCGTCGTCGGGGTCACGCCCGCCTTCGGGGACGGCCACACGCCGGCGCTCGCCGACGTCATCCTCCAAGCGAAGGACCGGCGGACCTACCTGCTCGGCGAACGCCCCGACGCCGAGCAGGTCGACGGCCTCACCCAGTCCCACGCGTGGTGGGTGTCGCAGGTCAGCGCCGGCGCCGCGATCCCGCTGGAGAAGCCGGTCGACGCGCGCCGCCGGGCCCGCATGCTCGTCGTCCGCGGGGGCGAGCGGGTCCTCTCCCGCCACGCCTGCCGGTACCTCGACCGCGACGAGGTCGACGGGGCGCTGGACGAGATCGCCGAGGAGGCGGTCCGGACCGCGCACTCGGCGATGAAGCGGGGCCAGGACCCCATCGCCCGCCTCCAGGTCCAGCGCGGCCTCCGGGCCCGCCCCGGGCACGCCGCCCTCACCGGCCTCCGGGAGCTGCTCGGTGACTGACGAGCGCCGGGGCCGGATCGCGATCGGGGTCGTCGTCGCGATCTTCGCGCTGCACCGGATCGCGGTGATGCTCTCGGCGGGCGACTTCCTCTACCCCCTGGAGCCGTCCGAGGCGAAGAACTCCCAGATCGCCTACGACCTCATGACCGGCCGGTTCGGGCAGGACGGCTACACGCTGGGCAACTACGTCAGCAACTCCGGCTCGATCCACCACGGCTCCTACTCGACGATGGCGATCTCCTACTTGCTCGTGAGCCGGTTCACGGGGTACGGGCTGCTGTCGATCCGGCTGGTCCCGTTCCTCTTCACGACGGCGGCGCTGATCGTCTGGCTGGAGGTGCTGCGGCGCCACTTCGGGGCGATCACGGCGGTCGTCGCGGGCGTCGCGCTGACCCTCGTCCCGACGCTCTTCTTCGCCTTCCAGCTCACCTTCCTCGGCTGCCACCCCGAGTCCGTCTTCCCCCTCGCCCTGACCGTCGGCGTGTGGGCCACGTGGATGCAACGGGGGACGGACGACGCGCGCCTGTCGGGGCTGCTCGGGGCGTGCGTCGGCTACTCCGCGATCTTCAGCTACCTGCTGTGGCCGTTCCTCGGCCTGATGGCGGCGCTGTCCCTCGTTCCGCCCATCGTCCGACCCACGCGGCGGGCGCTGAAGGGGGGCGCGATCGGGACGGCGGTGGGGCTCTGGCCGTTCTGGCTCATCCTCCTCCTCGGCGGCCCCAAGGCGCTCTTCGGGTCGGCCATCACCGAGCGCGAGGAGACGACGATGGCCGCCATGGCGACCGGCGAGGGGCTGTCCTGGGAGCTCTTCACGCAGACGATCTGGGAGAACCTCCCCGCCGCGTTCCACGACTACTGGATGAACCAGGGCGAGGCGGGGGCGCTGTGGGGGGGGATGAACTTCGAGCCCGTCGCGTACCGGCTGCTCGCGTTCGGACCGCTGCTCCTGCTGCCGTGGGCGCTCCTGGAGAAGGACGCGGTCCGCCGCCGCCTGCTCCTCCTCGTCGGCGGCGCCCCCACCGTCGTCTACCTCTGGCTCTGCTTCGCCAGCCCGTGGAAGCCGCACGTCCCCGTCCGCTACTTCATCCCCTTCGCGCTCCTCGGCTTCTCGGCGCCGGCGGTCATGGTGGGGATCGGGATCCGGGACGGCCGCGAAGCCTCCGGCGTCCGCCGCGTGGCCGGGATCCTGCTCGCCGTGGTCGCCGCCGGGGCGCTGCTGTGGACGGTCCCCCCGCGCGTCATCGAGGCGAAGGCGGCCGTCCGCCTGGAGCGGTCGGGCGAGCTCCTCCGCCACCGCTACGTGACCTACTACAACATGGGCTTCGGGACGGTCTGGGCGGAGATGGTCGACGACGTCAACGATCTCGTCGACGTCCGCGCCGCGCAGGGCGATCCGAAGGGGTCCGCGGGGTTCCAGGCGGGGCTCTGGGGGAGCGGCCGCCGCCTCGCGCTGGGGGAGGGTGACTGGGAGCCGCCGGAGCTGGAGTGGGGGTCGGTCCAGGCGGGGCTGAACGAGTGGTACGAGCGGCAGCGCTACAAGGAGCCGCGGGACCGGGACGATCCGACGATCTTCGCGTCGAACCTCGGCTGGGGGACGGGCATCCGCGCGGGGTGGGACGCGAGCCGCGTCGCCCTCGTCCTCGAGGAGGGGATGGAGCGCCACCCCGGCGGCACCTGGGACGATCTCTGGGCCGACCTCGACAACCCCGAGCTGCGCCTCGACTCGTGGCCCCCGGGGCTGCCCTGGGACGCCTTCTGGGAGGGGTACGGCATGGGCTACGGCCGCGCCGTACCCGACGTCCCCGCGCAGGCCGACTCCCTCCCCGACGCGCTCCCGATGGAGTACCGTCCCGCCGTCGTGCGCGGCATGGAGGCCGGCCGGGCGCTCGGGGAGGTCCCCCGCGCGCCGAAGAAGCTCCCCTTCGAGTCCGTCCGGAACCCCGCGACGTAGGAGGCCCGATGGCCGAGAAGCTGCGGATCACGAAGGTCTACACGAAGCAGGGCGACCAGGGCATGACCCGGCTCGTGGGGGGGCAGAAGGTCCGGAAGGACGACCTCCGAATCGAGGCGTACGGCACCGTGGACGAGCTGAACGCGGTCCTCGGGATCGTGCGCGTGGAGATCGACCGGGCGCGGTCCCCCCTCAAGGCGAGCGCCCTGCTCGACGAGCGCCTCGACCGGATCCAGAACGACCTCTTCAACCTCGGCAGCGACCTCGCCACCCGGATCGAGGATCGCTGGGAGGCGATGCGGGTGATGGGCGAGGCGGACGTGGTCCGGCTCGAGGACGAGATCGACGACATGAACGCGATCCTGGAGCCGCTGAAGGAGTTCATCCTCCCCGGCGGCGGCCCCGTCAGCGCCTTCCTCCACCAGGCCCGGACCGTCTGCCGGCGCGCCGAGCGGGACTGCGTCCGGCTCGCGCAGGCGGAGGAGGTCAACCCCCACGCCATCAAGTACCTCAACCGCCTCAGCGACTGGCTCTTCGTCGCGGGCCGGTGGGTCGCCCGGGCGATGGGCGAGCCCGAGCACCTCTGGGACCGGACGAGCTGACTCAGGTCCGCCGGAGGACCCCCAGCCGGACCGCCTCGTCGAGGCACGCGTCGTAGATCGCGTCGGTGTCGGCCCGCCGGTCCAGGCGGTGGCCGGGGTGCGCGTCGAAGTGCGCCTCCAGCTCCGGCTGCCCCGACGGGACGTAGCCCTGCTCCTCCCGGAACCCCGTCACGCACTCGTCCGCGTAGATGACCTCCTCGTCGGCGACGATCTCCGGCATCACCGCCGGCGGCGCGGGGTCGTTCGCGAGGAGGCGGTCGGCGTCGAGGAGGCCGGTCAGGTCGTTCGCGGCGCCGTCCCGCGCCGTCAGCGGCTCCATCCCGTGGAGCGTCTGGAGGAACTTCAGGCAGCTCGTGTGATCGAACTCGGTCGAGTCCACCCCGCCCTGCTTGACCCACGGCCCCGCGACGACCGTGGGGACCCGGAAGCCGAGCTGGTCGTGCCCCGTCTCGGGGCGGTCGTCCGCCGCGAGCGGGGGCGGGACGTGGTCGAAGAAGCCGCCGTGCTCGTCGTACGTCACCACGAGGAGGCAGCGGTCCCAGTGCGGGCCCCGCGCCAGCGCCTCGTAGACCGACGCGATCAGGATCTGGCCGGCCAGCGGGTGCGCCGGAGGGTGGTCGTCGTTCCGCCCGAAGATCGGGTCGACGTACGTCACCGGCGGGAGCAGCCCCGCCTCCGCGTCGGCGAAGAAGTCCTCCAGCGGACGGTACTCGTCGTTCGCCAGGGTCAGGTCCCGGAGCAGGAAGCTGAAGGGGAGGTTCCCGAAGTAGCAGGCCCACGGCACGCCGGCAGCGCCGAGCGACTCGAAGATGTGGGGGAAGTCCTCGTCCGGCGGCTGGTTGCTCATCCCGCCGCCGTTCTGGGCGGCCAGGTAGTAGAAGCGGTTGGGCCACGTCTGGGCCATCAGGGAGCAGAACCAGCGGTCGCAGACGACGCCCGCGTCGGCCATCGCGTACGTCGCGGGGAGGTCGGCCCGGCCGAACCAGCCCATCACCCGGTGCCCCTCCGACGGGTGGTTCCCCTCGTGCTTGCGGACGAACCCGTCGTTGGCGCCGTCGTTGAACTGCTCCCGGCTGCTGTTCCAGCTGTGCGGCGGGTCGGCGATGCAGTGGCCGTCGGCGGGGTGGACGAAGACGTCCTCGCCGGCGAGGTTCGGGTTGGACATCGACGCGTCGAGCCCGTCGACGTCGTCCCGCCCCTCCTCCAGCGTCAGCGCGCCGAGGTAGTGGTCGAAGCTCCGGTTCTCCATCATCAGGTAGACGACGGTGTCGATCCGCTCCCGGATCAGCTCCGCGGTGACCTCCCCCGGCGGCTCCCCCGTCTGCGGGTCGCAGCCCGGCAGCATCGGCGCGGCGGCCCCGGCCGCCAGCGTCTTCAGGAGCGTCCGGCGATCGACCTTCTTCGTCATCAGAACCCTACGGTCAGGACGGCGGCGATCCCGCGGCCGCCGTCGGGGGACACGAGCGGAGCCACGCCGACGTCCCACGACGCCGCGTACAGGCGGTGCGGCGTCTTCGTCTCCTGCGTGTACTCGAGGTGCCCGAGGAGCCCGAGGAGCGCGCTGATCCCGCCGGCTCCGGTGAACATGAACGTCGTGTGGAGGTCGGCGTAGTCGTAGCCGCCGGCGGACGTGGTGTTCGCCCCGATCGCGTCCCGGGCCGCCCACACGACGCCCGACAGGATCGCGATCCCGCCGAGGAACGCCGACCCGATCAGGCCGGCGTCGCGCCGGAGGCGGAGGTGGTAGACGCGCCAGTCGCGCATCATCCGGAGCCGGCCGAGGCGCGTCGACGGCGTCGGCCTCTCGAGCAGGTGGGCGAAGTAGCGCTGCGAGCCGAGCAGGCCGGGGACGCCCGCGATGACGACGACGAGGCCGAGGGGGATCCCCGTGCCGGCGATGTAGGGCGACGAGCTCCCGCCGAGGGGGCCGATGGTGTCCACCGCCGCGAGCACCAGCGACAGGCCCACGAGGCCGCCGCCCCCCGCGATCAGGCCGATGCCCTCGCGACGCGCGGCGAACGCGTAGCCGACCGCCGGATCGGCGCGGTCGAGCCCGGCGATCGCCTGCCGGAAGTCCTTGCCGATCAGCATGGCCGGCTCGGCGTCCTCCTGGGCGATCGCGGGGGTGGCGAGGAGCAGGGACGTGACGAGCAACAACAGCGTACGCATCGGTCGTTGGGTCATAGCACGCGGCTTGCCGGGCGTCCGACCCGCCTCTATCATCCCGCGGCCCAAGGAATCGGACGGAGAACCCATGCTGAGGCATGCCCAGTACGAAATCGTGAACAGCGTCGCCGGCGTCACCCACACCTGCGACCGCGTGTTCCGCCGCGGCTCCACCTTCAAGTGGCAGAGCTACCACGTGGATCCCGGCATCGGAGCGCCCTACGTCTGGATGCTGGCCCGCTGCCACGGCTGCAGCCGCCTCTTCATCCAGCCGCCCCGGTACCCCAACGAGGAGTTCCGCGAGACCCTCCGCGAGGCGATCAACAAGTCCATCGGCAACAAGTTCATCTCGTTCAAGTGGCCCGAGGAGGCCGACGCCTGATCGTCCGGCACGCTCGTTGCTGCGGCGGGGCCTCATGACCCCCCGGCGACTCGTCTGCGGCCTGCTCCTGCTCCTGCTGACGCCCGCCCCCGCGGCGGCCGGCGAAGGGTTCCCCACGGATCCGCAAGACTGGCGCGAGGTCGCCGAGGGGCTGCGTGCCTTCGACGAGTACAAGCGCCGCCGCCTCGTCCTCGCCGTCCGGGACGGCGACCTCGTCGGCCCGCGCCGCCTCGGCTTCGCCCGCCGCGACTTCCGCCAGGACAACGCCGCCCGGTTCTACGTCGTCGTCGAGGGCGACCCCGGCTACCGCCTGACCTACCCCGAGCTCATCCGGCTGTCCGGCGACCCGCTCGTGATCGCCCGGTACGAGCGCTACGTGGACCGGGCGCGGCAGCTCGAGCGGGACGGGCAGCGGATCTTCTTCGTCGGGGTCGGCTTCGCCGTCGCCTCGGTCCTCGCCGCCTCCATCTCGTTCGACCAGGGCGACTTCACGTGGACGCCGGCGGTCGTGCCGTCGCTCATCGGCTGCACCGTGACCTTCATGATCGCCGGCGGCGGCCTCGCCGGGAGCGGCAAGCGGAAGCAGCGCGAGCTCGTCGAGGACTACCGCTTCGAGCGCATCCTCGATCGGGACGAGGCCTGGGCGGCCGTCCAGCGCCACAACTCCGCGCTCCGGAGGGAGCTCGACCTCCCCGACGACGAGCGGATGGACGCCCCCGCGGAGCCCTGAGGGCCGGCCGCATCCTGCATTGGTCGCTCCGGAGGGCCCCGCTAGGCTCGACCCTGGAGGCTCGTTGCCATGCGTCTGTCCCGTCTCGCCTGCCTGCTCGCCGCCCTCCTCCTCGCCGGCTGCCCCGACCCCGGACCGGACGGCGACCTGATCGACGACGACGACGTCGCCCCGGACGACGACGCCACCGACGACGACGACGCCACCGACGA
>CAYFOA010000098.1:0-25579 GCA_964344575.1 uncultured Rickettsiales bacterium | reverse complement strand
GCCGTCGCTGTCGTCGTCCAGGTAGTTGGGGACGCCGTCGCCGTCGGGGTCGTCCTCGCCCTCGTCGGCCGTGGGGATGCCGTCGCCGTCGTCGTCGTCGTCCGCGTAGTCGGGGGTGCCGTCCTCGTCCGAGTCCGTCGGATCGGAGACGTCGTCGCCCACCTCGTCGGCGTCGCCGAGGCCGTCGTTGTCGGTGTCGTCGTCCAGCGGGTCCGACCCCGCCGTCTCCTCCTCCTCGTCCGTCAGCCCGTCGCCGTCGTCGTCGTCGTCCGTGCAGTCGGGGACCTCGTCGCCGTCCGTGTCGTCGAACTCGTCGACGAGGCTGCCGTCGCAGTCGGAGTCGATCTCGTCGCAGGACTCCGGTGCCGACGGGTGGACGTCGGCGTCCGTGTCGTCGCAGTCGCCGTCGTCGATCGAGAAGCCGTCGCCGTCGTCGTCGTCGTCCACGCAGTCGGGCAGCCCGTCCCCGTCGAGGTCGGGGAACCCGTCGACGAGGCTGCCGTCGCAGTCGGAGTCGACCGTGTCGCACGACTCCGGCGCGTCGGTGAACACCGTCGCGTCCGCGTCGTCGCAGTCGGTGTCGTCGGGGTCACCGTCGTCGTCGTCGTCCTCGTCGAGGCAGTCGGGCTCGGTGTCGCCGTCGAAGTTGGCGAACCCGTCGACGAGGTCGCCGTCGCAGTCGGAGTCGATCCCGTCGCAGGCCTCCGGGGCGCCCGTGTAGATCGCCGCGTCGGCGTCGTCGCAGTCGGACGCGTCGGGGTCGCCGTCGTCGTCGTCGTCGTCGTCCGTGCAGTCCGGCTCGAGGTCGCCGTCCGTGTCGTCGAACTCGTCGACGAGGCTGCCGTCGCAGTCGGAGTCGATCGCGTCGCAGGACTCCGGCGCCCCGTCGTAGATGGCCGCGTCGAGGTCGTCGCAGTCGTCCGGTCCGGCATCGTAGGTGTCGCCGTCCGCGTCGGGATCCACGCAGTCGGGGAGGTCGTCGCCGTCGAGGTTGGCGTCCTCGTCGACGAGGCTGCCGTCGCAGTCGCTGTCGACGCCGTCGCACGCCTCGGTCGCGCCCGGGAAGACGGTGTCGTCGCCGTCGTCGCAGTCGACGTCCGACGTGAACCCGTCGTTGTCGGCGTCGGGGTAGTCGAAGGTGACCGTGAGCGTGGGGCGGTTGGCCGCGGCCCCCTCGCTGGAGGTCCAGTCGGTGCCGTTGCCCGCGGTCGTGCGGAGGGTGACGCCGTGGTTGTCGGCGGGGTCGGCGGCCCACGCCTCCGCGGCGGAGGTGATGTCGAGCGCGTAGGTGGTGCCGCCCGACGGGGTGACGGAGTCGAGGACGGCGCTGTCGGAGCTCGGCGACCCCGCGCCCGCCGTCGTCCAGGCGGTCTGCGTGTTGCGGTTGTTCCAGGAGACCTGGTCCACGACCCACGACTCGAGGACCCGGTGCAGCGTCATGGTGCCGCCGCCGTCGCCCGCGTGGATCGACAGCGTGGCGGACGTCACGACGGCGTCGGCGGGGACCTGGCCGACGGCGGGACCGAACGCGTCGGGGAACTTCCAGATCCCGTACGCCGTCTCCCCCGAGCTGGAGCCGTCCACCGCGTCGACCGTGACCACGCTCTGGGTGCTGTAGTTCCCCGACGCGAGCGGCGGTCCCCGGAGGGTCGAGTCGTGGCAGTCCGAGTACGCGCCGCCGTCGCCCTGGGTGAAGGTCAGCGTCTCCGCAGCGACCGAGGCGGGGGCGAGGGCGAGCAGGGCCGCGATCAGCCGGATCGATGAGCGCATGGGGGCCTCCCGCTGCAGGATACGCGGGGCCGCAGGCGCGCCGGGGGGCGTCGGAGGCCTGCGCCCGAATCCGTTGACCGGGTCGCTGCGCGGGTGCTAATCGGGCCGTCACCGTGACCGATCTTCCCCTCCCCGTCCCGCCGGCGCCGCTCCCGCGGAAGCTCGACGCGGACCTGACCGTGACCCGGATGGTGCACGGCCCCCTCGAAGGGCTCGTCAACACCGTCCTGACGGTCCTCGAGAAGTGCGGGTGGAAGGCCACGATCCCGGACGTCGACGGGGTCCTCGCCGAGGCGATCCGCAAGACGAAGCCGCTGTCCGACTTCGGCGACGACGCGTTCCGGCCCGCGCTGACCCAGCTCATGGCGAGCCTCGACCGCGCCGAGTGGACGACCATCGGCCGCTTCCTCGTCCGCGGCCTCGCCCGCCGCGCGCTCCAGCACCGGCTCCAGATCGAGGACTGGTTCGGGCGCCACCCCGAGGCCGCGGAGATCCCCATCGAGCGGCCGATCTTCGTCCTCGGCTTCCCCCGGACGGGCACGACCCTGCTGCAGAACCTCCTCGCCGCGGCGCCGCACCGCCGCGTCCTCCAGTTCTGGGAGCTGACCAACCCCGTCCCCGTCCACGCGGACTACGCCATCGACCGGCGCCGGCGGACGCGGCAGATCAAGATCGACCTCTTCGGCGCCTACCAGGTCGTCCCCGAGCTCCCGAAGCTCCACCACGTCACCCCGACGAGCCCCGAGGAGTGCTGGTCGCTCTTCGCGAGCAGCCTCTCCGTCCTCAACTTCGACCTCTCCCACGGGCTGCACGACTTCGGCGACTGGCTGCTGGAGCAGCCGATGGCGTGGGCGTACCGCGAATACCGGCGTCAGCTGCAGATGCTCCTGTGGCGCGAGCCCGCCGATCGCCTCGTCCTGAAGTGCCCCGAGCACCTCTGGTTCGTCGACTCGCTGCTCGAGGTGTTCCCCGACGCGTGCGTCGTCATGACCCACCGCGAGCCGACCGACTGCATCGCCTCGTACTGCTCGATGGTGTCGCTGAACCGGCGCACCATGGCGGGCCGCATCGACCCCGTCCCCCTCGGCGCGCACATCACGAAGCGCTTCCGCCAGGGCATGGAGCGGGCGATGAAGGCGCGCGACGCGTTCGGCGACGAGAGCCGCTTCTTCGACGTCGACTTCTACGACCTCGTCGGCGACCCCGCCGCGATGGTGGGGCGGATCGAGGACCACTTCGGCCTGCAGAAGACCGAGCCCGAGCGGCTGGCGGACTGGCTCGACAACAAGCGCGAGGACAAGCGCGGCGCGCACAAGTACTCCGCCGCGCTGTACGGCCTCGACCCGGCCGCGGTCCACGCCGAGTTCGCGCCCTACATCGACCGCTTCGGCGTCCGGCTGAAGGCGCCGAAGAAATAGAAACAAGCAATTCTGACCTCTCGTCCCCTGCGGGTCGGGAGGTGGCTCCCGAGCGCTCGGAACAAGGAAACGAACGAACGTTGCACGTGGAACAGACCCAGCCGCCGAGCATCGAGATCGTCGTCGTCGGGGGTGGGCACGCCGGGATCGAGGCGTGCCTGGCGGCGTCGCGGATGGGGGCGCGGACGCTGCTGGTGACGCTCGTGGCGGGGGGGATCGGGCGGATGCCGTGCAACCCCGCGATCGGGGGCCAGGGCAAGGGCCACCTGGTGCGGGAGATCGACGCGCTGGGGGGCGAGATGGCGCTCGCCACGGACGCGACGTCCATCCAGTTCAAGTACCTCAACACGCGCAAGGGGCTGGCCGTCCGGAGCAGCCGAGCGCAGGTCGACCGGCACCTCTACCAGCGGCGGATGTTCCACACCGTCACGCGCGCGCCGAACCTCGACGTGCTGCAGGGCGAGGTCGTCCGGATCGTGACCGCGGACGACGGACGGGTCGCCGGCGTGGAGCTGGCGGACGGGAGCGTGGTCGGGTGCGCGGCGGTCGTGGTCACCGCGGGGACGTTCCTGCGGGGCGAGCTCCACACCGGGATGGACCGGCGGTCCGGGGGTGGCAACGGGGCGCCCGCGGCGGGGCGGCTGAGCGGTTCGCTGGCGGCGCTGGGGCACCGGCTGGGGCGGCTGAAGACGGGGACGGTGCCGCGGCTCGACGGCCGCACGATCGCGTGGGACCGGCTGCCGGTGCAGTCCGGCGACACCCCGGGGGGGCGGTTTTCGTTCGCGGGCCCGCCGTCGCCGCTGCCCCAGGTGCAGTGCCGGACGGCGACCACGACCGACGCGACGCACGCCGTCCTCCGCGAAGGGCTGCGCCATTCGCCGCTGTACGGGGATTGCGCCGTCATCGACGCGACCGGACCGCGCTACTGCCCGTCGATCGAGGACAAGATCGTCCGTTTCCCGGACAAGCCCGGCCACCGGCTGTTCCTCGAGCCGGAGGGGCTGACGACGCACGAGGTCTACCCCAACGGGTTCAGCACGAGCCTCCCGGTGGCGGTCCAGCTGCGCGCGCTCCGCACCATCGAGGGGCTGGAGGACGTGGTCATCGCGCGTCCGGGCTATGCGATCGAGTACGATTTCTGCGACCCGACGGATCTGGACGCCTCCCTGCAGAGCCGACACGCCGGAGGGCTGTTCCTGGCCGGTCAGATCAACGGAACCACGGGCTACGAGGAGGCCGCCGGGCAGGGGCTCCTCGGGGGCGTGGCGGCGGTGTTGCACGTGCAACATGAGGGGCGGCGCTTCACGGTCGGCCGCGACGAGGGCTACCTCGGCGTGATGGTGGACGATCTCACCACCAAGGGGACCCGCGAGCCGTACCGGATGTTCACCTCGCGCGCCGAGTGGCGGCTGGTCCTCCGGGAGGACAACGCGGACCTCCGGCTGACCGAGACGGGGCGCCGGCTCGGGCTGGTGGACGACCGCCGGTGGGCGATCTTCGAGACCCGCCGCGAGGCGGTCGCGCAGGGCCGCGCCTGGGCGGCCGCGTCCGGGGTGGCCACGCAGCTGCGCCGCCCCGAGACGCCGGACGTGGACTCGGCCGCCGCGGCGCGCGCGGTCGACGTCCCCCCGATGGCGGACGACGTCGCGGAGCAGGTGGCGATCGCGTGCCGCTACGCGCCGTACATCGCCCGCCAGGCCGAGGAGATCGCGCGGCTGCAGGAGCTCGGCTCGCTCGCCGTCCCCGCCGACCTCGACTACGGGGCGCTGCACGGACTCCGCGCCGAGCTGGTGGAGAAGCTGACCGCGGCCCGCCCCCCGACGCTGGGCGACGCCGCGCGCATCCCCGGCGTCACCCCGGCGGCCATCGCGCTGCTCGCCGGCCGGCTCCGGGCGTGAGCGGCGGACGATGAGCCTCGTCGTCGAAGCCAGCCGCCTCCTCGCGGACCTCCGCGGGATCGACGAGGCCGCCGCCGATCGCGTCGCCACGTGGAGCGTCACCCTCGACCAGTGGTCGCGCGCCCAGCGCCTCGTCGGCTGGCGGTCGGCCCACCTGCTCCTCAGCGAGGGCATCGGGGATGCGTGGGAGGCCGTCCCCCTCCTGCGGCAGACGACCGGCCCGGTGGTCGATCTCGGCTCGGGCTGCGGCCTCCCCGCCCTGATCTGCGCCGCCGCCCTCCCCGATCGCCGCTTCCACCTCGTCGAGGCCCGCCGCAAGCGGGTCGCGTTCCTGCGCGCCGCGGTCCGCGCCATGAAGCTGGCGGAAGTTACCGTGCACCACGCCCGGACCGAGGACTTCGACCCGCCGACGGCCCCGGTCGTCACGGCCCGCGCGTTCAAGCCTCCGGCCGAGGTGCTGCTCGCGGCGACGCGCCTGAAGGCACGCTCGGTGCTCCTCAGCGTCGCCCCCCCGGCGCCCACCTCCGACGTCTGGAAGGCGCGCGCCACGCGCCCCGGCCGTCCCCGCGACCGACGGTTGCACGTGCTCTACGAACCGTCGCCGCCTTAGCTGACGTTTTTTCCCACTTTTGCATTGCACGCGCATGCGTACGGGACGTACGCTCGGCCCGTGGCGCGCATCATCACGATCAGCAACCAGAAGGGCGGCGTCGGCAAGACCACGACGGCCGTGAACCTGGCGGCCTGCATCGCGGCGTCCGAGCGCCGGGTCCTCCTCGTCGACATGGACCCCCAGGGCAACGCCACCAGCGGCCTCGGCGTCGACAAGCACGAGGTCGAGCGGTCGATGTACGACGTCCTCTGCCAGGACGTCCCCCTCGCCGAGGCGGTGCAGCCGACGGAGCTGCCGTGGCTGAGCGTGGCCCCCGCGAACAGCGATCTCGTCGGCGCGGAGATCGAGCTGACGAGCGCGATGGCCCGCGAGCACCGGCTCGACGACGCGCTCAAGACCGTCTCCGCGGCGTTCGACTACATCCTCATCGACTGCCCCCCCAGCCTCGGCCTGCTGACGCTGAACTCGCTGACGGCGGCGGACTCGGTCCTGATCCCGCTGCAGACGGAGTACTTCGCGCTGGAGGGGCTCGGGGAGCTGACCCGGACGGTCCAGCTCATCCAGCGCCGCCTGAACCCGGCGCTGCAGTGGGAGGGGATCCTCCTGACGATGTTCGACGGCCGGAACCGGCTCAGCCAGCAGGTCGCCCACGACGTCCGCTCCCACTTCGGGGCCAAGGTCTTCGAGACGATGATCCCCCGCAACGTCCGCCTCGGCGAGGCGCCGTCGTTCGGCAAGCCGATCATCCTGTACGACGTCCGCGCGAAGGGCGCGCAGGCGTACTTCGAGCTGGCGCGCGAGCTGCTCGCCCGCCACCACGCGTCGGCCCGTCCCGGCCGCCCCGAAGCCCGGAGCGCGTAGCCATGGCTCCTCCCCGCCGCAGCACCCTCGGACGCGGCCTCGCGTCGCTGATCCCCGAAGCCCGCGAGGACGTCGACAGCCCGCGCGCGGCGCTCGCCTCGGGGGCGGTCGTCCAGATCCCGATCGACGAGATCAAGGCGAACCCGATGCAGCCGCGGCGCCGGTTCGACCCCGAGACCCTGGCCGAGCTGACCGCGTCGGTCCGGGAGCAGGGGATCATCCAGCCCATCCTCCTCCGCCCCAAGGACGGGGCCTACGAGATCGTCGCGGGGGAGCGCCGCTACCGGGCCGCCTGCAAGGCCGGCCTCCGGACCGTCCCCGCCATCATCCGCCGCGTCGACCGCGCCGAGAGCCTCGAGATCGCGCTGATCGAGAACATCATGCGCGAGGACCTCAACCCGGTGGACGAGGCCGAGGCGTACCGCGATCTCATCGAGGAGTTCGGCTACACCCAGGAGGAGCTGAGCCGCCGGGTGGGGAAGGACCGCTCGACGATCAGCAACCAGCTCCGCCTGCTCAAGCTGCCCGAGGAGATCCTCGACGCGCTCGCCCGCGGGGCGGTCACGATGGGGCACGGGCGCGCGCTGCTGGGGCTCGCCGAGACCGGCGCCGAGGCGATGCTGGAGGCGTTCGCCCGGGTCGTCGCGGACTCGCTGTCCGTCCGGCAGACCGAGGAGCTGGTCCGGAAGACGCGCCAAGGAAGACTCAAGCGGGCCACCGCCGGGGAGCTGCCCGCCCCCCTGGTGGACCTCCAGGACCGGCTCGCGCGCCACCTCGGCACGCGCGTCAAGGTCAAGCCGCGGGCGAGAGGCGAGGGCGGCAAGCTCGTCCTCGAGTACTACACACGACAGGATCTCGACCGCCTCGTGGAGCGGATCGAGGGGACGCTGCTCTAAGGGGATCGCAGACTCATGAAGTTCGGACGCAGGGACTCACTCTTCAGCAACCCGTCGGACGACGGCTTCGACGACTTCGAGGACTCGGCGCGCGTGCTGCCGCCCCCGAAGGCGCCGGCGCTGCCGACCCGGAAGACCACCCCGGAGCTGAACGCCTTCCTCGGGAAGGGCTGCATCTACGAGGGCAAGCTCACGTTCGAGGGGCGCGTCCGGATCGACGGCAAGTTCACGGGCGAGATCTTCAGCAACGACACGCTGGAGATCGGCCCCGACGCGGAGCTCGAGGCGGAGATCGACGTCGCCACCGTGATCATCGCGGGCCGGGTCGACGGCAACGTCAACGCCCGCGTCCGCTGCGACCTGCGCGCCCCGGGCGTCATCGTCGGCAACATCACCTCGCCCGTCATCACGATGGACGAGGGCGTCCGCTTCGACGGCGAGATGCGGATGTCCGGCGTGATCGAGGAGGCCGTCCGCGCGCCCACGCGGCGGGCCCCCATGGCGACCGCGATGGCCCTCCCCGAGACCAACCCCAACGAGACGGAGACGCGCGAGCAGCCGCTCCCCCCCAAGAAGGGGAACGGCAAGGGCGACCGCCGGGGCACGGCGCCCGCGTCCCGCGATCCGTCGGAGCTGCTCAAGCCGGTTCCGTAGACCCCACAGCTTTCGTCCCCCGACGAAACGCTCCATCCGTCCTCCCCAGCCTTTTACGGCGGATGTAGAGCAACGATGCCGGCCCCGAGGCAAGTCCCCCGCCTCGGGGTCGGCTTCGTTCTTGCGCGTTCGAGTCGGTAACCTGCACGCCGATGAGTGACGTCCCGCGCAAACTGCAGCTCGCGGGCTGCACGATCGACTTCGCCGCCCACGTCGCTCGATGGCCCGACGGGGACCGGAGCCTCACCCCCACCGAGACGAAGCTGCTCGCCCACCTCGTCTCCAAGGACGGGGCGGTGGTGTCGCAGCGGGAGCTGCTGCGCGAGGTCTGGGAGTACCGCGGCGGGGTCATCTCGCGGACGGTGAAGACGACGATGGGGCGGCTGCGGGCGAAGGTCGAACGGGACGCGTCCCGGCCCGACCACCTCCTCACGATCGTCGGCGCGGGGTACCGGTTCGAGGCCGGGGATCCGCGGCCCGAGGAGGTCACCATGGGCGAAGTCGCGGCCCCCGTCGACGTCCCCATCAAGAGCGACCTCCCCGCCGCCGACGGCGCCCTGGTGGGCCGCGACCGCGAGCTCGACCGGGTGCTGGAGCTGCTCGCCGCGACCGACGCGCTGGTCACCCTGACGGGGTCCGCGGGGTCGGGCAAGACGCGGCTCGCGCTGGAGGTCGGGCACCGCCTCGCCGACGACGGGCGGGCGCGGGAGATCCGCCTCGTCGCCCTCGCCGGCGCGACCAGCGAGAACGACATCGTCGCGGCCGTGGCGTCCGCCCTCGGGCTGGAGCTGACGGCCGCGGGAGACCGCCCCGCCGACGTCCTCGGGGGCGCCCTCCGCGGACGCCCCGGGCTGGTCCTCGTCCTCGACAACCTCGAGCAGGCGCTCCTCCCCGCGGGGGCGGTGGTCACCGCCTTGCGCGCCGCCCGGTCGGGCGTCCGGCTCCTCGCCACCTCGCAGGCGCCCCTCGCCGTCGCGGGCGAGGCGGTCGTCTCCCTCGCGCCCCTCGATGCCGCCGCCGCGGCCCGCCTCTTCCGCGACCGCGCCGGCGCCGCGGCCCTCCCCCCGTACGCCGATGACGACGCGCTCGCCCCCGTCCTCGCCCGCCTCGACGGCCTCCCCCTGGCCGTCGAGCTGGCGGCCGGCTGGTCCAGCTTCCTCGGCCCCGACGACCTCGCCGGCCGCCTCGCCCACCAGCTCGACCTGCTCCAGTCGGCTCGCGCCGACCGCCCCGCCCGGCACGGGAGCCTGCGGGCCGCCATCGCCTCGTCGTGGGAGCTCCTCGACGAGGGCGAGCGGACCGCCCTGACGCAGCTCAGCGTCTTCGTGGGGGCCGCCCCCCTGGACGCCGTCGACGCCGTCCTCGACCTCGGCGGGCAGCCGACGCTGCCCGTCATCCGCCGCCTCTGCGACCGGTCCCTCGCGCGCCAGGTCCCGCCCCCCGGCGGGGGTCCAGGGTCGCCGTGGCTCCGCCTCTTCGAGGCCGTCCGCCAGTTCGCCGCCGAGCAGGCCGGGGACGCTGCGCCGGCCGCCGAGACGCGCCACGGTGAGTGGTTCCGGTGGCTGGGGGACGCCGACGCGCTGGACGCGCTGGAGGCCCGCGGCACGTCCGCCGGCCTGCACGAGGTGGTGGGCGTCCGCGCGGAGCTGGTCCTCGCCTGCCGCCGCGCCCTCGACCGGGGAGACGCCGTCGTCGCGTCCGGGACGTTGGAGGCGCTGCTCGCGGTGGCCCGGTTCCGGGGACCGATCCTCGGCTACCGCGACCTCCTCCAGCGGACCCTCGCCCTGCCCGGGCTGGAGGACGAGGCGCGCGCCTTCCTGCTCCTCGCCGGGGCCGAGGGGGAGATGCGCGCCGGGCGATGGACGTCGGCGCTGAGCACCCTCGACCGGGTCGACCCCTGGCCGGGCGCCGGGGCGGTGCTGGAGGCGACCCTCCAGTGCGGCCGCGCGCGGGCGCTCGTGCACAGCGACCTGAAGGCGGCCGTCGACGCGGGCCGCGCGGCGGTCGAGGCGGCCACCGACGCGGACGATCCGACCCTGCGGGGGCGCTGCCACCTGGCCCTCGGCGCCGCCCTGCGGAGCGCCGGGGAGACCAAGGCGTGCCGCTCGGTGCTGGAGACGGCGCTCGACCTCGCGAAGGCCTCGCGGGACCTCCGGACCGAGGCGGGGGCGCTGAACGAGCTGGGTCGGCTGGCCTTCGTCCGCGGCCGCCCCGCCCGCTCGCTCTCCCTGCTGGAGGGGGCGCTGGCCGCGGCCCGGGAGCTCGGCGACCGGCCCCTGGAGGCCGAGCTGCTCGACGCGGTGGCGGCGCTGCAGGCTGTCCACAACCGCGTCGACGAGGCCCAGGACCAGCTGCTGCGGGCGCTGGAGCTGCGGCGCGAGCTGGGCGACCGGGGGGGAGAGGGGGTCAGCTCCGTCAACCTGGGCGCGATGCGCGTCGAGCACGGCGACTTCGCCGGCGCCCGCGCACCGCTCGACGCCGCGCTGGCGATCGCGCTGGAGGTCCGCCACACGCGCCTCGAGGCGGCGGCGCGGGGCTCGCTGGGGGAGCTCTTCGTGGCGGAGGGCCGCCACGGCGACGCGGGGCGCCAGCTGACGCGGGCCCTGGAGCTCGCCGCCGAGCTCGGGAGCCCGCGCATGCGGGGGGTCTTCCTCCGCACCCGCGGGGAGCTGGAGTTCGCCGACGGTCGCTCCGACGAGGCCCGCGCGACGATGGCCGCGGCGCAGCGCGTGTTCACCGACGCGGCGCTCCGGTCGGACTGCCACGACCTGCTCCTGCGCTGGTCCGAGCGGGAGGGCGACCTGGGGAACCACGACCGGGCCGACGAGCTCCACCACGACGCGCTGAAGGAGGCGGAGCTGTCGGTGGCCGACGGACCGGCCAGCCGCCTGGGCCGTTGACGCTCCGCCTCGGCGGCTTCGAGCTCGCGGGGCAGCTCGGTCGCGGCGGCATGGGGACCGTCTGGCGAGGCCGTCACCTGCGCGACGGCGTGCCTGTCGCGATCAAGGTCCTGCGGCCGTCGCTCCGCTGGGGGGACGCGGTCAAGGAGCGGTTCAGCGTCGAGGTCCGGGCCGTCGCGTCCCTGCACCACCCCGCCGTCGTCCACGTCCTCGACCTCGGGGAGGTGACCGAGGCCGAAGCGGAGGCGAGCGAGGGCGCGCTCGCCGAGGGCGCGCCGTGGCTCGTCATGGAGCTGTGCAGCGGGGGGACGCTCTTCGAGCACCGGGGCGCTGTGGGCTGGCCGCGGGTCCGACCGGTCCTCCTGACGCTGCTCGACGCCCTCGCCCACAGCCACGCCCGGGGCGTCCTCCAGCGGGACATCAAGCCCGGGAACGTCCTCGTGGGGACCACCCTGGATCAACGGCCGGGGCTGAAGCTGACGGACTTCGGCATCGCCCGCGTGGCGGACCCCCGCAGCGGCGAGATCGCGGCCGAGGAGAGCTTCGCGGGGAGCCCGTCGTACTGCGCCCCGGAGCAGCTCCTCGGGGACTGGCGCCGAATGGGGCCGTGGACGGACCTGTACAGCCTCGGCTGCCTCGCGTGGGCCCTGGTGGCGGGCGACGCGCCCTACGGGACCCACGTCTCGGTGCCGAAGCTGGTCGCCGCCCACGTGGGGGGGCAGCTCCCCGTCCTGGAGCCGCTGGACCCCGTGCCCGGGCCGTTCGTGGACTGGCTCCACACGATGCTCGCGCGCCGCGTCGAGGACCGCTTCGAGTGCGCCGCCGACGCGGCCTGGGCGCTGCGCGAGCTGGCGCCCGCGGAGCCCGAGGAGGAGCTCGCCGCGGACCTGATCCCCGCCGCCGAGGTGCTCGGCCGGGCGACGCGGACGCAGCTCCGGTCGCTCGGGAGCGAGCCGGAGCACACCGAGGCGCTGACCGTGTCGGCCGCCGCGACGCGGGTCGAGGCGACGGCGCTGGCGTGGACAGCGGCGCTGTCGGGGGCGGACGAGCCGACCCCCGCGGGCACGAACGACGAGCCCGGCCCGGCCCGCGCTCACCCCCGCCCGCCGCTGCCGGAGGACTGGCGCCGCCGCGACGCCGCCCCCCCGCCGCGGCTCCTCGGCGCCGGGCTGGGGCTGTACGCGAGCCGGACCGTGCCGCTGGTGGGGCGGGAGGCGGAGCGGGACCGGATCTGGGGCGCGCTGCACGACGTCGTCCGGGAGGGGGCGTCGCGCGCCGTCGTCGTCCACGGCCCCGCCGGGGTCGGCAAGAGCCGGCTCGTCGGGTGGATGGGCGAGCGCGCGGAGGAGCTCGGCGTGGGGTCGGTCTGGCGCGCCGTCCACAGCCGCCCGTCCGGTGGCGCCGACGGCCTCGGGCCGATGCTGGCGCGCGCCCTCGGCGTGCGCGGGACGCAGGGGAGCGGGCTCGTCCTCGCCGTCGCGCGCTGGCTCGCCGCCCACGGCGCCGACGACCCCTACCTGAAGGCGGCGACCTGCGAGCTGATCCGGCCGGGGACGTCCCGCGCCGCGAACGACGGCCATGACGTCCGCTTCGAGCATCCCGAGCAGCGCTACCAGGTGGCCGTCGAGCTCCTCGCGCTCGCCGCCGCCCGCCGGCCCGTCCTCCTGTGGCTCGACGACGTGCAGTGGGGCGCCGACGCGGTTGGCCTCGCCGTCCACCTCGTCGCCCGCCGGACGTCGTCCCGGCACCCCGTCCTCGTCCTCGCCACGGCCCGCTCCGAGGCGCTCGACCCGGGATCCGACGCGGCCGACCGGCTGGACGCGCTGCGCGGGCTCGACGCCGTCGCCGACCTCGCCGTCGAGCCCCTCCCCGCCGACGACCACCGGCGCCTCGTGGGGGAGCTGCTCGGCCTGGACGACGAGCTCGCGGCGGAGGTCGCCCGCCGGACCCAGGGCTCGCCCCTGTTCGCGCTGCAGCTCGTCGGCGACTGGGTCGCGCGGGGCGTGCTGACGGCGTCGCGGGGCGGGTTCGTCCCTACGCCCGGCGCGGACCTCACCCTCCCCGACGACATCCACGTCCTCTGGGCGTCCCGCCTCGACGACGCGCTGGCCGGGCTCGGCGCCGAGGCGAGGACCGCGTTGGAGGTGGGGGCGACGCTCGGCGCGGCGGTCGACTTCGGCCGGTGGCGGGCGGCGTCGGACGTCCCCTCCGCCGTGCTCGGTCCGCTGCTCGTCCGCCTCCTCGACGCGGGGCTCGCGACGGCCGAGGACGACGGCTGGCGGTTTGCCCACGGGATGGCGCGGGAGTCGGTCCTCCGGACCGCGGACGAGGCGGGGCGGGGCCCCGAGCTGCACGCGCGCTGCGCCGACGCCCTGGCCGACGACGACGATCCCGCAGCGGTTGAACAGCGGGCCCGCCACCGCCTCGCCGCCGACCGTCCGGGGCGGGCCGCACCGGACCTGTGGACGGCGCTGGAGCACCGTGATCGGACCGGCGACCCGTCCGGCGCCCTCCGCCTCGCGGGTCTCCTCGGGGACGCGCTGGCGGCGAGCGGCCCTCCCGAGCGGGCCCCGGAGCGCTCCGCTGCTCCCTCCGCGGGTGGATGCTCCGGCGGCAGCTCGGCGAGCCCTGGGCCGAGCTGCGGGTGGGGGTCGAGGCGCTCGCGGAGGACGCCGCGGCGGCCGAGGCGACGGAGGTCCACGTCGAGGCGCTGGCCATGGTCGGCAAGCTGTGGCGCGACGGCGGCGAGCTGGAGGCGTCTCGCGAGGCGCTCCGGCGGGCGTACGACCTCGCCGTCGCGGCGGACCTCCGCGGCCCCACCGCGGCGGCCGCGACGTCGCTGGGCTGGACGTCTCACCTGCTCGGAGACGGCGCCGGCGCGATCCGGCTCTTCCGCCACGCCCACTCCATCCTCGCCCGGTTGGACGACCGGCGGGGGATGGGGCGCGCGTGGCTCGGGCTCGCGGAGGTCTTCAAGCGCCAGGGCGACGACCGCCGCGCGCGGGACTACGCCCTGCGGGCGCTGGACGTGGCGGAAGCGGCGGGGGACGTCACCATGGCCGGAGACGCCTGCCTCCACCTCGGCGCGATCGTCGCCGGGGGCGACCCCGCGGCGGCGATGCCGTACCTGCACCGCGCCCGCACCCAGGCCGAGCGGGCCGGCGCGCTGGTTCGCCTCGCGAACGTCCTCAACGTCCTCGGCGACACCGCCCGCAAAGCCGGGGACCTCGCCGCCGCCGAGGCCGCGCTGCGGGAGGCCCTGGTCCTCTACGACGAGGCGCGGCACGCGTGGGCGGCGCTGGTCCGGATCAACCTCGCCGTCGTCCTCATGGAGGGCGCCCGGTTCGCCGAGGCTGAGGTCCCGCTGGAGTTGGCCCGGGAGGTGTGGCTGGAGCAGGGGCACGAGGCGATGCTGGAGGTCGTGGACCTCCTGAGGCTGCCCGTCCTCGCCGCCGCTGCCGACGAGGACGGGCTGACCGAGACGCTGGCCCGGATCGACGGGCTGGACCGCTGGCGCCGGTGGGACGACGAGTGCCGCCGCGCGCTCCGCTGGGCCACGCCGCTGGCCAAGCGGGCCGGCCTCGACGCCCTCGCGGAGCGCCTCGTCCGCCTCGAAGTCCGCTACGAGGAGGCGCGCCCGTGAGCGACCGGCGTATCGTCTCGGGGATGCGCCGCGCCACCCTCCTCGCCGCGGCCGCCCTGGCGGTCGCCCTCCTCGCCCCGCTCCCCGCGTCGGCCCTGGACCTGGCCACGCTGCAGCCGTACGTCGGCAACGACATCGAGGCCTGCCTGGAGGGGGACGAGGGGAAGTGCGAAGCGGCGGCCGCCCGGGTCGGGGACCCGGTGTGGGCGGCGTGGCTGCGCGGGGACCAGCCCACGGGCCTGTCGCTCGAGGACGAGCGCCGGCTGTACGCGCTCCAGTGCGCCGGGGGCGACGACGGCGGGTGCGCCCGGTTCGCGGCGGAGCTGCTCCTCAGCGGGGACGCCGTCGCGGGCATGCGCGCCGCGCGGATCGCGCACCACGGTTGCCTCTCCGGCAACGAGGCGTCCTGCCTCATCTGGAGGGGGGCGGTGGGCGAGCACCCGGAAACGTTCCGCATGGAGCTGGGCGAGTCCAGCGTGTTCGTCGACCAGCTCCTCTTCGGCTACCCGGACCCCGGCTGGCTGGACGACGCCGCCTCCTCCTGCGCTGTGCACCCGACGACCTGCGCGTCGGTCTTCCGCGCCTTCAACCTCGCCGGCACCCGGCTGGGCTCGTCCGGCGGGTTCGAGGAGTGGCTCCCCAAGGCGTGCAAGAACGACCCCGGCGGCATCGCCTGCGCCCTCGCCGACGACCGCGCGGAGGAGCCCGCGTTCCCCGAGCTGGTCTCCGACACCGAGGCGCTGAAGCACTTCTGCAGCCAGGGCCTGGTCGAGGCCGCGTGCTCGGCCGCCGCCGCCCTCGTCGACTTCGGCCGCGCCCAGGCGTACGGCTCCGTCGAGGCCCTCCACTACCGGGGGTACGCCTGCGACGGGGGCGACCAGGCGTCGTGCGACGTCCTCACCGAGGCCTACGACGGGAGCGTGGGGGAGAAGGTCCAGGCGGAGTGCAAGTCGGTCCGCGGCGGCGGCGAGGGCGACCCGCGCACCTGCACGTCGCTCTTCACGATGTACACCTTCGGCGTCGGGGTGGAGAAGGACGAGGACGCGGCGCTGGAGCTCAAGGTGAAGGCGTGCGCGCTCGGCGACCCCCGCCTCTGCGTGGCGGAGGGGCACGCGGCGTGGGCCGAGGAGCGCTACCTCGACGCGTTCGTCGCGTACGGGGACGCGTGCGAGGCGGGGGACGCGGGCGCCTGCGGCATCGCGGGGCGGATGACGCTCAAGGGGGAGCACGGCGTGCCCTCCGAGCCCGCGATCGGCCTCCAGCTGCTGGCCCTGGGGTGCGGGCAGGGCGCCGGCAACGCCTGCTTCGAGCTCGGCTACTCGTACTCGCAGGGTCGCGGGGGGCTCACGGTCGACGCGACCCGCGCCGCGCAGCTGTACGAGCGGGCCTGCAGCCTCGGCTACGTCAACGGCTGCAGCAGCCTCGGCGTCCTCTACCTCGACCAGCGGGGCGTGCAGCAGAACCTCCTGCACGCGGTGTGGATGATGCGGGAGGCCTGCGAGCGGGGCTTCGGGTCGGCCTGCCGCAACCTCGGCAACACCTACCGGGACGGCCTCGCGGGGGCGACGGTCGACCTCGACAAGGCGAACACCGCCTACAGCGCCGGCTGCGCGCTGGAGCACCAGGACTCCTGCACGCGCCGCGACGAGCTCGCCGCTCGGCCGGAGGTGCAGACGGGCGAGCGGCCGTTCGTGGAGAAGGCGCCGGACACGGGGCAGCCGCCGCCGATCCCGTCGACGACGTACACGGGGGCGACGACGAACCCGCCGTGGGGCCCGGGCGTTGCCGGTCCCGGGACGCCGCCCCCGCCGGAGGACGACTCGACGCCGCGGCCGTCGCCGCCGTCGCCGCAGATGAGCTTCCGACCCGCGCTGCTCACCGGCCTCCAGCTCGGCAGCCAGCGGTCCTGGAGCGACAAGGTCCAGGCGGGGGCCGTGCGGTGGACGTTCGGCGTCAAGCTGCCGTACGTCGCCCTCGGGGGGGAGCTGGACTGGGTCAGCGACAACCGCTGGCGCCCCAAGGCCGCCCGCACCTACTGGCGCCTCGGCCTCCGCGGCTTCGCTGCGTTCGCGGTGCCGCTGCCGGGACCGCTGAGCATCTGGCTCGGGGGCGGGGGCGCGGTCGGGGGCTACCGGCGCGGCCCCGGCACGACCAACGACGTGACCCTCGCCGGCGGCGCGTACGAGTTCGTGCAGTTCAACATCACCGCGGGCGAAGGCTTCTTCATGGGCGTCCGGATCGAGCAGCAGCAGCTCCAGCAGGAGGACGCCGCCATGCCGCTGGACCACGTCACCGCCGGGACCCTGCTGATCGGAGCGAAGATTGCGCGCTGACCGCCTCTGCTCGTTGGCCCTCGGCGCCGCCCTCGTCGCGGTGCTGGTCCCTGCGCCGGCGTCCGGGGCGGACGGCTGGGGGGAGGGGTACTTCTTCGCCGGCACGGGGTTCCGCGCGTCCGGCACCATCGAGCAGGCGGGGCTGTCGTTCAACGTCGGCGGGGGCGTGTTCGCGGGCCCGTTCGGGCTCGAGATCGAGGGCCGGTGGAGCGCCGACCAGACGTTCAAGGAGGCCGACGAGCGGGTCGCCGCGCGGTCGACGAACTACCTGACCTTCCAGCTCGGGATCCCCGCGACCGAGTCGGTCCGCATCGTCGTGTTCGGCGGCCCGGGGCTGGGGTGGATCAAGCCCGGCGGCCAGATCGGGGGCCGCACGGTCAGCGCGGGCGTCCACGAGGGCGTCCGCATCGAGCTCGCCCGGCGACGTGACGAGGTGTTCGCCGGCGTCGGAATCAAGCTGGAGGCCAACCACCTGTGGCAGGACGCCGTGATCGACGGCGTCGACCACGCCTTCGCGCTGCACCTTCAGTTCCTGTTCGGGTTCGGGATCGACTAGGAGCCCGCGGGGGCCTCGACGCGACAGTCCTGGATCTCGTGGTCGACGTCCCAGGCCTCGAGGTCGAGGGTGCCCTCGCGGAAGATGAAGCCGAAGGTCGCGCCGGCCCGGAGCTCGAACCGGAGCCAGTCGAAGCCGGGGCCGCCGCCCGCCATTTGGAGGTGGTCGAGCCGCACGCCGTCGGCGTCGACGAGGTCCCAGACCGCCACCATGCCGTCGGCCTCGCCGGCGAACCGCTCCCAGCCGACGTCCAGCTGATTCCGCGCCACCGACGGCATCTGCGACGGCGACGTCCAGTGCTCGACGCCCTCGGTCCAGTCGAAGTGTGGGGAGCCCATCGTCTCCCACGCCGTGGCGCCGAACGCGCAGGACGCAGCCTCGGGCTCGGGCTCCGGCGCCGGGGGCTCGTACGTCGGGTCGTCGCACACGACCTGCGCGCCGAAGAGGCCCTCGTCGCCGTCGTAGCCGTCGACGACGAGGTAGTAGCGCTTCGCCGGGTCGGCGTCGAAGGTGACGTCGTTGAAGCCGCGCGCGATGGCGGCGGAGTTGGTGCAACCCTCGGAGGCGTCGAGCACGAAGACGTCGTGGTTGACCGTCGTCGGGTCCGGCGCGATCAGCTTGAAGGTGACCTCGCCGGAGGTCGGCGGGTCGAAGCGGTAGGCGATCTCGGCGCCCGAGTAGTTGCCGACGGCGATTGGGTAGTGGTCCAGCACGTCGGTTGCGCCGTAGTTGAAGTCGGCTGTGTCGCCCACGAGGAGCTCGCCGCACGTGACCGGCGCGACGGGCGCGCAGAAGGCGCCGTACTCGGCGGCGCCCTCGTCGCCCGAGTGGAAGGACGTGTCGTCGTGGTCGCCGAGCTCGGCCGCGGCCGCGGGGGCCTCGCAGGAGGTGTTGCCGAGGAGCAGCGGCAGGACCGCGACGAACGGAAGGAAGGAGGTGAAACGCATGAGGGAGCCTCGTTTCAGGGAGCCGCGCCGAGGGGCGCGGGGGGGTGGACGAAGTCGAAGGAACGGGCCGGCGCGCAGGGGTCGAACGGCTCGTCGTCGGAGCCGACCTCGAAGTGCAGGTGGCGGGTCTCGGAGCGGCCGCTGTTGCCCATGCCCCCGAGGGGCCGGCCGCGGGCGACGACGTCGCCGGCCTCGACGCGGACGTCGCCGTCGGCGAGGTGGGCGTAACGGCTGAACAGGCCCTCGCCGTGGTCGACGATGACGTGGTTGCCCCAGCCGCTGCCGCACTCGCGGAGGGCGTCGTTGCGGCCGAAGCGGCTCGACTCCGGGCAGCCGGTCCGGACGTAGGCGACGGTGCCGCCGGCGGCCGCCATCACGTCGACGACGGCGTCCGACTCGTCGTCGTGGACGTAGTCGATCCCTTCGTGCACGGCCGCCGAGCCGACGCTGCCGTCGAAGTCGATCCAGCTCGTGTACGCGGCCGGCCGCTGCCACGTGAGGTCCCACGCGCGGGCGGGGAGGGCGGCGACGGTCTGGATCGGGGCCGACTCCTGCTCGTCGGAGTGGTACCCGGCGCAGTCGGGGTCGCTCGCGTCGGCGGGGGGCTCGTCGGCGGGGGGCTCGCCCGCGCCGCCGGCTTCGACGCCGTCGCAGTCCACCGCCAGCGTGAACCCGCCCATCGCGCCGTCGTAGCCGTCAACGACGACGTAGACCGACTCGCCCGCGGTCAGCTCGACGGTGACCCCGTTGGCGCCGCGCGCGACCGCGTCTTCGCCCCGGCAGGCGCCGTCGGACGAGCGGAGCACGAAGACGTCGTGATCGACGAACGTGGGGACGGGGTCGACCAGTCGGAAGGTGACGTCGCCGGTGGCCGGCGCCTCGAGCGCGTAGGCGATCTCGGGCCCGTCGAACCGCCCCACGGCGACGGGGTAGGAGTCGACCTCCCAGGTGGCGCCGTGGTTGAAGTCGGCGGTGTCGGCGGACACGACGCCCCCGCACTCGATCTGGGCGACGGGCGAGCACTCGTCCGCCCGCGGCGTGCCGTCGTCGGTCGGGCCTCCGGCGGCGTACTCGGAGGGGGCGGTCGGGGGGACCGTCGCCGCCGACGCGGCGAGCTCGCACCCGCCCAGGGGGAGCGCGAGGAGGGCGGAGAGAAGGCGCGCCGGGATCGTCATGACGCCACCCTCGCAGCCCCCCTGTCACGGGGGGGTCACAGGGTCGGTTGTGACCTCGGGGGCCGCGGGAGGAGACGACACGCAGCCGCTGATCTAGGCTCCCCGCCGTGACCCGCGCCGCGACCCTGATGGTGTTCGTCGTCGTCGGCTGCGCCCCGGGCGCGGAGCCGCCGCCCGAACCCTACGTCTGGCCCGACGCGATCCCCGCGGAGCCGCAGCGGGAGGGCGATCCCGATGCGGGGTACGACGCGTTCGTGAACGAGGGCTACATCAGCTGCGGCATCCCCTGGTCGGTGTTCGAGATCGCGGTCTCCCCCGCGACCCCCGAGGAGCTGATCCCCGGCCGGACGGGGCGCAACGCCGAGATCGCCTACAACTGGACGGCGTTCACGACCGAGGGGGGCGTCGACCTCGTCAGCAGCAACTGCATGGCGTGCCACGCGGGGCGCATCAACGGCGAGCTGGTGGTCGGGCTGGGGAACGCCTCCGCGGACTACACGTCGGTCCCCGAGGCGGACATGGCGCCGCTGGTGGAGCAGTTCGCGCAGACCGAGGCGGAGAAGGCGGAGGCGCGGCGGTGGGCGCGGTCGGTGACGACGATCGCGCCGTACCTGCAGACGCATACGCGCGGCGCGAACCCGGCGGACAACATGGCCGCGATCCTGATGGCGCACCGGGACCGGGAGACGCTGGCGTGGTCGGACGAGCCGCTCATCGAGACGCCGCCGTACACCGACGGCGCGCTCCCGATGAAGGTCCCGCCGCTGTGGCGGGTGGCGAAGAAGAACGCCCTGTTCGCGACCGGCGGGGCCCGGGGCGACCAGGTCCGGGGGATGATCCTGGGGACGCTGCTGTGCTCCGAGGAGGTCGCCGAGGTCGAGTGGGTGGACGAGCTGTTCGTCGACGTCCGCGCCTGGATGATGGAGCTGGAGCCGCCGGCGTGGCCGTGGGGGATCGACGACGACCTGGCGGCGGACGGCGAGGCCGTCTTCGAGGCGACGTGCAGCGAATGCCACGGCACGTACGGGGCGAACGCCCACTACCCCAACCGGCTGATCGACGCGGACGACGTGGGGACGGACAACGAGCTGGTCGGTGGCGGCGGGCAGTTCGCCGACCACTACGTCGACTGGTACAACGACAGCGTCTACGGCGAGCTGTCCCGGGCGACGTCGCCGACGGGCTACATGCCGCCGCCGCTGGACGGCATCTGGGCGACGGCCCCGTTCCTCCACAACGGCAGCGTCCCCACCCTGCGGGCGCTGCTCGACCCCTCCTCCCGCCCGACGTACTGGGTGCGGTCGTTCCTCGACGACGACTACGACACGACGGACGTCGGCTGGAACCACGACGTCTGGGAGCACGGCCACGCGGACGAGGACGACGAGTACGTCCGCAAGCGCCTCCTCGACACCACGCTCTGGGGCTACGCCAACGGCGGCCACCTCTACGGCGAGGACCTCACCGAGGACGAGCGCGACGCGCTGCTCGAGTACCTGAAGACGCTCTAGACCGAACCCAGGCCGGGCGCGATTCCGTCACGCAAACCGTGACGAGATCGCGTTTGGGGCGGTCCAGACGCCGATCTGTCACGGTTTGGGTGACAGATCGGTCGCTGGGGTTCAGGGGCGCCAGAGCTCCCCGGCGCCGGCCGCCAGCGTGCGGGACCCGGCTTCGGCCGTCGCGCCGCTGAGCAGCTCCGTGCCGCCCGGACCGTCAACGACGACGGGCAGCTCCGACAGGTTCAGGAGCGCGACCGTGCCGTCGGGGAACGTCCACGTCGTGGGGACGGCGTCGTCGGGGACGGCGAGCTCGAGGACGGGGCCGCCGTCGAGGCCCGAGACCGCCGCCAGCGGGGCGTGCGGCCGCGGCGTGAGCCCGCGCAGGGCGACGGCCGCGTCCGTCATCGCGAGGTCCGCGCGGGCCGGGTCGAGGACGGGGAGGTCGTCGCCGAGCATCCAGACGCCGCCGGAGACCGCGTTGGCGACCACCGCGCCGGTCGCCTCGTCGTCGGTGAAGGGCTCGCGCACGAGGATCTGGTCGGCGTCGATCCACCACCACCGGTCGTTGGTCCACGACCGCGCCGCCGTCGCGCGCCCCTGCCAGCGGAGGTAGCCGAGCTGGGGGCGGCGGTCGAAGCCGAACGCGATGTCCGCGCCCGTCCGGTAGCTGTCCGCGTAGCCCACCGAGGGAAGGAACGGCGCCCCGCAGGCGAGCAGCCAGGCGTCGTCCCCGGCGGCCTCGCGGAGGATCGTCAGGGCGCGGTGGTACGCCTCGACGCCGGTCACGTTCGCCTCGTGGCGGCGTCCGACCTGGGCGCCGGCGTAGAGGAAGTCGAACTTGAAGTAGTCCCAGCCGTCCGCGCGCAGGCCCGCGATGACGTCGTGGAGCCACGCCGCGGCGTCGGGGTGGGTGACGTCGAGGACGGCGTAGTCGCCCGTGTTCAGGTTGGAGAACGAGAGTTCTTCGCCGTCCCGCCCGCGGACCCACCACGACGGGTTCTCCGCGTACGTCGTCGTGCTGCGATCGACGTACAGCGGCGCCAGCCAGAGCCCGGCGACGAAGCCCTCGCCGGCGATGTCCGACGCCAGCTGGGCCATGCCGCTGGGGAAGCCGTCGTCCGCCGTCCAGTCGCCCCACACCTGCTGCCAGCCGTCGTAGATCTGGAAGACCTCCAGCCCCAGCGCGGCGGCGGGCGCGAAGTTCGCGCGGACGTGCTCCTCGGTGACGTCTTCGAAGTGGTAGTACCACGTCGCCCAGCCCGTGATCGGGTCGACGTCCAGCGTTCGCGCGCCGACCCGGGACGTCACCGCGTCGGCGTAGCGGCGGTGCAGCGCGAACGCGTCGGAGGCGACCCCCAGCCACAGCGGGTCCAGGGTCAGGGTCTCCCCCGCGGTCACCTCGATCGCGTCGCCGCGCCCGCCCCAGACGGCCCAGGCGCGCCCGCCGTCGTCGAACGCCGTCCAGAACCTCGTCTTCGTCGCGCCCTGGGCGCCGAGCAGGAGCGACCCGCCGCCGTCGCGGCCGACCAGGCCGGCCCACCACGACGTGCCCGGCTCCTCGTCGACCACGGTCAGCGCGTCGCCGTCGCCGCCGACCACGGGCAGCCCCGTCTCGTCGTCCAGCGTCAGCGCCTCCAGCGCCATCACTCCGGACCACGACCAGGACTGGTAGCCCTGCCGCCAGAGCACGGCGTCGCCGTCCCCGGCGGTCGTCCACGAGCCTTCGAGCACGAGCCCCTCGAACGTCGCGTCGCCGCCGGACGCCGTCAGGGCCGGCACCCACGCCCCGTCTGCGTTCTGGCTGAGGGAGACCTCCCAAGCCCCGCCGCCGAGGGTGCGCGCGGTCAATTCGACCGACGCACAGCCCTCGACGACGGCGCCGAGCGTCGACCCGTCCCAGGTGCTCTCCACCTGGGCGGCACACGGGTCGACGGGATCCTCTTCAGGTGAGGGAGGACACCCGAAGAGGGGCGCGGCCAGAGGGAGGAGGAGGAAGCAAGCGATTGTCTGCTTCTTCATGGGCCGCACCGTTCCGTTCGTTCGCGAGGAGAAATAACGATCGTCAGGTAACCGAGGGGTCACAGGTTTGCGCGGTCCGTTCGTCAAGAGATCGTCAAGAGTCGACACGGTCGCGCGGAGGCGTCGTCTGGGGGGCGGAGGACGACGAGATGACCGCACGAACGAAGATGGAGTCCCCGGCCGTTCGTGGCCCGGCCGCGAACCAGGCGCCCCCGGGAGTCGTAGAACGAGGTCCGGTGTCGCAGTGGCCGTCCCCGCGTCGGGAGGCGGTGCAGCGCAGCGCGAACGAAGCCCCGGCGAGGGAAGATCCCGCCGATCCGCTGGACACGGTGAGCGCGCCCGGCCGCGCGATCGAGCTGCACGCCGAGGAGTTCAAGGTCGAAGTCCTCAAGACGCGTGTGCCCCCGCCCATGCGCGCGTCGGATGTGCCGGACTGGACGACGCCGAGGACGCACGACCGGTTCGCCCCCCACGTGGACCCGTTCATCGTGGCGTTCAACTTCTGGCGGTTCCACCAGCAGCTGATGTGGGAGTCGCTGGCGGACCTGAAGCACCACGAGGCGAACTCGGGCCTGTCCGCGGACCCGGCGAAGGCGATCGGGTTGCTGACGGACGAGGAGGGGGGGTGGCTGGGGGCGGAACGGCAAAGGACCGTTCCAGATCTCCAGAACATGCGCGACTCAGGCGAGACCGGGACTCTGAGGGCCGCCAGCTCCGAGGAGTCCGTTTCCGGGGCGCTTCGCCGGTTCGCGGCGGGCCACCTGAGCCTGACCGGCGGGGTCGCGGCGCTCCAGGCGGTGGAGGCGGACCTGGGGGCTCACCTCGGGACGCTCGCGCGCCGGGCGGCCGAGGCCGAGCGGGCAGGGATCGAACGCTCGATCGAGGCGGTGCGCGCCGCCACCGGCCTGCTGCTGGGGGTCAGCGTGGACGTCGCCGAAGTGGTCGCCGATGCGGGCCAGGCACGGCGTCGCGGCCCCGGTCGGGTGGGCGGTCTCGTCGCCGGCACGGCCGCGGGCATCGCGAGGTTGAAGCACGCCGAGGAGCTGGCGGAGATCGACCTCCGGCTGGAGCAGGCGGAGGCGGCCATCGGCGAGGGGATCGACGACGCGCTCCGAGCCCGGATCGCCGCAGCCCGCCACGGTCTGCAGGCGGGTCGCGTCGAGCTCGAGGTCGCGGCGCTGGAGCTCGCCGACGCGATGGAGCACAAGCGGAACGCCTACCGGGCCGCGGGGGCGGCGATGGACGCGCCGTCGAGCACACCCGAGCATCGGATGACCCGGAACGAAGCGTTGCTCGTGATGGCGTCGCTGGTGCGCGAGGCCCAGGCGACGTGCTCCGAGGCCGCGGCGGCCGTCGAGAACGAGGCCTTCGTGTTCTGGTTCGACCAGCGTGACCTGGGGCGGGGCCTCGGGGGGGTGCCGGACCCCGGGCAGAAGGCCCTGATGGACGCGATGGTCCAGGTGCGCTCCTTCGCGCGCTGGGCGATGACCTACCGAGACGAGCTGAATCGCATGGCCGACGGCTGGAAGCTGGCGATGGCGACCCTCGGCTACCCTGACGAGCACTACTGATGCGCTCGTCATCCGTTCGCTCTCCGCTCGCTGCAATCGCCTTCGTCGCCCTGACGGGTTGCTGGACGCCGTCCATCCTCGAGCCCGAGCCGGCACCCGCGGTCGTGACGCCTCGGCCCCCGCCTCCTCCGCCCCCGACGCCGGCGCCCCGGGTCTGGCCCGCGCCGCTGGAGTGCCCGGAGGGGACCGAGCTCGACGGCGTGCCTCGCGAGGGGGTGCGCGCGGAGGTCTGCCGCCGCCCCGACTGGACCCCGCACGGCCCGTTTCGTCGCTGGCAGTCCGACCCGGAGCATCGACCGTCCCAGATGGGAACCCATCTCGATGGTGAGCTTCACGGCGTCTGGGTCGCTTGGCACGAGAACGGGGCGCGCAACACGATCGGCAGCTACCGCCACGGCGAGCGCGATGGACTCTGGATGCGGTGGTGGGAGGACGGCGCTCTTGACGACGTCAGTGATTGGAGGAACGGTAAGCGCCACGGCGTCTACCGGTCCTACCACCCGACCGGCTTCCTTCACTCCGATGGCCGCTACGAAGAAGGAGACAGGGTCGGGACGTGGCGCGTGTTCCACCCGGACGGCTACCTCCTGGGGGCGGGGCTCTGTGACACGAATCCGTTCGACGTCGAGACCTGGACCTGCTTCGGGCCGGACGGGGAAGACGCGCGCTGCCCTGAGGAGTGGCCTGACGGTGGCGGCGTCGCAGACCCCTGCACCTGAGCGCCTCAGCGCCCGTTTCGGTTTGTCAGACGAACCGAAAGCCCGGCTGAGTCATCGGGACAGGCAGGAACCGACAATCTCCCGGCGGCTCAAGGGGATACCGC
>CAYFOA010000097.1:353-25957 GCA_964344575.1 uncultured Rickettsiales bacterium | reverse complement strand
CGCCCGGCCCGCGCCCGCCGTCGAGCACTTGTCCACCGCGGGGTGCTCCACCGCGCCCACGCAGCTCCCCGAGGCGCACGGGTACAGGAACCCCACCCCCGCCGCGTCGTCCGCGCCCAGCGACCGCACCATCGTCCCCGTCTCGTAGTCCACCCGCATCACCGCCCCGGGCTCGGTCGAGTGGCCGAGCCCGAGCAGGTGCCCCACCTCGTGGAGCGTGATCGACTCGTAGTCCACCTCGCCGGCGGCCGGCTCCCCGAGGGCGCTCCAGAGGTAGTCGAGCCCGTTGTAGGCGATGTCCGCGTCCACCAGCGTCCCGCCCTCCGACCACGACAGCGTCGTCAGCGCGATCACCTCCTCCCCGAACGGCCACACCGTCTCGATGAAGAAGAACGCGTTCCGCCCGTCGTGCTCCGGCATGTCGCCGCCGCAGACCTGCTGGATCAGCATGTCGTCGCCGGGGATCGCGTGCGGACACGCCGTCCCCGTGAACACCCCGCGCTCGCTGAAGTCGAAGTCCGCCGACGGAACCTCCACCCAGCTCCGCAGCGCGTTCCGGGCCGACCCCTGGAGCAGCCACGCGGGGTGGCCCGCGCCGCCGAGGTGGTGGTGCCGGATGCGGACCTCGCCGTCCGTCTCGTCCAGGTCCCACATCAGCGGGTTGCCCGTGTCGTCGCCGGTGTCCGTCGCCAGCGTGAAGCCGGCGGCCGAGGCGGGGAGGAGGCAGAGGACGGCGGCGAAGACGATCAGTTGACGCACGGCACTCGCGAGTATAGAGCCCCCGCCATGACCGTGACCGCGCCGCCCGTCACCCGCTTCGCCCCGAGCCCGTCCGGCTTCCTCCACATCGGGGGCGCCCGGACCGCGCTCTTCTGCTGGCTCCTCGCCCGCCGCCACGGCGGCCGGTTCATCCTCCGGATCGAGGACACCAACGCCGAGAAGTCCACCGAGGAGTCGATCGCCGCGATCCTCGACGCCCTGCGCTGGCTCGGCCTCGACTGGGACGAGGGACCCGACGTCGGCGGCCCGAACGGCCCCTACCGGCAGTCCCAGCGCAAGGCGATCTACGCCGACTACGTCCAGCGCCTCCTCCACAGCGGCCACGCCTACCGCTGCTTCTGCACCCGCGAGGAGCTCGACGCCAAGCGGAAGGCCGCCTACGCCGACGGTCGCAAGCCCATCTACGACGGCACCTGCCGCGACCTCGATCCCGCGACGTGGGCCGGCGACGACCGCCCCTTCGTGTGGCGCCTCCGCGTCCCCGACGACCGCGACATCGTCATCGACGACCTCGTCAAGGGGCGCGTCGTCGTCAACACCGCCGAGCTCGGCGACCAGGTCATCGTCCGCGCCAACGGCGACCCCCTCTACAACTTCGTCGTCGTCGTGGACGACCACACGATGGAGGTGACCCACGTCGTCCGCGGCGACGACCACCTCGCCAACACGCCCAAGCAGATCCTCATCTACGAGGCGCTCGGCCTGACCCCGCCGACCTTCGCCCACGTGCCGCTCATCCTCGGCGAGGACAAGAAGCGGCTGAGCAAGCGCCACGGCGCGACCAACGTCATGGCCTACGCCGACGAGGGCTACCTGAGCGACGCCATGGTCAACTTCCTCGCCCGCCTCGGCTGGTCCCACGGCGACCAGGAGATCTTCTCGCGCGACGAGCTGATCGCCCTCTTCAGCCTCGAGGCGTGCGGCCGGGCCGCCGGCGTCTGGAACCCGTCGAAGCTGCTGTGGACCAACCACCAGTGGATGAAGCGGACCCCGTCGGACGACCTCGCCGCGATGGTGGGGGGGACCGTCGAGCAGGTCGACACCCTCAAGGAGCGGGCGCGGACCGTCGTCGAGCTCCGCGACCAGGGCGCCTTCTACTGGAACGACGCGATCGCCTACGACGAGAAGGCCTCCAAGAAGTTCCTCAAGCAGGCCACGCTGCCCGCCCTGGAGGCCAGCCTCGCCGCGTTCGAGCCGCTCCCCCAGTGGAGCGAGGACGCGCTGGAGGGGGCCGCCAAGGGGGTGATGGAGGAGCTGGAGCTGGGGATGGGCAAGATCGCCCAGCCGCTCCGCGTCGCCGTCACCGGGACAAAGGTCTCGCCCGGCATCTTCGAGACGCTGTCGGCCCTCGGTCGGGACAAGGCGCTGAGCCGGATCCGGGACGCCATCGGCATCGCGCAGGCGGCCGAGTGACCCTCCCCGCCCGCAAGAACCCGCTGAGGATCCCCGTCGAGGAGATCCCCGACCTCGGCGAGCAGGTCGTCGTGGACCAGTCCGTCGCGCCCTTCGCGGCCCTCCTCGGCGAGGCGTCGGAGACCGGCGAGGCCCCCTCCGGCAGCGCCGACGTCAAGCTCGAGCGGTGGCCGAAGCGGGTCGACGTCGAGGGCATCCTGGCGGCGACCCTGGGGCTCACCTGCGTCCGCTGCCTCCAGCCCTACCGGCAGGACGTCGAGCGCCGGATCTTCCAGATCCTCCTGCGCGAGGCGCAGCCCGACTCCGACGAGGAGGTCGAGCTCCACGACGACGACCTCGACCGCTCCGAGATCGTCGACGACGTCGTCGACCTCGAGGGCCTCCTGCGGGAGGAGATCCACCTCGCGCTCCCCCTGAAGCCGCTCTGCGACGACGGCTGCAAGGGGATCTGCGCCGGCTGCGGGGCCGAGCTGAACCACGAGGAGTGCACCTGCGAGCCGGAGATCGACCCGCGGTGGAACGCGCTCAAGGGGCTGAAGCTGCCGAGCAAGTGAGCCGCGCCGCGAAGGCGCCGGCGTCGTCGTCGTAGCCGTCCACCACGAGCCGGTACTCGGTTCCCGCCACGGCCTCGAAGGTCGCGCTGTTGGCGCCCCACGTCACGCACCCGTCCGGTCCGAGGACGACGACGTCGTGGTTGACCTCCATCGGGACGGGGTCGACCAGCGCGAACGTCGCGTCGACGTCCCCCGGCGCGATCCAGGTGAAGGCGGCCTCGGGCGCCTCGTAGTTGCCCACGTTGCACTCGTAGGCGTCCCACCAGGCCGTGTTCGTGGTCGTGTCGCCGGTGACCGTCTCGCCGCACGCGATCGTCGGCCCCGCGCCCGCCCCGGGCCCGCCCACCGCGATCCCCTCGGCCTGCAGCGCGGCGACGATCTCGGGGTACCTCTCCGGCCGCACGAACACCGCCGGCTCGCCCAGCGGCGCCGCCACCGTGACCGTGTCCGCCTCGACCTCGTGCCCGACCACGTCCCCGCTCCAGAGGTGGACCCAGAGCCCCGGCGGCAGCCACGCGGTGCGGTCGTCGTGCCCCTTCTCGACCACCGGCGCCACGAGCACGTCCGGCCCGAGGAGGAACTGGAGGTCCTGCTCCCACGCGGCGTCCACGTCGGGGTGGTGCATCGCGAGGTGCCGGACCACCGGCCAGCCGCGGCCGGTCGCGTCGGCGAACAGCTCGCTCCGGTAGTCCGCCAGCGCCCGGTACACGCGCGTCATCCGGGCGAAGTGGGCCATCGCCGCGTCGTCGCTGTAGACCTGCGCGTTCGCCGTGGGCTGGTTCCCCTCGTGGGTCCGCATCGCCGCCGTGAACGCGCTCAGCTCCGTCCACCGCTTCAGCTGCTCCGCCTCGCGGGTGTAGCCGAGGCCGGCGTAGCTGAGCGACGTGTAGCCGCCGATGTCGCTGTGGTTCAGCGCGATCCCGCTGAAGCCGCCCGAGATCAGGCCGTGGACGGCGGACTTCATGCCGTCGTAGCGGTCCCACGTCGTCAGCTGGTCGCCCTGCCACAGGAGCATCGAGTGGCGCGGCGTGGTCGTGAAGCCGGACCGGTTGAAGACGAGGACGTCGCCCAGGAGCCCGGCCTCCTCGACGGCCTCCCGGTTCAGCCGCGCCCACTCCACGGGGTACTCGTTGTGGAACTCGGCGCCGGTCCGGCCGTCGTGCATGACCGCCTCGAAGGGGAGCGCCTCGGCGAAGTCGGCCATCCAGCCGCTGCAGTTGGCGTTCCCGATCATCTCCTCGACGAGGATGTCCTTCATCCAGCGGCGCGCGTCCTCGTTCGTGAGGTCGAGCAGCGCGACGTCGAACGCCGTGACCGGGAGCATGAGCACGTCGCCGTGGTGGTCGCGTACGAAGTAGCCGCCCGCGAGCCCTTCGCTGTAGAGGTCCCGGGGGACGTCGCCGGCGTCGTCGGGCAGCGGCCGGAACATCGAGTTGACGTAGCAGAGCGTCCGCGCGCCGCGATCGGCGAGCGCGTCGGACCAGGCCCCCCAGCCGGGGTGGTGCGTCGGGTTCTGGACCCAGTTCCAGAGCACCTGCTCGCCGATGTACGTCGTCGAGACGCCGGACCAGGTCTGGTTCCAGACGCCCGCGATCGCCGCGTCGTGGGCGATCAGGTCGTCCACGATCGCGAGGCTCTGGTCCAGCGGCCGGGCGAGCGCGACGATCGCGCCCTCGTTCGCCCACTCCGGCAGCGCCGGCATCCGCCCGGCGTACTCCGTGAACCGCTCGATCAGCTCCAGGGGCGACTCCCCGTGGAGGATCCGGCCGCGCATCTCGCCCGCGTGGAGCCACACCGACGTCGTCCGGTCCCCGGTGAAGTCGAAGACCGACACCTCGGTGTTCTCGAGGAACATCGAGCGGTTGCGGGACGTGAGGTAGTGCGGCGCGGCGTAGTACGTCGACTCCTCGGAGCCGCCGCTGCCCGACGAGAAGGCGTTGACGGCGGGCGTGATGGGCCAGTGCCCGCGCCCCACGCCGCCCTCCTGGCTGATCACCGGGATCGCCCGCCCGCGAAGGTCGAGCGTGTGGTGCGGCGCCTGCTCCCCGAGGCCGTAAACCCGCTCGTCGGGGCGGATGGCGTCGTTCAGGACGATGAGGTCCCAACGGTCCTCGTCGGGGGTGATCGCGAACGACAGGTGCCCCGGCCGCTCGCTCCAGAAGCGGACCGAGGCGTCCGCCCCGTCGCAGTCGGTGAACTCGGCCCGGAGCGTCAGCGCCCCCCCGGCGAAGTCCGCGTCCGTCACCGTCAGCTCCTCGCACAGCCGGTGGACGGTCTCCCGCAGGTCGAAGCTCCCCTGGTGCTCGTGGGCCTCCAGCTCCGCCTCGCCGACCTGGAACCAGGGCCGGTCGTCGGGGGCCTCGAACAGGAAGCGATCGGCGTCGAGGTGGATGACGCGGAGGCGCCCGTGAGGGTCCAGGTCGAGGACGAAGTCGCCCACCGTCCAGCCCCCCGAGGCGCCTTCGGAGCAGGCGCCGGGGACGGACAGGAGGACGGCGGCGAGGAGGGTGCGCGTGAACATGCCGACTGTTTGATATCGAACGATCGTTACGTCAAGTCACGAAGGGGTCACAAGATCCGCGACGGGAACGTTTCCCAAAGGGCCGATTGCCGGTGCGCCAGGGACCTCAGCAGCGTCGCCGTCCGCGACCGGCTCGATCTCGCTCGTACCCCGAACCCTACCCGGGACGAATTTCGTCCCGGGTGCGTCCATCCTTGGATCATGCGTACCCGTCCCCCCCTCGGCAGCATCGGGAACATCCGCTATCGGAGGACCGGCGAGGTACCTCGCTGCCGGTTGGGCGTCATGGTCTCGGATCTCGATCCCATGCAGCCCGAGGAGGGCATCTTCTTCGCATGCGACCGGGTCCGGGCCGGAGTCGTGGACGTCGCTGCCGCCGACCCGTTGATCATGTTCACCCCGACCGGAGAACGCGCCACGGTCTACAACTTCGACGGAGACGTCCTGTTCGACCTCGGTGAGCGAAAGGGCCTTCCGGGCCGGTTCATCTGCAAGGGCCGCACGGGGTGGATGGCCACAGACGATGCGCGGATCGCGGCGTCTACGTTCAATCCCGGCATGGTTCCCGCGCACCTGAGCCGACCCGTCGTGGGCTCCGAGATCGAGACCGCCCTGTGGGCTATGGCGGCGGCGACGGCCAGAGGCGAGGACCCGACGGCGCTGCCGGAGGTCCAGGCGGCGATCGTCGGGGACTGACGCGACCGAGGTCAATCACAACTCGGCCGACTCCGGAGCTGCCTCCGGACCGACTCGCGCTCCCCGTTCCCCGCGACCTCGAGGGCTCCTCTGTCTCCGTTGCTTCCTTCTCGGACGTCAGCCGCGCCTTCCGGCACGGGTACCCTCGGACGGAAGATCGTCCGGAGCTTCCCCGACTTCGCACGCCTGCGGCGCGCTGCGCGCCGCGGGAGCGGCTTGCACACGAGGATTGACAGGGGGTCGCCGGTTCCCATAATGGCGCGGCCGTTCAGGCAGGAGTTCGAGACCATGGCAGTTCCGCAGCGCAAGACGAGCAAGACCCGCCGCGACAAGCGTCGCGCCCACGACGCGATCCAGTTCAAGGCCGCGCTGATCAAGTGCGAGAACTGCGGCGAGTGGAAGCAGCGCCACCACGTCTGCATGGAGTGCGGCACCTACCGCGGCCGGCGCGTCTTCGACATCGAAGAGGCCTGAGCCCCACCCCGAGCGCACCGCCGTCGTGCGGATCGCCCTGGACGCGATGGGGGGTGACCACGCCCCCGCCTGCACCGTCGCCGGCGCCTTCGCCGCGGCCGAAGACGGCTTCCACATCCTCCTCGTCGGTGACGAGGCGGTCCTCGCCGAGCCCATCGCCGAGCTCGGCGGCCTCCCCCCCAACCTGCACGTCCACCACGCCCCCGCGGACCAGTCCGTGGAGATGGACGACGCCCCGCGCGCGGCGCTCCGCCGGGGCAAGAAGGACAGCTCGCTCCGGCTGAGCTTCGAGCTGGCGTCCAACGGCCAGGCCGACGCCGTCGTCACCATGGGCAACAGCGGCGCGGCGCTGGCCATGGGGATGTTCGTCAGCGGACGCCTCGAGGGCGTCCTCCGCCCCGCGATCGCCGCCCTCGTCCCCCAGCCGGGGCGCCCCGTGGTGCTCCTCGACGTCGGCGCGAACGTCGACTGCAAGCCCGAGCACCTGCACCAGTTCGCCGCGATGGGGACGGCGCTGGCCGAGATCGCGTGGGGGCTGGAGGGTCCCCGCGTGGCGGTGCTGTCCAACGGCGAGGAGGACGGCAAGGGGACGGACCTGACGCGCGCCGCGGCGGAGCTCATCGCGGCCGACGAGACGATCGCGTTCGCCGGCAACGTCGAGCCCAAGGAGCTGATGGCGGGGGCCGCCGAGGTGGTCGTGACCGACGGCTGGACGGGGAACATCGCCCTCAAGACGGCCGAGGGGATCCTCTCCCACGCCGTCGACCAGCTCCGCGCGGGCGTCGCCGGGAGCCTCCGCGCCAAGGCGGCCGCCGCCGTGCTGAAGGCCACCGTCCGCGACGCCCTCGGCCACCTCGACCCGCGACGCGCGGGCGGGGGCCTCCTCCTCGGCGTCGACGCCACCGTCGTCATCGGCCACGGCGCCAGCGACGAGCGCGCTGTCTCGTCCGCCCTCCGCTTCGCCGATCGCCTCGCCGAGGCCCACCTCAACGACCGGATCCGCGAGCGCGTCGGGCACTGAATGAAGGCAACTCCTGGGGGGTTGTCCGGACGATTTTGGGTGGTACAATCCGCCCGACCTGGCCGCTGATGCGGATTTTCCCTAGTAACTTCAATTACTTGAATCGGACACCAACCATGGCCGAGGGCATCAAGGACCGCGTGATCGCGATCATCTGCGAACACCTCAACACGAAGAGCGACGAGCTGAAGCTCGAGGCTTCCTTCATCGACGACCTGGGCGCGGACAGCCTGGACATCGTCGAGCTCGTGATGGCGATGGAGGACGCCTTCGAGATGGACATCCCGGACGAAGAGGCCGAGAAGATCCAGACCGTGAAGGACGCCATCGGATACATCGAGGCGCACATCAACTAGCTGTGTGCCGGGCGGCAGGCGCCGCCGGACAACCACATCCCCTGCCGGCCGGACGAAAAAGGCGCGATGAGCGCCCGGACGTCCGGCCGTCGTGCTACAGGGGGCCTGGATTGGTCAGACCATCCGACCGTCCAGGGATCGGAGGCATCGTGAAGCATCGCGTGGTGGTGACGGGACTCGGAGCGGTGTCCCCCCTCGGCCTGGACGCGGACACGCTCTGGGACGGCCTGCTCGCAGGCCGGAGCGGGGTCGGGCCCATCACCCGGTTCGACGCCACCGAGTACCCCGTCACCTTCGGCGCCGAGGTCGACGACTTCGACCCCACGGCCTGGGTCGACGGCAAGGACGTCAAGAAGCTCGACCGGTTCCTCCAGTTCGGCATCGCGTCCGCGGAGATGGCGCTGGCCGACGCCGACTTCACGATCGACGACGACAACGCCGAGGACGTGGCGACCTACATCGGGTCCGGCATCGGCGGCCTGGAGTCGATCTGCGACGCCGTGATCACGCTGGAGGCGCGGGGCCCGCGGCGCATCTCGCCGTTCGTCATCCCCAAGATCCTCATCAACATGGCCTCCGGCCACGTCTCCATCCGGACCGGCGCGCGGGGCCCCAACTTCAGCCACGTCAGCGCCTGCGCGACGGGCAACCACGCGATCGGGGAGGCGCTCCGGCTGCTCCAGTACGGCGACGCCAAGGTCGCCATCGCGGGCGGCGCCGAGGCCGGCATCGTGCCGCTGTCGCTGGCCGGGTTCGCCCGCATGCGCGCCCTGTCGACCCGGAACGACGACCCCACCGCCGCCAGCCGCCCCTTCGACAAGGATCGCGACGGCTTCGTCATCGGCGAAGGCGCCGGCGTCCTCATCCTCGAGGAGCTGGAGCACGCGCGCGCTCGCGGCGCCCGGATCTACTGCGAGGTGAAGGGCTACGCCGCCAACAGCGACGCCCACCACATGACCGCCCCGCACCCCGACGGCGCCGGCGCCCGCGCCTGCATGAGCCGCGCCCTGAAGGACGCCGGCTGGGACCCGACCGACGTCGACTACGTCAACGCGCACGGGACGAGCACGCCGTTCAACGACGCCGCCGAGACGAAGGCGATCAAGGAGGTCTTCGGGGCCCACGCCTACGACCTCGCGGTCAGCTCCACGAAGTCGATGACGGGCCACCTCCTCGGCGCCGCCGGGGGGCTCGAGGCGGTCATCTGCGCGCTCGCCATCCACCGCGGCGTGGTGCCGCCCACGATCAACCTGACCACCCCCGACCCGGACTGCGATCTCGACTACGTGCCCCACACGGCGCGCGAGATGAAGGTCCGGCGGACGCTGAGCAACGCGTTCGGGTTCGGCGGGACGAACGGCTGCCTCGCCTTTGGGGCGCTGGAGTAGAGGAGCGCCTGGGATGAAGTTCGCGATCGGCTGCGACCACGGCGGCGTCGACCTCAAGCGGGCCGTCGGCGATCACCTCGCCGCGGCGGGGCACGAGGTCGACGACGTCGGCACCAACGGCAACGAGTCCGTCGACTACCCCGACTTCGGCCGGGCGGTCGCCGCCCGCGTCGCGTCCGGCGAGGCGGACCGGGGGATCCTCGTCTGCGGCACGGGCCAGGGCATGGCCATGACCGCCAACAAGGTGGACGGCGTCCGCGCCGGCGTCTGCGGGGACGTCTTCAGCGCGAAGATGATCCGCGCCCACAACGACGCCCAGGTCCTCTGCCTCGGCGCGCGGGTGACGGGGCCGAGCCTCGCCCTCGAGATCGTCGACGCCTTCGTCGCCACGGACTTCGACGGCGGCCGCCACGTCCGCCGCGTCGGGAAGATCGGGTAGGAGCGGAGCCGCCATGTCGCAGCTGCTGAAGCAGGATCCGGACCTCGCGCGCTCCATCGCCGCCGAGATCGTCCGCCAGGAGGCCGGCCTGGAGATGATCGCGTCGGAGAACTACGTCTCCGACGCGGTGCTCGAGGCCCAGGGGAGCGTGCTCACCAACAAGTACGCCGAGGGCTACCCCAACAAGCGGTACTACGGCGGCTGCGAGCACGTCGACGTCGCCGAGAACCTCGCCCGGCAGCGGGCCCGCGAGCTGTTCGGCTGCGACCGCGTCAACGTCCAGCCCCACTCCGGCGCGCAGGCCAACATGGCCGCCTACATGGCGAGCCTCGAGCCCGGCGACCGGATCCTCGGGATGAACCTGTCGCACGGCGGCCACCTCACCCACGGGGCGCCCGCCAACTTCAGCGGCAAGACCTACGACGTCTGCGCCTACGGGGTCGACGAGGCGACGGGCCGGATCGACTTCGACGACGTCCGCGCCAAGGCGCTCAGCCACCGGCCGAAGATGATCGTCGTGGGCGCGTCGGCCTACCCGCGCGAGCTCGACTTCGCCCGCTTCCGCACGATCGCCGACGAGGTGGGGGCGCTCCTCCTCGCCGACATCGCCCACGTCGCGGGGCTGGTCTGCACCGGCCTCCACGCCGACCCCGTCCCCCACTGCGACTTCGTCACCACGACCACCCACAAGACGCTGCGGGGCCCCCGCGGCGGGATGGTGATGATGAAGAAGCCGTGGGGCGGCAAGGTGAACTCGGCGGTCTTCCCGGGCATGCAGGGCGGCCCCCTGATGCACGTCATCGCGGCCAAGGCGGCGGCGTTCGGGGAGGCGCTGCAGCCGTCCTTCAAGGCCTACTCCCAGCAGATCGTCGACAACGCCCAGGCGCTCGCGAAGACGCTCACCGACGGCGGGCTGGCGCTCGTCAGCGGCGGCACCGACAACCACCTCATGCTCGTCGACCTCCGCGTCGGCGACGTCACCGGCAAGGTCGCCGAGGAGGCCCTCGAGCACGCCGGGATCACGGTCAACAAGAACACGGTCCCCGGCGAGCAGCGGTCGCCGTTCGTCACCTCCGGCATCCGGATCGGGACCCCCGCGCTCACCACGCGCGGCTTCGGCGTCGCGGAGATGCAGCAGATCGGCCGTTGGACCGTCGACATCCTCGCCGACCCCCGCGACGCGACGCTCCAGGCGTCGGTGCGCGACGACGTCCGCTCGATGTGCGACCGCTTCCCCATCTACCCCGACCGCCTCGCGTGGGCCCGCGAGACGCTGGCCGGGGGGACCGCGTAGCGCCATGCGCTGCCCCGCCTGCGGGCACGGGGCGAGCCGGGTCGTGGACTCCCGTCCAGGGCCCGACGGGATGGAGATCCGCCGCCGCCGCGAGTGCGACGGGTGCGGCCACCGGTTCACCACCTACGAGCGGATGGAGGGGGGCGCCAAGCTGGTGCTCAAGCGGGACGGGCGGCACGAGCCGTTCGACCGCGACAAGATCCGCCGGAGCCTCCGGACCGCCTGCCGCAAGCGCCCCGTCAGCGCCGACGTCCTCGCCCGCATCGAGGAGCGCGTCGCCCAGGCGGTGGACGCCACCCCCGAGGGGGAGGTCACGTCGGAGGCGATCGGCCTGCAGCTGCTGAAGGAGCTCCGGGACACGGACGAGATCAGCTACGCCCGGTTCGCCAGCGTCTACCGCCGCTTCGAGTCGCTGGCGGACTTCACGCAGCTCGCCGAAGCGCTGGTCGACGAGGAGTAGCGGCGGTGGAGGTCACCTCCGACTCCGCGGCGATGCTGCGGGCCCTCGAGCTGGCGGCGTCCGTCCGGGGCCGCACCTGGCCCAACCCGATGGTCGGCTGCGTCGTCGTCCGCGACGGCCGGATCCTCGCCGAGGGGCGGACCCAGCCCGCCGGCCAGGACCACGCCGAGGCCGACGCGCTGGGGAAGATCGACTTCCGCGCCCAGGGCGCCACCGTCTACGTGAACCTCGAGCCGTGCTGCCACTGGGGGCGGACGCCGCCGTGCACCGACGCCATCCTCCGGAGCGGCGCGACCCGGGTCGTCGTCGGGACGGTCGATCCGTCGCCGCACGTCGCCGGCCAGGGGATCGCCGCCCTCCGCGAGGCCGGGCTCCAGGTCGACGTCGGCCTGCACGAGGACGCGGCCCGGGCGCTGAACGAGGTCCACATCGTGGCCATGACGGAGCGGCGCCCGTTCGTCACCGTGAAGGCCGCGGTCACGCTGGACGGGCGGACGGCGACGCGGGCGGGGTCGTCGAAGTGGATCACGGGCGACGCGGCCCGCGATCACGCGCGCCACCAGCGGGCGCTCCACCAGGCTGTCGCGGTGGGCGTGGGGACGGTCCTCGCGGACGATCCCCGGCTGAACGTGCGCCTCCCCGACGAGCGGCGTGAGGGGCTGCCGGACCCGGTCCGCGTGGTCCTCGACTCGCGCCTCCGGACGCCGCCCGACGCGCGGCTGCTGACGACCGACGGGGGCCCGGTGTGGGTCCTCACCACGGCAGCGGCCGCGACGACCCCCGAGGCCGCCGCCCTCCGCGCCGCCGGCGCCGAGCTGATCGCCTGCAACGACGGCGACCGGCTCGACCTGGGGGCCGCCCTGGGCGCGCTCGCGGAGCGCCAGATCGCCGCGCTCTTCGTCGAAGGCGGGGCGACGCTGCACGGCGCCCTGCTCGACGCCGGCGTCGTGGACCGCTGGCTGGTCTACGTTGCCCCCAAGGTCTTCGGGGGCGCGGACGCGGTTCCGCTGGCGCTCGGGGCGGGCATCGGCGACGCTGGGGACGCTCCGGCGCTCGCCCCGATGGCCGTCACGCGGCTCGGGGGGGACCTGCTGCTGGAGACACGACCGCTGGACGGGCCGGCGGCGGCGTGGTGGAGCGAGCGACACGGAGCCGGGGAGTAGCGCATGTTCACGGGCATCATCACGGCGACGGGCAAGGTGATGGCGTCGCGCAAGGTCCCGGCGGGGCGCCGCCTCACGGTCGCCGCGGGGTGGCCGTCGCCGGAGTTCGAGATCGGCGAGAGCATCGCCATCGACGGCGCCTGCATGACGGTCGTCGACTTCCAGGACGACAAGTTCCAGGTCGAGGTGAGCAGCGAGTCGCTGGACAAGACGACGCTGGGAGCGATGAAGCGGGGCGCCGTCGTCAACCTCGAGAAGGCGCTGTGCGTCGGGGACAAGCTCGGCGGCCACTTCGTCACGGGCCACGTCGACGGGGTCGGGAGCGTGGCGGCGCGCGAGCCGAGCGGCGACTGCATCCGCTACCACTTCGCCCTGCCGCGGCCGCTGATGCGGTACGTCGTCCCCAAGGGGTCCATCGCGATCGACGGCATCAGCCTGACGATCAACCGGATCAACGACCCCGCCTGCAGCGTCGAGGTGATGATCGTCCCCCACACCCAGACCGAGACCACGCTCCAGGCCAAGGGGCCCGGGGCCACGGTCAACATCGAGGTGGACATGCTCGGCAAGTTCGTCGAGCGGCTGGGGGGGATGAGCATCCTCGTCCAGGGCGTGGAGTCGGGCGAGACCGAGCCCGCGTCGCGCGTCCCCATGGACCCGACGCTGCCGCCCGAACCCGACGGGATCTCGTAGGAGGCGACCGCCCCGGCCGCCGCTACAATCCCGGATCCGTGCGCGTCCTCCTGATCCACCCCGCGGACTTCCCCGATCCGGACCGTCCGCCGCCCCTGCTGCCGCCCAACCAGGCGCCGCCGCTGGGACTCGCCTACATCGCCGCGTACCTGCGGGAGGCGGGGCACGAGCCGCGCATCGTCGACATGAAGCACGGCGGGCACGACCGCGACGACCTGATGCGGGAGGTGCGCGCGTTCGGCCCGGCGCTCGTCGGGCTCGGGCTCTACACCGTCACCGTCCCCGTGGCCGAGGAGATCTCCCGGCTGCTCAAGGCGTGGGACCCCGACGTCCGCGTCGTCGTCGGCGGACCCCACCCCGCCGGCGCCCCCGAGGAGTGCGCCCGCAACCCCTGGTTCGACTTCGCCGCCGTCGGCGAGGGCGAGGTGATGACGGTCGACCTCGCGGACTGCCTCGAACGGGGCGGCGACCCCCGCGACGTCGACGGCCTCTGGTTCACGGACGGCGACGACCTCGTCGTCAACGCCCCCCGCGGCTGGATCGACGACCTCGACAAGCTCCCCTACCCCGCCCGCGACCTCCTCCCGCCGCTGGACTCGTACGCGATGACGATGTTCCAGTACCGGCGCTGGCCGGCGACGACGATCTACACCTCCCGGGGCTGCCCCTACGCCTGCATCTTCTGCGAGCGACGGGAGATCCTCGGCAACAAGTTCCGCGTCCACACGCCCGCCTACGTCGTCGACGAGATCGAGCACCTCCAGGCCGCCTACGGCATCGAGGAGATCTTCTTCTACGACGACACCTTCACGCTGGACCGCCGCCGCGTGCTGCGGATCTGCGAGGAGATCCTCGCCCGCGGGATCGACGTCTCCTGGAACATCTCCACCCACGTCGAGACCGTCGACCGCGAGGTCCTCCACGTCATGCGGAAGGCCGGCTGCTGGCAGATCGCGTACGGCATCGAGACCGGCGACCCGCGCGTGATGCAGGACATCATGAAGGGGACCGACGTCAGCACCGTCCGGGAGCGCATCCGGTGGACGACCGAGGCCGGCATCGAGGCCAAGGGCCTCTTCATGATCGGCCACCCCACCGACACCCCCGAGTCGATCGACCGGACCGTCGAGTTCGCCCGCAGCCTCCCCATCGCGTCGGCCAACTTCAAGATCACGACCCCCTTCGTGGGGACCCCGCTGCGGGACATGGCGGCCGACTACGGGGCCATCGACGAAGACGACTACCGCAACTACATGGGCGACCCCGACCAGGCCGTGTTCGTCGCCAACGCGCTCACCCGGGACTACCTCATGGGCGCCCAGCGGCGCGCCTACTGGCGGTTCTACTCGCGCCCCGGCCGGCTCCTCCGGCTCGCGCGGGCCATGACCGGGCCGTCGAACTGGGGCAAGTTCGCGACCGGCGCGAGGCTGATGTCGCGGCTCGCGCTGCACCAGGCCCGCGGCCCCGAAGGCGGCCCCGGCGTCGTCCCCGCGTTCCTGGAGCTCGAGCACTAGATGGCCCGCGTCCTCCTCAGCGCCGCCCCGTGGACGTACCGGCAGATCCGGTTCGCGGACGGCCAGGATCCGGTCAAGCAGCTCCTGGGGACGCACCTCTTCCCGCGCGAGTCGACCATCAACGGGAAGATGCCGTTCTGGTCGCTGCTCCAACTCGCCGCCTGGCTTCGCCGCGAGGGGCACGACGTCGCCTACGTGGAGTCCTACGGGACGCCGGTCGAGGCGTGGCTGCGGGAGGTCGAGGTGTTCGACCCCGACGTCATCGGGCTCAACGCCGTCACCTGCACGTGGGCCGCGACCCGGGAGCTGCTGGCGACGATCAAGCGACGCCGGCCGGACACGCTCACCGTCCTCGGCGGGGCCCACACCAACGTCGCCAAGGCGGAGGTCCTCGACGAGTGCGACGACCTCGACGTGGCCGTCTTCGGCGAAGGGGAGCAGACGCTCTCGGAGATCGTCGCCCGGTTCGCCAACAGCTCGCGTGACTTCGAGGGCGTCGCGGGCTGCGCGTGGCGCGACGGCAGCGGCGCCGTCCGCAAGGAGTGCAAGCGGGCGCTGATCGCGGACGTCGACGACCTCCCCTTCCCCGCCCGCGACCTGATGCGCGGCCCGGAGCGCTACAACCCGCGGCTGAACATCTACAACCGGCCCCACAACACCGTCCTCTTCACCGGCCGCGGCTGCCCCCTGACGTGCGCGTCGTGCCACCTCCCCGCCGTCGGGGCGCTCCAGTTCCGCATCCGCAGCCCCGAGCACGTATTCGCCGAGATGGCCGAGTGCGAGGACCGGCACGGCATCACCGACTTCGGCTTCTACGACCACTTCGGGATCTTCAGCGGCCCCGAGGAGCGCGCGATCGAGCTGTGCGAGCGGATCCTCGAGTCGGGCCGGCGGTGGACGTGGACGGTGACGTTCTGGTCCTACGACTTCAGCGCCGACCTCCTCGACCTGATGAAGCGGGCCGGCTGCTGGCGGATCGACACCGTCCTCATCTCGGGCGTCGACAAGAACCTCCGCACCGCCACGATGGGCTCGCCGCTGACGGTCGCCGACTGCGAGGCGGGCGTCCACCGGATCCACGACGCGGGCATCGAGGTGGCCGCGCGGCTGAGCCTCGGCATCGAGGGGGAGACGGAGGACGAGGCCCGCGAGACCATCGACTACGCCTGCCGCCTCCCCCTGGAGTGGGCGTTCTTCACGCCCGTCAACCCGGTCTTCGGGTCCCGGCTCTGGCGGCGCCTCCACCAGGACGACCGGTTCGTCCAGGACGAGCGCTCGATGAACATCTTCAACGTCTTCTACAGCCCCACGGGGATGTCGCGGGAGACGCTGAAGGGGCTCCAGAAGGAGGCGTACCGCCGGTTCTACGGGCGACCGGGGTTCGCGCTGCGGAAGCTGCGGTCGCTGTCGGACCCCGCGGCGACACGCCGGAACCTGACCCTCGCGTCGCACCTGGGACGGCACCTGGCGGGCTTCTGACTGCTAGAATTCGCGGTCCATGAACGCGGCCACCATCGGCACGCCGTGCCTCGTTCCGGTGCAGGTGCAGGTCACCGGCGGGGACGCGGCTCGGGGCTTCATCACCCGGCTCTCCCCGGAGACCGCGGCGGTCAGCTCGGACCCGGCGCTCGCGGTCGGCGCGGCGGTCACGCTGGCGTTCCACTCGCCCGTCACGGGGGAGGCGGTGGTGGCCTCGGGGAAGGTCTCGGAGGAGCTCAACGAGGGGGGCCTGTGGCGCGGCCGGGCGGCGGCGCTGGTGGTGCTCGACGAGCCCCTCGCGGCGGAGGTCCTGGGCTCGCAGCCGGACGGCCGCCACCCCCAGCGGCGCGGCTCCGAGGCGGGCGGCACGACGGCGACGTTGCCCGCCGGCGCGGCGCTCTCGGGAGCGTTCTCGGCGGGGCTGGGGCGGCGCCGGCGGAGCCGCGGTCCGGCCGTGATCTCCAGCCCCTCGCATCCCGACGTCTCCGCGGCCCCCGACGAAGTCCCGGTCCCCCCCGACGCGAGCGCGCCGCCGGAGAGCGACGCGTACCCGGTCCCCCAGTACGACAGCGACGAGCACACCGCGCCCCCGCGCGGGGCGTGGCTGACGGAGCCCGAAGCGGAGCCGGCGGCGGCCTTCTTCACGGCGGACGAGTCGATGCCCCCGGTCCGCGCCACGGACCCCGAGCTGCCGAAGGTGACCGAGGTCCAGGCCGGCGCCCCGCCCGCGTCCGACGACAGCGACGACGAGTTCTTCGGGATGTTCGGCCAGGTGGACGACGTCCCCGAGTTCATGCTCCCGCAGGGGGCCGCGGACAGCGCCCAGCTCGGCGTCAGCCCCGAGATGGAGCGGTACGCCGAGGAGGCCCTGGAGAAGAAGGGGCAGACGGAGGAGTACATCGCCGACGACGGCTACTTCGACCCCGCCCGCTCGGGCCAGATCGAGGTCCCCGCGACGCGCCCCGATCTCGCCGCCGTGGCCCCCAGCGAGGCGGACAGCGCCCCGATGCCGGATCCCGGCGAGACGGACTACGACCACATGCTCGCGACCGGCGAGGAGGGCGCGATCCGGACCGACGACCCGCCGCCGGTGCGGAACACGATGTCGATCGGCGGCGCCGGCGGGCTGCCTCCCTGGGAGGAGGCGCGCGGGCCCGACGAGTCCCTGATCCCGCGGAACGCCCGCATCGCGTCGTCCCTGCCCGTCAGCTTCTGGGCGCGCGGCCGGAGCAACGAGGCGATCGCGCAGAACTTCAGCAAGGAGGGGCTGTACCTCGCCTACCGGGACACGCCGCCCGTGCGCGGCGCCATCGTCCGGATCGAGTTCCCCATCGAGGGGGAGAAGGACTCGGTGCCGATCCGCTTCAACGCGGAGGTCCGGTGGCAGAGCAGCGACCGGCCGGGGACGGGGCTCCCCGAGGGGTTCGGCGTCCAGATCCTGACGTTCGAGAGCCCCAAGGACCGCCGCCGCTACGACGAGCTGCTGGCGATGATCCTCACGCTGCACCAGTCCCAGTCCGAGCGTGAGTCGGAGCAGGGCGGCGACAAGAAGTGGTCGTGGGGAACCGGTTCGCCCTCCTGACCGAGGTGGCCCGCCGGGTCGCCAACGGGTCTGATCTGGAGACGCTCCTGGGGTACATCCAGGCGGAGTCGGGGGACGAGCTCGGCGAGGAGGAGACGACCGAGCTGATGGTGACCCTCGGCAGCCTGCTGTCGATGGTGGCGCAGAACGAGGCGCTCTTCGAGCAGGTCCTCCGGACGAACACGGCGCTGGCGCGGCTCGACGACCTCAGCCGGGAGATCAACCAGGCCCACAAGATCGAGGAGATCGTCGCGGTCGCGGCGCACGGGCTGAGCGAGCTCGTCGGCGCGGACGGGTTCGCGCTGTACGTGCTCACCGACGGGCTGCCCGCGCTGCTGGGGTGGGACGGGGAGCCGGACGCGTTCCCGCAGACCGTCGCCGTGGTGGGGGCCGGGGGGCACCGGCTGCTCGGCAAGGAGGGGGCGAGCGAGGTGACGCTCGGCGAGGGCGAGCTGAACGGGCAGCCGACGCTGGTCGAGCTGCTCCGCGGGGGCGAGGGGGCGGCGCTGGGGCTGATCGTGATCCGGCGCCCGACCGGGGCGGACGACATCGCCCCCGAGGTCCGCCCCGTCGTGAGCGCGCTGGCCGGCCACCTCGCGGTCTCCATCCACAACGCCCGCCTGCTCGCGGAGATGCGCCACTACGCCACGTTCGACGACCTCACCGGGCTGGCGGGGCGGCGCCACTTCCTCGTCGAGATGAAGCGCGAGATCGCCCGCGCGCGGCGGGATCGCCGGCCGCTGTCGCTCCTGATGGTGGACGCCGACCACTTCAAGGCGATCAACGACACCCACGGCCACCCCGCCGGCGACGCGGTCCTCGTCGCGCTCGCCGACGCGCTGGTGGACGGCGTCCGGACGGTCGACATCGTCGGGCGCCTCGGCGGCGAGGAGATCGGCGTGCTCCTCCCCCAGGCGGGCAAGGACGACGCGGTGATGGTGGCGGAGCGGCTCCGGAACGCCGTGGCGGCGCTCGAGATCCGCTGGAAGGACGTCACGCTGCAGCTCACCGTCTCGATCGGGGTCGTCACCTGGGAGGAGCCGATGACCCCCGAGGACCTGATGGACGTCGCCGACCAGGCGCTCTACCGGGCCAAGGCGGAGGGGCGGAACCGGGTGGTCAGCGAGTCCAGCCTGGAGACCGTGGAGTACGCCGCTCCTTCATAGAATCTCAACATCTTCGCCACTGGTCACTGCTGTGATGCTTCCCATGAGGCACGGAGCACTGATCCTCGCGTTGTTGCTGCCCGCGGCGGCGCACGCCCAGACCATCATCATCGACGACCAGGACGGGGCCGGGGCGGGGTTCACGACCACCGGCAACGACTGGACGACGTGGGGGATGCTCGGCTACGGCCTCGACGGGGCCGACACCGAGTACCACTACCTGTCGCACACGGTCGGGGGGAACGACCGCGTGGGGACGGCGACGTGGACCCCGACCATCCCGACGGCGGGGACGTACGCGATCTCGACGTGGTTCCGCCGCACCGAGAACCGGACCGACGACGCCGACCACTTCATCTACGACGGCGCCGGCGGGGTCACCCACATCAGCCTCGACCAGCAGGGCGAGGGGGCCAGCGGCTGGGTCGACCTCGGCCAGCACTGGTGCGCCGAGGGGGTCGGCGGCTGCTACGTCGTCCTCGACGGGACGGACGACAACCAGAGCGACGAGGCGAACGCGATCCAGTACGTCCTCGTCAGCGCGGACGGCGACCCCCCCGAGCCCGAGCCGGAGCCGGACTGCGAGGAGTGGCCGGGGTTCGGGGCGCACACGATGGAGGCGTACGCGACGACGACGGCGGCGGTGGACTGGGAGTCGTCGACGCTCGCCACGGGCGCGCCCGACGGGCTCGAGGCGCACACCCCGAACGTCGACGCCGGCGAGTACCTCCACGCGTCCGGGTGGGAGCTGTGCGATCCGCCCGGCGAGGAGACGATCGACGCGGTCACGATCGAGGTGCTCGTCCGCACCCAGTACAGCAGCGGGCCGTACGCGCTGAACCTGCTCCTGCACGCCGGCGGCGCCGCCCAGACGGTGTTCACGGGGACGTCGCTGACGTGGTGGGGCGTGGACGTGACGGCCGAGGTCACGCCGGACTGGGTGTCGATCGCGGCGCTCACGGGCCAGCTCCAGCTGTGGGACCACCCCAACGGCAACCGGGACAGCGACGCGTGGGTGGACTCGTGGCGGATCCTCGTGGACTACACGACGACCACCGATCCGAACGACGTCGGGGACGACGACGACGACGACGACGACACGCCGCCCGAGGGGGACGACGACGACGACGCCACGCCGGCCTCCGACGACGACGACGCGGTCGAGGATCCCGAGGGCGACGACGACGACTCGACGGTCGTGGACGAGGAGTCCGACGACGACGACGACGCGGTCGTGTTCGAGGAGCAGCCCGAAGCCGACGGAGCGTCCGACGAGATCATCGTCGGCTGCAGCTGCGACCAGGACCTGAGCATGTCGGTCCTGCTCCCGCTGGCGCTGCTCGGCCTCAGAAGGAGGTCTGGCTGAAGTAGTTCCGCGTGTAGAGCCCGATGCGGAGGAAGTCGCCGACCTCCATGTCGTTGATCCGCATGATCGAGTAGGCGTAGTGCGCCTTGAAGATGAAGTTGAACGCCCGGTTCGGCGGCAGCTTGATCGCCTCCTTGATGACCGGCATCAGGAACGGGTAGCGGACGCCCAGCGGGAACAGCTTCTGCAGGTTGCTGATCTCCCGCTTGTTCTCGATGTCCACGGGCGTGGCCATGAAGTAGGACTGCTCGAACTCGTCGGGGTCGAAGCCGGGCGGGAGCATCCCCTCCTTCATCACGAGATCCTGGATGGTGGTGCCGGGGTAGGGCTGGATCAGCGAGCACCAGGCGTGCTCCGGCTTGAGCCGCGCGTTGAACTCGAGCGTCTCCCAGGCGGAGTCCAGGGTCTCACCCGGAGATCCCAGGATGTTGCTCGTCTGGACCATGATCCCGTACTTGTGCAACAGCCGCATCGTCTCGAGGATCTCTCCGTCCCCGAGGTGCTTGTGCATGATCTTGTTCCGCATGTACTCGTTGCCGGACTCGACGCCCATCTTGACGGCGAAGCAGCCCGACTCGGCGAGGTCGCGGATCGACTCCTCGCTCATGTAGTCGGCCCGGATGAGGCAGCTGAAGGGGAGCCCGATCCGGTCCCGGTAGAGCTTCATCAAAGGCTTGACGTAGTCGTGGTAGGTGACGACGAACGTGTCGTCCCGGAACACGATCCGCTTCAGCGGGTAGCGGCTGAGGAAGTGCTCGATCTCGGAGATCACGTACTCCGGCGACTTGCGCCGCGTGTACGTCCCCAGCCCCTTCATGATCTTCTTGAGGCCGACGTGGAAGCAGAAGCTGCAGTTGTCGGGGCAGCCGCGGCCGGTGACGAAGCCCTCGATCTTCTGGTCCCGGACGAACGGGTACTTGTCGTACACGGACCGGTCGGGGAAGGGGTACTTGTCGAGGTCCTGCTCGAGGGGGCGCATGGGGTTGCGCCGACCCTTGGTCCACAGGTTCGGGATCTCGTCGTACGGCTCGCCCGCGGCGAGGGCGTCGAGCAGGTCCGCGACCGCCTCCTCGCCGTCCCCGCGGCACACCACGTCCACCGCCTCGCCCTGGACCATGTCCGGGTAGAAGGTCGCGTGCATCCCCCCGAAGAGGGTGACGACGCGGGGGAACCAGCGCTTGACGCGGGCGGCGGCGGCGAGCCCCCAGAGGTGCAGGCCGGTGGTCACGGAGAAGCCGACGACGTCGGGATCGATGCGCCGGATCGCGCGCTGGAGGTTGCGCTCGGCGTTCTCGATCAGCAGGTGCGGCTCGTGCCCCCGCTGCTTGCAGTAGGCCGCGAGCGCCGTGATCCCCATGTTGACGAAGGGGTCCTTCTGGAGAAACAGGATCCTCAAGGGCCGGAGGATAGCTTCACGGCAGACCCGGGGCGGCTTTTCTTGCGCGGCGTCGGCGGTTCTTCGACGGCGACGAGGCCGCGGCGATCGAGGACCAGCCGCATCTGGCCGGTGCGGACGTCCCGGGAGGGGCCGATCCGCTCGAAGCGGACGAGGACGTCGGCGTAGTAGTGGTTCGGGAGGGTGCGGTGGCCGTCGAGGAAGGCGACGTCCTTCCGGGTCCCCGCCAGCGTCCGCACCCACCGCGCGAGGTGGACGCGGAGGACCTCGGTGAGGCCGTCCACGCGGGGGAACTGCCGCGCCGCCGTCAGGGGCCGGAACGCCAGCCGCCGACGGTAGTGGAGGATCTCCTGGGGCGTCGCCTTGAGCACCCGGTTCCGGAGCGAGCCCTCGAGCATGGTCCCGACCTCGGCGGGGAGGCGGTCCTGCTCGACGAACCCCATCCACTCGTCCAGCGTGCCCACCGGGGACCCGTCCAGCTTCAGCTCGTGGCGCCGGTCGCTGAGCCACCGCGGGAGCCGGCGCGCCAGGGACGCGCCCAGCGTCGCCTTGATGCGGTCCTTGAGGACGTACGCGACGACCGCGCCGACGCCGAACGCGATGAGCACGCCGAGGCTGACGTCGCGCTGCAGCTCCAGGTCCAGCGCCAGCAGCATCAGGACCTGGGCGAAGACGGCCCACGCCATCGCGATCCCGGCGGCCACCCCGAGGGCGCCGTGGCGGGCCCAGCTGTGCCACCGGCTCGTGTCGATCCCGAGGTGCAGGACGGAAGCGACGTACTTCTTCAGGAGCCGCGCCTGGTCGACGTAGCTGGCGTCGTCCGCGACGGTCGGCCAGCCGCGGTCCCGGCGGTGCTCCTCCTCGGCCCGGGCGACGTCCTGCAGGGCGGCGCGGACCTGGCGGGCGCCGGGGCTCTCCTCGATCCGCTCCCACAGCGCCAGCGCCGCCCCCTCGGCCTGCAGCGAGAGCGACTCGTCGCAGAAGTTGAGCGCGTCGCGGACGGGCTCCGGCAGGGGGAAGCCGAGCAGCTGCCCGCTCACCTCGCGCCACTCCCGGAGCAGCGCCTCCAGCCACCCCGCGAGGTCCCGGCCGGCGCCGATGAGGCCGGCCTCGTCGGCGGGGAGGGCGTCGGTCCAGTCGCGCAGCTCGGACTTGAGGATCGAGCACAGCAGCTTGCCCTCGGAGACGATGACGTCGGCGTCGGAGCGGCGGATCTGGCCGGGGCTCGCGCGGAACAGGACCGAGCGGAGAGCCGCCAGCGGGGAGGCGGCCCCGTCGCCGCGGCAGAGCTGGTCGAGGGGGACGTGCGGCGTCTTCAGCCGGAGGTAGGAGCGTAGGTCGGCGTAGAAGTCGTCCGGCGGGTAGTCGGCCGCGCCCACGCCGGCGGCGTTGGGGAGGACGAACCAGAGATCCAGCTGCCACTCCACCCGGCCGGTGTCGACCGACGGGGACAGGTACTCTGTCTTGACCTCGAGCTGATGGCGGTCGTGGCGGCTGAGCCGTACGGGATTCGAACGCGACATGTTCCCTGTTGATTCTGGCACACAGCGGGCGACGCTCCTCCTCGCGGCGGCCGCGGGAGCGCTCCGGATTCGGCCGACGGCGGCGTCGGACATGGGGTGGCACCTGACCGGGGGGCGGGCGGTGCTGGAGGCGGGGGCGCGGACCTACCCGGACCCCGTCACGGTCGACGCGACGAAGGAGTTCGCCAACAACGCGTGGCTGTTCGACGTCGTCGCGTACGCGCTGTGGAGCGTGACGCCGGCGCTGCTCCCGGTGCTCGCGGGGCTCTGCATGACGGCGACGGTGCTGGTGGTGTGGCGGATCGCGGTCGACGCGGGCGGCGACACGTGGCGGGCGGTGACGGTGGCGGCGATGGCGAGCGGGGTCGCGTCGATCCGGTTCTTCCCCCGGCCGCAGCTGTTCTTCCTGCTCTGCCTGGCGCTCTGCATCTGGACGACCCGGCGGCGGTGGTACGCAGCGACGTGCGTGGTGGTCGCGATCTGGGCGCAGTCGCACCTGTCGGTGTTCATCGCGCCGTTCGTGGTCGCGGGGTCGTGGCGGGAGCGGCCGTCGTGGTGGTTCGGGGTGGTCTGCCTGCTGCCGTTCACCGGCGCGGAGGGGTTCGGGATCGTCGAGCAGGTGTTCGGCTACACGGGCGGGGACGCAGCGGCGACGATCGAGGACGTCGGGCCGATGCAGTGGGAGTGGCTGATCCCGCCGGACGGGCCGGAGATCGTGCTCTTCGAGGTGCTGCTGGTGCTGGGGGTGATCGGCTCGTGGCGGGAGCGGAGGCTGCCGCTGCTGCCGGTCTGCCAGGCCCTGCTCGGCGTCGTCCTGATGATGAAGACGCACCGGTTCGTCAGCGCGGCGGCGATCCTGGCGGTGCCGTGGGTGGCGGAGGTGTGGCGGGGGCCGGACCGGCGCTCGATCGCGGCGGCGGCGTGCGCGGCGGGGTTGTACACGGCGGCGGTGGGGTGGACGCCGGGGGTCGGGCCGGACCGGCGGGAGATCCCGGTGGATCTGCTCGACGCGATCGACGTGACGGGGAACGGCTACACCGACTACGACATCGGCGGCTGGGTCGGCTTCACGCGGTACGGCGAGGCCCGCGTGTACATCGACGCCCGGACGCTGGTGTTCCACGAGGACAGCCGGTTCTTCGCGCAGCGGGCGGCGCTGGCGGACCCGGGGACGTTCGCGATGCTGCACGCGGCGCACGGGTTCGACTGGGCGATCGTGCCGCGGACGTCGGCGCTCTGCCGGGCGCTGGACTGGTCGCCGGTGTGGCTGGACGACGAGCGGGCGGTGTTCGTCCGGGCGGCGGACCCGCGGCGGCTGCGCGCGATCGACCCGTGCCTCTCCGACGCCGAGCTGGTGGCGGCCTGCCGGGCGGCGCCGGGGGCGCACCGGACGGACATCGAGACGGTGTCGGGGCGGTGGGCGCGGGGGATGGCGGTGGAGTTCTACGCGAGCTGCGGGGAGCCGGAGGCGGCGTCGGCGTTCCGGCACCTCGAGGGGCTGGACGACGGCTGGCGGGGCGGGCTGGCGTTCCTCGCGGCGGACGATCCGGCGGGGGCGATCACGTGGCTGGAGACGTCGGACGACGTCCGCGCGGACGCGACGCGGGCGCAGCTGCTGTTGGAGGCAGGTCGCGCCGAGGAGGCCCGAGACGTGGCCGCCGCCCTGGTCTCGAAGATGGTGGACGCCTCCCCCGACGAGCTCCGCTTCGTGCTCGCGCAGGCGTGCCTGGAGACCGGGGATCCGCGTTGCACCGCCGAGCAGGCCCTCCGCGCCGCCCTGCGCGGCCACCGCCCGTCGGCGGACCTCCTCGCCGACCCCGCGGTCGCGGCCACGCTGACCGAAGACGAGCGCCGCCTCGCCGCCGCCGCCCGGGGGCGCTGACGCGGACACTCCCGCTCCCCCTCGGCGCGAGCCGCCCCCTCGGAACGTCCACCGGGGCGGACACTCCCGACCCCCCTCGCCGCGAGCACCCCTCGGAACGTCCACCGGGGCGGACACTCCCGAACCCCCTCGCCGCGAGCACCCCTGGAGTGACCGCGCAGCTCCTCAGTCGGTCGAGACCGCCACCAGCCAGGCCAACTCTGCCCGGTTCCCGCGGCTTTCGGCCCTCTCGGCGGCCAGAACCCTGCCCAGCCAGCCCGGCTCCCCCTGTTTCGGCCGGTTCGGCCCCCCCGGCGGCCAGAACCCCGCCCAGCCAGCCCAGCCCCCCCGGTTCCGGCCGCCGAGGCCGTCTCGGCATCGCGCCCAACCTCGCCGGACAACTTCCTTCGTCGTCTTCGCGGCTGGGGGCATGTGGTCAACCCGGAGCCGGAGGCGGGAGGGTTG
>CAYFOA010000097.1:0-223 GCA_964344575.1 uncultured Rickettsiales bacterium | reverse complement strand
ACGATGGATGAGGGAAGACAGGATTCGTCGGGCCTTTCCGCGGAAGCATTCTCGGCCGAGAGGCCCTGACTGGGGTGACGTCGACGACCTCGGCGGGGTTGGGGCACCTGGAGAGGCCCTCAGGGGGGGAAGGTCGACGACCTCGGCGGGGTTGGGGCTCCCCGATGGGCCACAAGTCGGGGGAGGTCGACGACCTCGGCGGGGTTGGGGCGTCCGGAGGGGA
>CAYFOA010000096.1:25851-26249 GCA_964344575.1 uncultured Rickettsiales bacterium | reverse complement strand
TTGTCGCAGACCTCCGCCGGGCCCGCGCCCTCCTCGTCGATCTCGCCGTCGCAGTCGTTGTCGATCCCGTCCGTGCAGTCCTTCGGGGTGCCCGGGAGGACGGACGGGTCGGTGTCGTCGCAGTCGCCGTCGCACGTCGTCACGCCGTCGCCGTCGAGGTCGTACAGCTCGTCGACCAGCCCGTTGCAGTCGTTGTCGAGGCCGTCGCAGATCTCCGTGGCGCCGTCGAACACGCTCGCGTCGTCGTCGTCGCAGTCCCCCTCGCAGGCCGTCTGGCCGTCCTCGTCCGCGTCCTCGATGTTGTCCGCGAACCCGTCGCAGTTGTCGTCCGTGCCGTCGCAGTCCTCCGGCTGGCCCGCGTAGTTGTCGGGATCGTCGTCGTCGCAGTCGCCGTCGCA
>CAYFOA010000096.1:0-25841 GCA_964344575.1 uncultured Rickettsiales bacterium | reverse complement strand
GATCTCGTCGGCGCCGGGGAACACGGTGCCGTCGAGGTCGTCGCAGTCCCCCTCGCACGTCAGCCAGCCGTCGTCGTCCTGGTCGAGCTCGATCGCGGGGATGCTCCCGTCGCAGTCGCTGTCCAGGCCGTCGCAGATCTCCGGCGCGCCGGGGTAGACGTCGGGGTTGCTGTCGTCGCAGTCGCCCTCGCAGTCCGTAACCCCGTCCTCGTCCTCGTCCACGTCCTGGCAGGCGTCGCAGACCTCCGGGAAGTCCTCGTCGATCTCGCCGTCGCAGTCGTTGTCGACGCCGTCGCAGAGCTCCCCCGCGGACGGGTTGATCGCCGCGTCGTCGTCGTCGCAGTCGCCGATGCACTCGCTGAACCCGTCGCCGTCGAGATCCTCGGTGGAGACGTCCTCGCCGTCGCAGTCCTGGTCGATGCCGTCGCCGCAGATCTCCGGCGCGCCCGGGTAGACGTCCGCGTCCGCGTCGTCGCAGTCGTCGCCGCCGCAGGAGAGCGCGTCGAACCCGTCGCCGTCCTCGTCCACGTAGTCCAGCCCGTCGCAGTCCTGGTCCACGCCGTCGCCGCAGACCTCGAGCGCGTTCGGGGTGACCGACGGGTCCGTGTCGTCGCAGTCGTCGTCCTCGGTCGCCGGGATCCCGTCCGGGCCGCACACGGTCACGCCGTCGCCGTCCGCGTCGAAGCCCTCGTCCACGTCGCCGTCGCAGTCGTCGTCGACCGCGTTGCAGACCTCGACCGCGTCCGGGCCGACGTCCGGGTCGTCGTCGTCGCAGTCCCCCTCGCACACCGTGTAGCCGTCGCCGTCGGCGTCGAAGTCGGGGTCGATGATCCCGTCGCAGTCGTTGTCGAGGCCGTCGCACAGCTCCGGCGCCCCCGGGAACACCGTGTCGTCCGCGTCGTCGCAGTCGTCGTCCTCGGTCCCGGAGACGCCGTCGTCGCCGCACGTCGTGAAGCCGTCCCCGTCGGCGTCGAAGCCGTCGTCGATCACGCCGTCGCAGTCCTCGTCCACGCCGTCGCACGCCTCGATCGCGTCCGGGTTGATCGTGTCGTCGTCGTCGTCGCAGTCGTCGTCGCCGCCGCCGGGCGCGCCGTCGTCGCCGCACGTCGTGAAGCCGTCGCCGTCGACGTCGAAGCCCTCGTCGACGTCCCCGTCGCAGTCGTTGTCGACGGCGTCGCAGACCTCGTCCGCGTCCGGGTGGATCGCGCCGTTGGTGTCGTCGCAGTCCCCGTCGCAGGTGGTGAAGCCGTCGGCGTCGGCGTCGAAGCCCTCGTCGATCGAGCCGTCGCAGTCGTTGTCCACGCCGTCGCAGACCTCGGTCGCGGACGGGCTGATCGTGTTGTTGGCGTCATCGCAGTCGCCCTCGCAGACCGCGAACCCGTCGCCGTCGCCGTCGACCTCGTCGGACGGGACGACCCCGTCGCAGTCGGCGTCCACGCCGTCGCACGCCTCGGCCGCGCCCGGGTTGACGGCCGCGTCGCCGTCGTCGCAGTCGCCGTCGCAGAGCCGGTACCCGTCGCCGTCGGCGTCCGCCTCGTCCGCGGGCACCGACCCGTCGCAGTCGTCGTCCACCCCGTTGCACGCCTCGGCCGCGCCGGGGTTGACGGAGCTGTCCCCGTCGTCGCAGTCGCCGTCGCAGACGCGGTACGTGTCGCCGTCGCCGTCCGTCTCGTCCGCCGGGACGACCCCGTCGCAGTCGTCGTCGACGCCGTTGCACGCCTCCACCGCGCCGGGGTTGATCGACGCGTCGCCGTCGTCGCAGTCGCCCTCGCAGATCAGGTACGTGTCGCCGTCGGCGTCCGCCTCGTTCGCGGGGATCGCGCCGTCGCAGTCGGTGTCCAGGCCGTCGCACACCTCGGTCTCGCCGGGGTTGACGTCGCTGTCGCCATCGTCGCAGTCCCCCTCGCAGACCATGAAGCCGTCGCCGTCGCCGTCGGTCTCGTCTGCGGGGACCGAGCCGTCGCAGTCGTCGTCCGCGCCGTTGCAGGCCTCGGCCGCGCCGGGGTTCACGGACGCGTCGGCGTCGTCGCAGTCGCCCTCGCAGACCATGTAGCCGTCGGAGTCGTCGTCGTCCTCGTCGCCGGGGATCGCGCCGTCGCAGTCGTCGTCGACGCCGTTGCAGACCTCGCTCGCGCCGGGGTTGACCGCCGCGTCCGTGTCGTCGCAGTCCCCCTCGCAGACGAGGTACGTGTCGCCGTCGTCGTCGGCCTCGTCGGCGGGGACGATGCCGTCGCAGTCGGTGTCCACGCCGTCGCACGCCTCCAACTCGCCGGGGTTGACGTCCGGGTCGGTGTCGTCGCAGTCGTTCTCGCAGGTCGTGTAGCCGTCACCGTCGACGTCGAAGCCCTCGTCGATCAGGGTGTCGCAGTCGTCGTCGATGCCGTTGCAGACCTCGGTCTCGCCCGGGTTGACGTCGGGGTCGGTGTCGTCGCAGTCGTCCTCGCAGACCATGTAGCCGTCGGAGTCGTCGTCGGCCTCGTCGGCGGGGACGATGCTGTCGCAGTTGTTGTCGAGGCCGTCGCAGATCTCGGGGGCGCTGCTGTTGACGGTCGGGTCCGTGTCGTCGCAGTCGCCGCCGCCGCAGCCGGGGATGTTGTCGCCGTCGCCGTCGGCGTCGCAGTCGGTGACGATGAAGTTCGCCGCCGCCTCGCTCGCCTCCGCCTCGTTGAAGACGAAGAGGTCGCCGCCGCTCCGGAGCGCCCCCGCGGTCACGTACTCGCCCGCCGCGAGGGGGGACGGGTCGACGGTGACGGTCCAGGCGCCGGCGATCGGGGTGGTCGCGCCGAGGTACGTCTCGAACTCCCCGAACGCCCCCGCGCCGCCGTCCGCCCCGAAGGCGCCGACCGCGAGCATGAAGAACGAGCTGCAGGTCGTGCCCGCGATGCTCAGCTCGGTGCCGTCGAGGAACGCCGACGTGATGACGGGGCGGGCCATGTCGCGGTTGCCCACCGTCGAGTCGGGGGTGCACGAGCCGGCGCTGGGGCCGTCCCCGCTGCTCGCCGCCTCGAGGTCGACGGCCTCGCCGCCGTTGCTGTGGATGAGGTTGACGTAGAGCGCGTTGAGGCGGGCCTGGCGGGACCCCGAGCCGCGCCGGACGCGGACGCCGTCGCCGCCGTTGAAGGCGATGAAGTTGGCGCCCGACAGCGTCGAGCCGCCGATCAGCCACCCCTCGCTGTGGTGGGAGTCCTCCCCGAGGATGTAGATCCCCTCGTCGCCGTTGCCGAGGTCGAGGGTGTTGGCCAGGTCGGTGCCGATGGCGTTGCCGACGAAGTCCTCGTCCTGGGCGGCGTGCCCGAAGACGCCGGCGAGGGTGTTGCCGCTGATGACGTTGCCGGTGAAGTCGCTGAACCGGGGGTAGTTCGTCCCCCCGCTGACGCCCTCGAAGTGGATGCCGTACTCGCCGTTGCCGAGGCTCGCGTCGACCGCGCCGTTGGTCCCGATGAGGTTCTGGGTGACGGTCCAGGTGCTGATCTTGGCCTCGTGGTAGAGGCCGCTGCCGTCGTTGCCGCTGATGACGTTGACGCCCGCGTCGGTGCCGTCGCCGACCGTCCAGCCGCGGAGGAGGCGGCCGCTGCTCGTCGGTCCCTGGGCCTCGATGCCGTGGCCGCCGTTGCCGAGGGCGACGTCCGCGGTGATGTCCGTCCCGATGAGGTTGCCGACGATGCGGCCGAAGTCGGGGTCGTCCCCGTTGTCGCCCATGAGGATGCCGTCGCCGGTGTTGCCGGAGATGACGTTGAAGGGGCCGAGGATGTAGGTCGCCTCGGAGTCGTCGTCGACGCTGCCGTCGTCGGCGGTGATCTCGATGCCCGCGCCGGCGTTGGGCTCGGCGACGAGGCCGTCCCGGTCGGTCCCGATGAGGCAGCCCTCGACGATGACCGGCTCGTCGCCGAACGCCTCGTCCGCGATCTCGATGCCTGCGGCGGGGCCGTTCCGGATGTTGAGCCCGCGGACGGTGACGTCCTCCTTGTCGATGAGGAGGACCGGATCGGGGGACAGCATCGAGGAGCCGTCCAGCGTCGGGCCGATGACGAGGTTGAAGCCGTCGGCGGGGTCGTTGGTGTTCTCGACCGTGCCGCAGGGGGTGCAGTCGTAGCCGTCGAGGGTGATCTCGGAGTCGATCTCCAGCCCCGACGTCAGGTTGATGACCGGGCCGCCGATCGGGATCGAGGTGAACTCGAAGTTGACGAGGTCGCCGTCGACGGCGGCGTCCAGCGCCTCTCGGAGGGTGCAGTCCCCGCCGTCGGAGATCGCGGTGCACGCGCCGTCGTCGGTGTCGTCGAGGCTGTTGACCGTGAGCGTGTCCGCGCGCGCGGGCGACGCGAGCGCGAGGAGCAGCGGGGCGGCGAGGAGCAGGCGTCGGGTCATGGAAACTCCCAGGGGTGGATCCCCGGAGGTCGCCAGTCTAACCGGCTTGGGCTATCGGCGGCTGATGCGCGTCGCCACCCGGGCGACCCGGGGATCGGCGTCGGCGACGAGCACCGCGAGGCCCGGCAGCGCCTTCGCCGCGGACGGCTCGATGCGGTCCAGGGCGCGGAGGGCGTGGAGGCGGACGTCGGGGTCGGCGTCGGTCACGAGGCCGGCGATCGGGGCCACCGCCTCGGGGACGCCGAGCCAGCCGAGGGCGCGGGCGGACGCGGCCCGGACCGAGGCGTCGTCGTCGGCCAGCGCGACGATCAGGTCCGCGCCGAGGAGGGCGCCGCCGTCGACCCGCCAGCCGGCCGTCCGGGCGGCCTGGGCGCGGACGTTCGGGGCGTCGTCGTCCAGCGCGAGGAGCAACCCGGCGCGGGCGACCTCGGGGGCCGCGTGGCGGAGGGACCAGGCGACCAGCTCGCGGACGCGGACATCGTCGACGTCGTCCAGCAGCGAGACGAGGCGGAGGTCCCACTCGTCGCCCACCCGGATCAGCGTTGCGGCGAGGCCGGCCCGCGCCATCGAGGCGTCGGCGCCGAAGCGGATGCGCTCGAGGACGGCGGGCTGGGCGGCGGGGTCGGCGAAGACGTCGTCGACGAAGCGGAGGCGGCGGGCGCGCCGGTCGGTCACGGGGCGGGCCGTCCAGACCTCGGCGAAGAGCGCGGCGTCGGTCCGCCACCCGAGGACGACGGCGGCGGCGGTCCGGACGCGGACGTCGGGGTGGGTGGCGGCGAGGCCGTCGAGGTCGCCGTCCGTCACGGTCGAGTCGGCCACCAGGGCGTCCCGCAGATCGAGGTACGTCGCGCGATCCGCGGACCACGCGTCGAGCAGCCGCGCGTCGAGGTGGGCGGCGCCGTGGTGGGCGAGCGCGGGGACGGCGAGGAGCGTCGCCGCGACGAGGACGAGGAGGCGGGTCACTGGAGCACCTCGTCTTGGATCAGGTGGCCGGCGACGTTCCACCAGCCGGCGTCCGGCGTCCGCGTCATGTTCGTCCCGCAGTGCACCTCGCCCAGCCCGAGGTGGTAGACGGACCAGTTGTCGACGAAGTGGAGGTCGACCGTCTCCGGCATCATCGCGGTCACCGCCGCGATCATCGGGTCGACGTCCTGGCCGACGTCGGCGTTGGCGCTGGCGCGCACGAACGGGTCGGCGAGGAAGACGTCGGTCTGCGCGCCGCCGTCGCGGTTGGCGACGATCAGGTTGGTCATCCCGGGGACGAGCGCGGCCTGGTACTGGCCGCAGCCCCAGGGCTCCTCGAACAGGCTCGGCATCATCCGGATCTCCTCGTCGAGGAGGCCCAGCTCGGCGGTCATGTGCTCGAGGATGGGGTCGAGGATGTCCTCCTGGGTCTCCTCGTTGAGCATCCGGATCGCGTTGCTGGAGACGAACTCGCCGACCGTGCCGATGCCGTAGTCCTGCTGGTAGCGGGTCAGCTCGAGCTGCGGGTCGGCGGCGTCGAGGACGTCCCAGGCGGCGTCGGTGTCGGCGTAGACGAAGCGGAACCCGCGGGGCGCGCTGGGGTCGGGGACGAACGTCGTGAACTCATCGATGTGGCCCACGCAGAGCCAGCTCGTGTCCACGCGGAAGGGGTCCTGGATGAGCTGGTCGGCGAGGAAGTCGGTCATCTCCTGCGCCGGCTCGTAGCCGTCGACGCCGCCCCAGTAGGCGCGGCCGAAGGGGTAGCGGACGCCGTCGACCGTGGTCGGGGGGGAGATCTCCAGGTTGCCGAAGCTGTCCAGCGAGTTGGCCTGGCCGCTCCCCCACGTGCCGATGATCGCGTCGGGGCCGCCACGGTAGTCGTCGAAGAGCGTGTCGTCGAAGTGGTCCTCGGGCCAGTCGTCGAGGCCGCGGTCGCGGATGGAGTCGATGACGAGGTCGATGCGGGAGTCCGGCGAGTCGTACCAGCCGAACTGGACCTCGTCCTGGATCCAGACGTCGCCGGCGTAGCGGGCCGCGTCGAAGGCGGTGAACTGGTCGCCGAGGACCTCCTCGAACGTCTCCACCATGTGCCGGTTGTTGTAGCTGCCGCCGCCGAAGCTGACGTCCATCACCCAGACGTGCTCGGTGTCCTGGAGGTGGTGGTTGAGCAGCATCGGGCCGGTGGTCATCCACGTGGTGAACGAGCCGAGCTCCTCGAGGTCCGCGTCGAGGTGGCGGAGGCTGACGGTCGCGGTGCGGAGCGCCTCGCGTCCCTCGACCCCGAAGACCAGCGGCCCCTCCGCCGCGGACAGGTCGAAGGCGAGGCGGTTGCTCCCCTCCTGCTCCCCGAGGACGACGCGGTCACCGAGGTAGACGCGGAAGCTGCTCGACTGGCCGCCCAGCTCGATGCGGAGGATCTCGTCGCCCGCGACCCCCTCCCAGACGTCCGCCGGGAGCGTGAACTTCGCCCGGTCGTCCTCGTCGGCGACGTCCCCGTCGTCGTCCCAGTCCGCGGTCGCGTTCCGGTTGTCGTCGTCCACGTTGGGGACGACGCCGATGCCGGGGAAGGTCGTCAGGTCACCGACGCGGTCGGACTCGAAGCGGAGGTCCGGCGGGGCCGGGGGGCAGCCCGCGAGCGCGAGCACGAGCAGCGACAGGAGGCTGGTCCGCAGCTTCATCGCGCGAACCATAACCGCCCTTCAACCGCTCCAGTAGTGAAGTTTCATGCAGAAGACCGACCCGCCGCTGAGCAGGAACTGGTCCGTGTCGAGCTCGATCACCGTGAAGCCGAGAGCGGTGAGCGCGTCGCACGTGCGGGGGCTCCCGCGCTGGACGAGGTAGTGCTCTCCGTCGGGGCTGTGGCCGTTGCAGGCCATGTTCATCGCCTCGGCCTCGTCCACCTCCACCAGCCGCGGGAACGAGCGCGCGAGGAGCTCCCGCCCGGCGTCGTCGAAGGCGCCCCCGAACACCACCGCCGTCTCCTCGTCGAGGACGCTGAGGCACGTGTCGAGGTGGTAGAAGCGACGATCGAGGAGGTTCAGGCGGTGGACGGTGGCGCCGGTCATCGCCTCGACGCGGTCCCACGCCTCGGCCTTGGTCCGGAGCCCCACGCCGCCCCACAGGACGGCCCGCCCCGGGTGCCAGGCGCCGTCCCCGGTCCCCTCGATCGACGGCACGGTCCACGGGTTCAGGCGCTCGACGTGGAGGCCGCGGTCGACGAGGTACCGCTCGACGTGCTCGACCTCGGGCTCGCGCCGGGCGCGCCGCATGATCGACATCACCGCCCCGGGGCCCTCGGCGATCATCCCCGGCGGGACGGGGAGCGCCTGGTTCGCGCAGAAGACGAGGTCGGGGAGGAACGGCTGCCCTTCGAGGACGTCGACCTCGACCCCGATCGAACGGTACGCCTCGACCAGCGCCCGCCACTGGCAGCGCGCGGCGAACCGGTCCACCTGGGAGACGTTCCCCTCCATGTGGGCGTTGATGACGGACTCGACGTCGTAGAACCGGGGCTCGACCATGAGCACCCGGTCCGGCCGGGGGACGCGCACTACTGGACGATCAGCGGGTACGTGATCTTCTTCGCCGTGCCCTCGAACGGCGGGAACGACAGGCTGTTCAGCTCCCGGCTGATGCACGTGTCCAGGGCGGTGCCGGCGAAGCGGGACGTGGTCACCCGAGCCTTGGACACCGCGCCCTCGGGCGCGATCGTGAACTTCAGGTAGATCTTGCCGCTCAGGTCGACGCCCTTGGCCTCCTCGACGCGGAGGCAGCGGACGATGGCCGCGTTGTTGCGGATGATCGTGTCGATCACGAAGGGGCTGGGGCCGTCGGACTTGGCGGAGGCGCTGCCGCCGCTGGGCTCGCTCAGGGCGGGGCGCGACGGGCCCGGGCTGCTGCTGGCGCGGGGGGCCGGGGTCGGCTCCTCCTTCTTCGGCGGCTTCGGCGTGGTGGTGGCGCGGCGCTCCGCGGGCGGGGGCCGGGTGACGACGTCCGCCTTGCTCTCCTTGGCCGGCGTGGGCTCACTCCAGGAGTCGCCCCCGGTGGTGCTCCCGAGGCTCGCGACGTCCCGCGTGGAGTACTTGCGGGCCTCCTCCAGCTCGGCCGTGTCGAGGCCGCCGCCGGTCGCCGAATCGGCCGCGGCGGGCTCCTCGACGGGGGCGGGCGTGACCGCCGGGGCGGGGGGGGCGGGCTTGGTCGCGGGGGCCGGCCGGAACGCGGCCGGTTCCGGCTGCGGGGCGGGCTTGACGTTGGCCGCGGCGTAGTGGACGCCGACCAGCACGATCGTCAGGAAGAAGGCCAGGATCAGCGCGACGGGGCTGCGCTGGGGGTGGCGGCCGCGGCCGGTCAGCATCGCCAGGCAGAGGCACGCCGTGACGCCGAGGGCGGTGAGGCCGTAGAAGACCAGCGAGATGGGCCACGCGAGGCCGGCGGCGCTGCCGATGAGGCCGACCAGCCCGAAGCCGGCGAAGAGCCCGACGGCGCCGAGGACGGGGGAGGCGCTGACCTTGACGGAGGTGACGGCGGTGGCCGAGCTCGGCGACGCCGCGGGGACGGACGTGGCCCGCGCCGGGATCGGGCCCGCGCCCATCGTCGGGCTGGGGGACGGCGAGGGGACGCTGCCGAGGGACGGCCCCGCGCCCCCGTTGGTGGGGACGGTGGGGAGCGGCATGGGCCGCGTCGAGTCCGCGGCGCCGCCGGGGGCCGCCGGCTTCGGCTGGTTCCCCGTGCCCGCCGGGGCCACCGCGGGGGCGGGGCCGTCGTAGACCTTGGTCGCCGGCGAGTCGCTCGGCGGGATGGCCGTGGCGGGGATGACCGCGGGGGCCGGCGTGGGGCCGGCGGCGGCGGGGCCCGCGCTCGCGCCGGGGGGCGTGGGCAGCGGGGCGATGGCCGGCGGCGGGGGCTTCGTCTCCCCCTCGGTGGGGCCGACCGGGCCGAGCGTGTCCGGCGCCTTGGGGGCGGGGCCGCTGACCGACTGGATGCCGGGGATGGAGATGGCCCGCAGCTCGGCGGTGAGGCTGCCGATCGAGGGCACCCCCTGCTGGCTTGCAATCTTCTCCAGCTCGGGGACCGACTTGATGACGGTGCGCTCCTCGTCGGAGTCGGCGCTCGCGGGGGCGGCGGACGCGGCGGCGGCCTCTTCGGCGGCGCGGCTGCCCGGCTTGTAGATGATGATCTTGTGTCCGCAGCGCTTGCACGTCGCCCGGTTGACCTCCTTGGTCAACTTGTTGTTGGCGATCTTGTAGACCGCGCCGCAGTTGTCGCAGACGACTCTCATGGGTCTCCCAATGGGCGCCGGACCCTACCATAGGTCTACGCGCGCGAGATCACCGATCGAGCACGTCCGGGACCGACACCAACAGCGGCCGCATGCGGCGGAGGACGCCGTCCCACTGGTCGCGGCGGATGGCGGGGACGGCGGCGGTCCGGTCGTCCACCCAGGTGGCGACGCCGGGGAGCGCCGCCTCGAGCTGGTGGAACGGGAGCAGCCACATGGTGACGGCGGCGTCGTCGGCCTCGAGGTCCTCGCCGATGAGGACGTACTCGGGGTCCCGCAGGAGCGTGTCGACGTCCGGGGCGAGGACGACGGCGAGGACCTCGCGGCCGTCGCGGCCGTCCAGCCACATCGGGTTGGCCTCGTGGTACCGCTCGAAGCCGCGCGCCTCGATCGACGCCTGGATGCGGTCCACCAGCACCATCGGGAGCTCGTCGGGGTCCGCGATCTCCTCCAGCAGCTCCAGCCACGTCCGCGGGCCGATGGCGGCGTGCCCCGCGGGGCCTCCGATCCGGGCCACGCGGCCCTGGCGGACCGTCGCCTCCACGCTCGCTACGCCCGCCGTGCACTCCGCCAGGTAGCGGCGGTCGTCGTGCTCGAAGTGCTGCGCCAGCCCCGCCGCGAGGAACTCCCCTTCCCCGTCCACGTGCAGGGTCCGGTCGCCCGCCAGCACCGCCGCCGCGGCCAGCCCGAGCCGCCAGTCCGCCCACGTCGCCAGCGCCGGGACCGTCACGGAGACGTCGTCCGGGGTCGCCGCCAGCTCCACCCCCCGGGTCGACGCGCCGGGGACGTGGAGCCCGACCTTCGCATGCGGCCAGGGGCACCAGGACGTGCTCCGATCGCGCTGCGCGGACGCGATCGACGTCACCTCGTCCGGCGCCACGTCCATCTCCAACCGGGCCGCCGCCGCCTCGGTGAGCGCCTCGATCGGCGGCAGCCCGACGTTCCGGGTCCGCACGACGAAGGCCATCAGCGGTCCTCGAGGCGGCGCTGGAGCGCCAGCAGCGACGGATCGTCGGGGTCCAGCACCTCGGCCTTGGCGAGCGCCCGCTCCGCGAGGTCGGGCTGATCCAGCGCGAGCCACGCCCGGCCGAGGTTGACGAAGTGGTCCGGCTGGTCCGGCGCCCACACGACGGCGAGGTTGCCCAGCTCGACGGCCCGCTGGGGATCGTGGCGGGCGTGCGACTCGGGGTGGCCGAGGACCCAGGCGTGGAGCCCGACCAGCGTGGCGCAGGGGCGGAGCAGCGTCTCCACGCCCGACTCGACCGCGGCGGTGCACTCGGCCACCACCGCGTCGACGTCCCGCCGCGCCGACGCCCGCCGGGCCCGCTCGAAGGCGGCGTAGGCGGCGAAGGCGGCGGGCAGGTCGAAGCCGTCCCGGATCGCGCGCCACTCCGACCGCCAGCGCTCGTCGCCGACGAACGGGTCGAGGCCGGTGAGGAGGTGGAGCTGGAAGCGGACGGTGTCCCAGCCGACGCGGTCCCAGTTGTCGTCGGACTGGTAGACGAGGGAGTCCACGAGGACGTCGACGCCGTCGAGATCGCCGGACGCGAGGAGGGCGCGGGCGGCGGCGCGGCGGACGGACCGGTCGCGGTCGGACAGGGCGGCCTCCGCGACCCACCCGGGGAGCTCGGCGTCCGTGGCGGGGTCGTCGACGCGGGCGCGCCAGGCGGCCTCGGCGGCGCGCCACCGGGCGCCGGCGTCGTCGGAGGTCGGGTCGCCGGGATCGGGGTCCGGCAGGGGCGCGCCGGAGGTCGCCTCGCCGGACCACGCGAACCCTCCGGAAGGGGCGAGCGGGGAGCGCGACCAGCCGGCGTCCGGCGCGACTGTGTCGATGCCCGCCGACCGGTCCGCGAAGAGCCACACCGCGCCGTCGGCGGCGTTCCCCCCGGGGCGCTCGATCGAGACGGCGTAGGAGTCCGTCCCGCCGGCGTCGACGAGGACGGCGGTGGCGCCCCGGTCGGGCCGCGCGGGGGGGACCGCGAAGGCGATGCCGTCCCACCGCGCGACGTAGACGTCGTCCCCGCCGTCGTCCACCAGCGCCGCCAGCGCGTGCGGCTGCCGGGCCCACGCGATGCCCCCGCCGAGCTCCTTGGGGAGCGCGTTGGCGACGGGCTGGAGCTGGTAGCGGTCGGCGCCGGCGCCGCGGTCCCAGAGCAGGCCCGCGGACCGGTCCAGGGCGGCCGCCTGGACGGTGTTCGTCCCCTCGTAGGAGTCGTCCCCGCCGCCGTCCACGAGCACGCCGACGGCGAGGTGCCGGCCCACCCCCTGCCCCCGGTGGGCGGCGACGTAGCGGTCGTTCCCGGCGCGGTCGACGAGCACGCCGAGGCTGAGGAGCTCGGCGCTCCCCTGCCCCGAGGCGCGGGCGTAGTAGCCGTCGTTCCCCGCCCGGTCGTAGAGCACGCCGACGCCGCCGTGGAGCGTCGCGTCCCCGATCCAGGGGTACGGTCGCGTCCCGAAGGCGCCCCCCTGGCCGCCCCCGCCGTGGATGCCGAGGACGTCCTCGCCGGGGACGCCGAGTCGGAGCTGGTCGTGGCCGAGGAGATCGACGTGGGCGCCGAGGCCGCCGGTCGACGCGAACCCCTGGCCCCGCCCGTGGACGACGGACCGGTCGTCGCCGCTGCCGTCGACGAGGAGCCCGACGCCGAGCGTGCCGGCGCCCTGGGCGAACCCCTCGGCGGTCCGGACGTCGCTCCCGCCGTGGTCCCAGAGGACGCCGACGCCGAGCATCCCCGCGCCCTGGCACTGCTGCGTGCAGGCGTACTCGTCGCCCCCGAACCCCGCGTCCACGAGGATCCCCAGGCCGCCGTAGCCGGACCCCTGGGCGTGGGCTGCGTCCGCGGCGTAGCGGTCGTTGCCGGCGAGGTCGATCGCGAGCCCGACGCGGGACGGGAGGCCGACGTTGGTGCCCGCGGGGCCGAGCCACTGGTCGTCGCCGCCGGGGTCGAGGACGAGGAAGGCGTCGTTGCGGTCGTGGGTGTCGGGGCCGGGGCTGCCGACGACCAGCGCGCCGAGGCTCGTCTCGGCGTAGAGCAGCGGGCCGGCGGAGGTCGGCAGCTCGACCCCCGCGAGCGCGGGGATCGCCGCCTCGATCGCCTCGAGCAGCGCCTCGGTGGTCTGCAGCAGGTGGGCGTAGTCGAGGCCCTGCGCCGCCTCCAGGAACTCCAGCTGGACGCCGACGGGGTGGCCGCGGATCCGCATCTGGGCGCCGTACTCGGCGACGAAGAAGGACTCGGCGGGGCGCCCCGGGGGGTCGACGTCGGGCCACGCCGCCTCGGCCGCCTCGACGGCGACGACGAGCTCGGTCAGGGCCGCCACGAACGGTGTCGGGAGGTGCTGCGTGAGGAGCTGCCCGCGCTCGGACGCCAGCAGCTCGCTCGGGGGCGGCAGGGCGGGGACGAACCCCGAGTCGTCCGGAGCGGCGCCGGCCGGCGCCCGGTCCCCTGCGGGCGAGAAGGGCCGCAGCGCGCGGAGGATCGCGGCGGGCTCCCCGGGGCCGGGGACGTCGCCCTTGCGGAAGCGCGTCGGCGGCCTCGGCAGGGGGCCCGCCACCTCGTCCAGCGCCGCCCCCAGCGCGTCCACCGTGACGGGCACGGCCATCGGTTCGGCGAGCGCCGCGTCGATCAGGGGGTGGGACGTCGGCACGAAGTACCCCGCCTCGTCCGCGAACCCCACGCGCGGGTCGTCCCGGTGCGCGAGCCTCAGCGCGGTCGCCAGGGGCGGCTCCTCCGGCGCCGGCAGCTCCGCCGGCTTGGGGCAGCCGAGGAGGACGGCGCTAGCGAAGAAAAGGAGCGATCGCATCGGTCACTTCGCGCCGGTGGATGAAGTCGGAGATGTAGTCGAGCTTCTCGGTGTTGATCTCGAGGACGGGGCTGAGGTCCCAGTTCGCGAACCAGTCCTCGTACAGCGCCTGCAGGTCCTTGAGGTACTTGAGCGGGATCCCCTGCTCGCTGGGCCGCCCGCGCGACTTGATCCGCCGCCGCAGGGCGCGCACCGAGCACCGCAGGACGACGAGCAGATCGGGCGGGGCGAGCGCCTTGCACATCGCCTCGTAGAGGTGGCAGTAGGTCGCCCAGTCGCGGTCGGACATCCGCCCCGCGCGGTGCAGGGAGCGGGCGAAGATCTGGGCGTCCTCGTAGATGGTCCGGTCCTGGACGACGGTCGCCGGCTCCTCCATCAGCTCCATGTGGAGCCGGAACTTGTGGGACAGGAAGCTGACCTGGCTGTGGAACGCCCACGCGTCCATGTCGCCGTAGAAGTCGTCGAGGTAGGGGTTGAGCGCGTTCGGCTCCATGAAGGGCACGAAGCCGTATTCGTGGCAGAGGAACTGCACCATCGTCGACTTCCCCGCGCCGATGTTCCCGGCGACGGCGATGAACTTGCGAGGCTTCGCTCCCGGCAGCACCGGCGGAGCGTACCGGGCTGCTAGCCTTGGCGTCGATGTACACGGTCGCGAACCTCGGCCGCGTCTGCGACATGCTCGTCGCCGACGGCCTGATGCACGAGGGCCAGGTCAAGGACGTGATGGTCCGCTACTCCATCCAGGAGAAGCGGATCCTCATCTCCAAGCGCGGTCAGATGCGCAAGCAGATGGGGCGGGTCAAGATCCCGTACCGCGTCGGCGAGATGGAGATCATCGCGTCGTTCAACTTCCCCCTCCCCAACAAGGAGGGGCAGGTCCTCACGGAGCACATGATCACCGAGTGCGTGGCGCGGCACATGTCGCTCGCGTACTTCATCCCCGACCCGCTCAAGCTCGACTACAAGATGATCACCGACACGTTCCCCGGCAGCTTCGCCGAGCGGAACCTGATCATCCCGATCGCGAAGACGAAGAAGAAGATCACGCTCGCCGTCGCCGACCCCTTCGACGACGCGATGATCGAGAACCTGACGCGGTACACCGGCGCCGAGATCGACATGGTCCTGTCGCCGAAGTCGGACCTCCTCAAGACGATCATGGAGTTCCACGGCTTCAAGAAGTCGGTGGACCTCGCCGCGAAGGAGTTCGGCAAGAGCAAGCTCGACGAGCTGGGGAACCTCGAGGCGTTCTCCAAGATGAAGCGGCTGGAGGACATCGACGCCTCCGACCAGCCGGTCGTCCAGGCGGTCTGGTTCCTCTTCAACTACGCCTTCGACCAGCGCGCGTCCGACATCCACATCGAGCCCAAGCGCGAGACGTCCGAGGTGCGGCTCCGCATCGACGGCGTCCTCCACCGCATCCACGTCATGCCCCGGGCCGTCCACCGGGCCGTCATCAGCCGCATCAAGACGCTGGCGCGGATGGACATCGCGGAGCAGCGGCGGCCCCAGGACGGCCGCATCAAGACGAACTTCAAGGAGCACGAGATCGAGCTCCGCGTCAGCACCATCCCGACGGCGTTCGGGGAGAAGGCGGTCATCCGCGTCTTCGATCCCGAGGTGCTGATGCAGGACATCTCCACGCTCGGGTTCTTCCCCACCGAGCAGGAGATGTTCGAGTCGTTCATCGCGCGGACGAACGGGCTGGTGCTGGTGACCGGCCCCACCGGGTCGGGCAAGACGACGACGCTCTACTCGACGATGCAGTTCCTCAGCACGCCGACGGTGAACATCACGACGATCGAGGACCCGATCGAGATGGTCCGCGAGGAGTTCAACCAGATCGCGGTCCACGAGCGGGTCGGCATCACCTTCGGGTCGGCGCTCCGGAACATCCTCCGGCAGGACCCCGACATCATCATGGTCGGCGAGATCCGGGACCAGGACACCGCCGAGAACGCGATCCAGTCGGCGCTGACCGGCCACCTCGTGATGTCGACGCTGCACACCAACGACACCGCGTCGTCGATCACGCGGCTCCTCGACCTGAACATCCTCCCCTTCCTGCTCAGCTCGGTGCTCGTCGGCGTCGTCGCGCAGCGGCTCGTCCGGACGATCTGCAAGCACTGCAAGATGGACGACTTCCTCACCCACGATCAGGTGCTGTCGCTGAACATCGCCGGCGCCGAGGGGAAGAACCTCCGCGTGTCGTACGGCGCGGGCTGCCCGAAGTGCCGGGGGACCGGCTTCATGGGGCGGACCGGCGTGTTCGAGGTGATGCCCGTCAACGAGCGGATCCGGGAGCTCATCGACACCAAGGCGAGCGCCGACGAGATCAAGCGGGAGGCGCTGGCCGAGGGGATGATCACGCTGCGGGACTACGCCATCAAGAAGATGGCCATGGGGCTGACGACCTACGAAGAGGTCCTCCGGGTGACGACCGAATGAGAGCCGCGGGGGCGGTCGCGGCGGTCGCGCTGTTGCTCGCTCCGGCGGCGACGGCGCAGCACGAGCGGTGGGTGCTCGTCGACTGCGAGGCGCACCTGCGGGCGTCGATCCTGGAGACGTCGTCGATCGTAGCGGCCGATCCGATGCGCTGCGACCACCTCACGGGCAAGCAGGGGGCGTGGCAGGGGCTGCTCCTGAGCCGCCACGGGGACGTCGTCAAGGTCGCGACCGTGCCGCAGGTGACGCAGCTCGGGAACGCGTGCGCGGACGGGCCGTTCGGCCAGATCCCGGGGGCGCTGGAGCTCTACGTCCCGGAGGACTCGATCGTGGCGACGGTGACCGAACCGGTGACCACGGTGACGCGCGACAAGCGGACCGCGACGCTCCGCCCGGGGATCGCGCTGCACGCCGTCAAGGGGGCGTGGTGGCGGGCGTCGGACGGGCGCGAGACGGCGGAGGTCAAGGTCGCGCGGAAGCTGGTGACGACCGAGTTCCCGACCCCTCCGGGGGGCGGGCCGTGCGCGGGGTTCGACCCGCCGGGCGAGGACGAGCGGATGGGGGGCATCGTGGGCGGGATCCCGGCGTCGCCCTGGGTCGCCCCCGCGGACACGGAGATCTTCCTCCCCACGAACGAGCGGATCGGCGTGACCGCGGTCGACTGGCGGATCGCCGGCTCGACGTTCGACAAGGGGCTGCTGACATGCACCGACTTCACGCCCCTGGTCTTCGCCGGCGAGGGGCGCGCGCCGCTCTGCTTCCTGTCGCTCGCGCTCAACCCCGCGCGCTGACGACGAACCAGCGGCCGCCCTCCTCGAGGACGATGCGCGTGGGGCCGTCGACGGGCTCGTCGGACGGGAACAGCTCGTCGCCGGGGAGGAGGATGGTGATCTTGCCGTCGACCTCCTTGAAGTCGGGCTGGACGGCGACGACGCGGCGGCTGCGGGCCTCGGCGAGGACGTCGTCGGCGGTCTCGAAGCGGGCGAGGTCCCACAGCGTGTAGTAGGTCGGGGGGGCGAGGAGGAGCTCGCCGTCCCCGTAGCGGTCGACGGCGGACCGGGGCTCGACCCAGCGCGACGCGATGGTCTCGAAGTCGTCGTGGACGGGGGACGCGTCGGCGGGCATGCGGGCGACGAGGAACCAGGTGTCGAACCGGCGGCTCTCGATGGCGGGGGTGATCCAGTGGCTCCAGACGTGGACGTCGGCGACGTCGGGGAGGCGGACGTTGACCTCCTCCTCGACCTCGCGGGCGGCGGCGGCGAGGTGGGCGAGGGCGGCGGGGCCGTCGAGGACGTGGTCGAACCGGGCGGCGGCGTCGTCGGCGGTGGCGCCGGCGGGGCGGGCGTCGAAGTCCTCGTCGTCGACCCGTCCCCCGGGGAAGACGTACGCGCCGGGCATGAACTTCGACTGCATCGAGCGCTGGGCCATGAACACTTCGAAGCCCGATCCGTCGGTGGCGTCGCGGAGGAGGAGGACCGTGGCGGCGGGCTTGGGGTCGGGGACGGACGTCATGGCGGCGGAGCGTACCGAACCCCGGTGATCTTCGGGGAAGGAGGTGGGGGGCCGAAGGCGCTCACTCTTACACAGAGGCGCGAAGGCGCGAAGGTTCGCGAAGAGACGTCCTCGGCCGTCGATCGATCCTCGGTCCCCCAACCCAAGAACCAGGACCCGGCCTCGGCTCGAGGATCGATCCGCCGTCCACGATCGACCCTTCGCGCTGCTTCGCGCCTTCGCGCCTCTGTGTTGACTCGCCCGTGCTCGCCCCCCTACCCCGCTCCCCGAAGATCACTCAGTCCACGCAGAGGGACGCGTCCCACCCCGCAGCCAGCAGCGCGTCGGGCGAGCGGCGGTCGTTCGCGATGACGTCGTCGAGATCCACCCGTCCGACGTCCGTGCCGAGCTCGGCGTCGATCGCGTCGAGGACGAGGTTCGCGAGCAGGGCGTAGCCGGTGTCGCTGAAGTGGAGGCCGTCCAGCGTGACGACGCCGCCGAAGCGTCGGGCCGTCAGCTGCTGGCCGCCCGCGACGACGCCGCCGTCGGCGACGAGGCGGTCGAACTCGGCGTACAGATCGACGACGTGGACGTTGTCCGTCGCCGCCGCCGCGGCCGCGAGGTGGGCGTTGGTCTGCTCCGCGATCGCGTCGGTCTCGGCGATCAGCGCGTCGACCTCGGCCTCCGCGTCCGCGGGATCGGCCCCGTCGTCGGTCAGCAGCCCGATCGTGTAGCGGCGCCGGTCGGGCATGGCGGGGAGGAGCGAGGGACGGGGGACGTTGGCGAGGAAGGAGTGGGCGCCGGTGGCCTCCAGGCGGGCGACGAGCTCGTCGATCGCGGGGAGGAGGCGGTCGGCGTCGGTGATGTCGCCGGGGTCGATGCCGTCGTCGCCGAGGATCGCGCTGATCACGTCGTTGCCGTAGGTGTCGGTCGAGATCACCAGCGTCGGCTGCAGCGCCTCGACGATCTCGATCTGCGGCGGCACCGGGTCCGCCACGGAGCTCCAGGGGTCGTAGACGAGGTGCGACATGAAGCGGAGGCCGAAGTCGTCGGTCCCCTCCAGCATGTCCTCGATGTCCGTCCCCCCGACGGCGACGTCGTGCGGCTCCAGCTCGGGGTCGGCCCGCCCGAGGGCGAAGTCGATCTCGCCGGTGTCGGGGTTCAGCAGCGTCCCCAGGATCGCCGCCGCCTCGGCCGACGCGTGTGCCTCCGGGTCGGGCGCGATGCAGTCCGGGGGCGGCCCCAGGTCCTCGATCTCGATGGTCGGCAGCAACCCCTCCGCGAGCGCCGGCACGGGGAAGTACGCGCCCAGCTGCCGGGCCACCTGCAGCGCCGGGTTGTGGAGCGCGCCGTGGTACGTCGGCACCCCGTCCTGCACCCCCTGGGTGAACGACGCGCCGAACGCGAGCACCCGGTCGAAGCGGGGATCCAGCGGCGGGTCGCAGACGTAGGGCGCGCGCAGGGTGACCTCGGGGAGCGTGACGACGACCTCCACGTCGCCCGGCTCCGGACAGCCCTGGGACAGGAACGTCAGCCGCTCCCCGTCGGGCTGCAGGGCGAGGCCGCGCACGCCGGCGAGGGTGACGGACGTCGCCGCGGCCAGGTCCTCCCCGGCGGGGCTCTCCAGGGCGATCCGGTGGTAGCCCGTGGACGGCCCCGAGGACGGCTCGACCACGAGCTCGGCCGGCGGCGGCGCGCAGGCGGGCGCGAGCGTCGGGAGGAGGAGGAGGAGGACGGGGCCGCCGGCGCGCACCGGCGGAGTCTACTGCGCTACTCGCCCCCCGCCGCGGCCTTCTTCATCGTCAGCGCCTTGTTCTCGAGCCGGTCGCGCTCCACCTGGGCGGCGCGCTTGACCTGGCTGTGGGGGTCCCGCAACGCGATGTCCCGGAGGATGCGCGCGGCGCCCGCGGTGCCGATCCGGCCGAGGGCGGTGCAGGTGTAGAGGCGGACCTTGAAGTCGGGGTGGTAGGCCTGGGTCTGGAGCACCGGCAGGGCGCGGTTGAGCCCCGCGTGGCCCATCCCCTCGATGGCGCCGCAGCGGACGATGACGCTGACCTCGGGGTCGGCGACGACGTCCAGGAGCGCGTCCAGCTTGGTCGCCCCGGCGAGCTGCCCGACGGTCGCGAGGGCGGCGGCCCGGAGCCGGTTCGCCCGCGTCCCCTGCGCCTCGCTGACGGCGATCGTGTACAGCCAGCGCATCCCGTGCGGCCCCAGCCGGCGCCACTGGTCGCGCGAGGCGCGGGGCGTGCCGTTGAGGTAGGAGACGACGCGCCGCTCGATCTCGGCGGGCGTCAGGACGGGGAGGTTCTCGCTGCTGCTGGCGTCCTGCTCCGACATGCCCCCATTCATCGGCGGCGACGGGGGCGACTTTAGGTCCGAATGACTTCCTCGCCGCCGCCTTCTCGTCTTCGCCTCGAAGACGGCGTCCGCGGCCCGATATGCTTCGGAGTGGAGGGGCAGGAGCGGTCCTCCTCGGTCGTCCCGCTTCGGCGCGACGACCTTGCGGCGGAGGTCGTTTCTACTCCTCGTCGAGCCCCACCAGCTTCCGGAACCGCTCGTGGTCCCGGAGCGACGTCAGGTCAGGGTCGTGGCGCGCGAACGCGAGCTCCTCGAACCCCAGCTCGATCGCCTGCTCGAGCATGAACAGCGCCTTGTCCTGCTCGCCCTTCAGCGCGTAGAGGCAGGCCAGGTTGTAGGACGCGTAGACGAGGTTCGGCTCGAGCTCGATGAGCTCCTCGAGCATCTCCAGCGCGGCGTCGTAGTCGTCGCGACGGTAGGCGTCGAGCACGGCGTCGTTCAGCTCGTCCGCCCGCTTCCACAGCGCGAGTTCCTCGTCCGTCGGGGGCGTCCAGCGGCGCTCGCGGGCGGCGGCCAGCTTCTCGAACGGGACCTGCGGTGACTCCTGGTACCAGTAGGCGACCGCGGCGAGCTTGTCCTTGCGGGCGTTGTCGGCGCCGTGGTCGATCTTGACCTCGATGCTGCTGTCGAAGGGGACGGGGTCCTCGACGTGGAACCGGTAGACCGAACTGCGGGCCTTGGGCCGGTCGCCCTCGTCCAGCGTGCAGCCCATGTAGGGGCCGGCGGTCTTGCCGATGCCGAAGATGTTCCCGAAGTAGTTCAGGAGGGTCGAGCTGCCGGGCCCCTTGCCGGCGCTGCCGTCGACCTCGAAGTGGATGGCGCCGGTGCCCCACGCGCCGGGCTCCTCGTTCTGGGCGGACAGCGTGAGGCCGACGAACTGCCCCTGCCCGGACGCGCGGAGGACGGTGACGGGGCGCCCCTCCTCGGGGGGGTTGGCCTGCGTGTACTGGGCGTGGAAGTAGAGGCCGCCGCTGGGCATGGCGTCGAGGCTGCGGTACTGGACCTCCCACCGGAGCTGGCGGGTGGCCGAGGCGCCCTCGTTGACGAGCGCGATGCGGGCGGACTTGCCGAACGGCATCTTCCAGTACGACGTCATCGACCGGCCCTGGGACTGGACGGCGACGGGGATGGACTGGAGGTTCTGGCGCGCGCCGGGGCCGACCCCGAAGAAGTCGCCGATGGGGGCCTCGACCGACGGGGCGGAGGCGCCGTCCCAGGTGATCTGGAGGATGAGGTCGCGCCACCACGTCTCGCTCCCCTCGACGGCGATCCAGAGGCGGTCGATGACGGCGGGGCCCTCGAGGTTGGCGAGGACGAAGGTCTCCCCGGGGGGGACGTTGGGGTCGCCCTCGACGTCCGCGGAGGAGGCGCGGGCGTAGGCGCCGGGGACGCGGTGGATGAGGCTGTCGAGCGACGACCCGTAGGTCGTGACGGTCGGCTCCGGCGCGGCCTGCTTCTTCTTCTTCGCCGACGCCCCCGCGGGGAACGTCAGGACCAGGGCGACGACGACCAGCAGACTGCGCTTCATGGACCCACCTCCAGCTAATGGGGGGCGGGATCGTACTCGATCGATGCGAGCGCCGACAGACGCTCGCGCTCCTCCATCTCGGCGACCTTGCGGTGGAAGGCGCGGCGGCGCTTGACGGCGGCGAAGAGGAAGATGACGGCGCCGATGCCCCAGAAGGTGCCGGAGCTGCCGAGGACGGGGATCAGCGCATGCCACACGGTGACACGGGAGCGCCAGCGCTCCTCCTGGGCGGCGAGGTCCTCGCCGGTGGCGGCGAGGAGGGCGGAGTCGAGGCCGGCGCCGCGGGACATGGCGTCGATGACGGCGGGGAGGACGTCGTCCCCCTGGCGGGCCAGGAAGGCCACGAAGTCGACGGACTGGACGTAGGCGAGGCGGGCGTGGTGGGCGCGGGCGGGCCACCGGCTCGTGAACGACTCGATCGACAGGAGCGACCCGCCGGCGGCGGCGCGGGCGAGGAGCGCGTGGTCGCCGGGGGCCATCTCGCCGGCGAGGTACTTCGACAGCCCCTCGTTGAGCCAGCGAGGCGGCTCGCCCTGCTTCCAGCCGCGGCCGAGGACGATGTGGACGACCTCGTGGGTGAAGACCTGCTCGAGGTTGGACGGGCCGGTGCGGGGCATGCGGGTGCGGAGGTAGATCTCGGACCGCTCGGCCCACGCGGTCCCCGCGGCCCACGCGGGGGGGGCGTGGGGCTGGACGGAGGCGAAGGACTCGGCGGTGGGGGCGAGGACGACGTCGATGTGCCGGGGGGCGGGCATGCCGGTGGCGACGGTGACCTCGTCGAGGACGTCGGCGCTGACGCGGGCGAGCATGGCGGCCTGGGGGCCGTCCTCGTCGCGCGACCAGAAGGTGAAGGGGGCCTCGCGCAGGTCGTTCCAGCCCGCCCCCGGCGGCGGCTCGGCGAGCGCGGCGGCGGGGAGCAGCAGCGTCAGGGCGAGGGCCAGCGTGCGGAGGAGGGTCACCGGACAGGTATGGGGCGCCGCGAGGGCGCGTCAAGGAGCCGCGCTCAGCTCTGGAGCAGCAGGACCAGCGCGAGGACGAACCCGGTCGTCTCCACGACGTGCATGGTGAGGGAGAAGCCGTTCGGCTTGCCGTCGACCGCGCGGCTGACGACGCGCGCGACGGCGAACACGCCGAGGACGACGGTGGCGATCAGCAGCGCAGTCGGTCGGATCGACGCGTCCCGCGCCCCCAGCGCGAACAGGACCGCGAGGCCCCCGAACAGTCCCCCGTAGGCGGCCCGCACCTCGGCGAGGGCGCTGGGGTTGTCCGGCTCCAGGCGGTTGGGGCGCGTGAACTGCACCGGCACGGCGAACCCCATCACCGCGACCAGCGTGAAGATGCCGGCGAGCAGCCACAGCCCGGCGACGGTGAGCTCAGCCATCGGTTGCCTCCGCGATCGCCGTCCAGCGGAACGGCGACAGGATCTGGGCGAGGTAGCCCTTGGGGAAGTCGGAGATGTCCGACAGCCCGATCTCCTCGTCGGCGTCCCGGTCCCGCGGCCAGAAGAACGTCCCGAAGACGAGGTCCCAGAAGATGATGTTGTTGCCGTAGTTGGTGTTGGCCTCCTCCAGCACCAGCGAGTGATGCCAGCGGTGCAGCTCGGCCATGCTGAAGAGGTAGTTCAGGGGACCGAGGCGCAGGTGGATGTTGCTGTGCTGGAACATGCCGTGCACCGACACCCACACCGTGAAGAGCACCACGACCTCGCTCCCCGCCCCCAGCGCGAGCAGCGGGGCCGTGGCGATGGTGTACGAGGCGGCGGTGTCCAGGGGGTGGAACCGCGCGGCGTTGAGCCAGTACAGGCGACCGGGGCTGTGGTGGGTGGCGTGGAGGCGCCACAGCAGCGGGATCTCGTGCATGCCCCGGTGGACCCAGTACTCGCCGAACTGGGAGAGGAGGAGCGCGAGGGCCAGCTGGCCGGCCAGCGGCCAGTGGGCCGGCCACACCCCGAAGCCGACGATCTCCGAGAGCTGCACGGCGACGCCCATCAAGGCGACGACGAGCCCGGCCTTGATCAGCTCGGGCACCGCGACCATCGAGACCGCCGCGTGCATCAGGTCGGTCCGGACGTCCTCCTGCGGTCGGTTCCAGCCCGGGTACTCGGGGTTGAGGCGCTCGCAGATCGCGACGATGACGACGGTCGCGGCGGTCGCGGCGATCACCAGCAGCGGCTCGGACCAGCCGGCGTGGAGGCCGTACGCCGTCCCCGCCAGCGCGGCCGCGAAGGTCGTCGGGAACACCCCGTAGGTGATCGCGGCCTTCACCCCGTTCAACGGCCCACCCGGTACCAGCTCTTGACGATCCCGCCGGCGCGGACCTCGGTCTTCGTGTGCGTCAGCTCGAGATCCGCGGGGAGCTTGCCGAAGGGGCTGATCCCCTCGCCGATGAGGATCGGCAGCCGCGCCAGCGCGAGCTCGGTGACGACGCCGGCGGCGAGGAAGCGGCGGACGGCGTCGCCGCCGTCGATGTACGCCGACGTGCAGCCCAGGGCCTCCAGCTCGGCGAGGATGTCGGCGGGCTCCCCGGCGCGGACGACGGCGCGGTCGGCGAGCTCGGGGGGGATGAGGTCGGGGCCGCGGGTGGTGCTGAGGATGACCACCTGGACGTCGCCGTAGGGCCACGGGACGCCGAAGCCGAGGAACTGCTCGAAGGTGACGCGTCCCATGATCAGGGAGTCGATCGACGCCATGAAGTCGGTGAAGCCGAGGTCGTCGTCGCCGACGTCGACGGTCTCCAGCCAGTCGATCCCGCCGTCGGGGCGGCTGATGAAGCCGTCCACGCTCATTCCCAGGTACATGACGCAGCGCATGCCCCTTCCTACACCAGGATCGGGGAACCTCGCGTCTCGCCGGCTGTCCATCCCCCCATGACCGCCGACGCCCTGAACAACCTCCGCATCGCCTCCCCCTGCAACGCGTCCTGGGACGACATGGAAGGCGACGACCGGAAGCGGTTCTGCGGCGACTGCGCGCTGCACGTCTACAACCTGGCGGGGCTGACGAGCGACGAGGCGATGGGCCTCATCGAGCGGTCCGAGGGGCGCCGCCTGTGCCTCCGCATGTTCAAGCGCGCCGACGGCACGGTCGTCACCCGCGACTGCCCCAAGGGGCTCGCCGGCGTGCGACGCCGAGCCGCCCGCGTGGCAGTCCTCGCGGCGGGTCTGCTGGGGGTCGGCAGCGCGACGGCGGCGGCCCACATCGCGGCCCCGGCGGCGTCGTGCCCCACGCCCGGCGCCGAGGTGAGCTGGGTGGAGCGGATCCCCGCGCTCCGCTACCTCCGCGCGGCGCTGACGGGCGACTCGGGCAGCAGCACCGGCCACTGGGTCCTGATGGGCGAGCCGCTGATGGGCGACGTCGAGTACGTCCCCCCGGCGCCGAGCACGAGCCCGTAGGGGCACCCGGCGTCGCCGCTCGAGGGCCCCGCGGGCCGGAAGACCGCCCTCCCTCGCCGGCGGCGCTTCGGAGGGTCCGACGGGCCTGACGCGTCCGCCCTCCGGCGGCGAGCACCCCGGTTTCGGCCGCTTTCGACCCCGCTGGTGGTCAGAACGGCCGCCACCCAGCCCGCCTCCCCCCGGCTTCGTCCGCGTTCGACCCTTCCGCCGGCCAGAACCGCTACCCGCCAGTCCAGCTCCCGCCGGTTCCGGCCGCCTCAAACCCTCCAACCGGCCACAACCCCGACCAGCCGGCCTGGCTCCCCCCGGTTTCGGCCGGTTCGGATGCCCCCGGCGGCCACAACCCCACCCAGCCGGCCTGGCTCCCCCCGGTTTCGGCCGGTTCGGACGCCCCCGGCGGCCACAACCCCACCCAGCCGGCCTGGCTCCCCCCGGTTTCGGCCGGTTCGGACCCTCCCGGCGGCCACAACCCCGCCCAGCCGGCTCAGCTCCCCCCGGCTTCGGCCGTCGAGGCCGTTTCGTGATCGCGCCCAACCTCGCCGGACAACCTCCCCTCGTCGTCGTCGCGGTTGGGGGCATGTGGTCAACCCGGAGCCGGAGGCGGGAGGGTTGTCCAAACGGTGGGGTCAGGTCGGAGCAACGCGGAGAGCTGTCCCCCCCGTGTCATGTCCCCGGCCGACATCGGCGGCGTCCCGTGTGCGAATGGCCTCGGGCGCCGTCGCGCACCTGCCCTGATGGACGATGCCCGGCCTGACGACGTCGACCGGCGTGCCGGACGACGTGTTTGACAACCCTGCGGGTTGCCAACAGCCCGTTGGAGAACGCTGCGCGTTGCGGGGTCCATCCGGGACCCCGCCCTGCGGGCGCGCCGCCTTCGGCGTCACGCGACCCTTCGGCTCCTGCCTCGAGTCTCCCACATCGCCCTCAGCCGAGGCGACGACGATGGATGTGAGAAGACAGGATTCGTCGGGGGTTTCCGCGGAAGCGTTCTCGGCCGAGAGGCCCCCACTGGGGTGAGGTCGACGACCTCGGCGGGTTCAGGGCGCCTGAAGGGGCCCTCAACGGGGTGAGGTCGACGACCTCGGCGGGTTCAGGGCGCCTGAAGGGGCCCTCAACAGGGTGAGGCCGACGACCTCGGCGGGTCTGGGGCGCCTGAAGGGGCCCTCACGGGGGTGAGGTCGACGACCTCGGCGGGTTCAGGGCGCCTGGAGAGGCCCTCAAGG
>CAYFOA010000095.1:11671-26269 GCA_964344575.1 uncultured Rickettsiales bacterium | reverse complement strand
GCTCCGACGACGACGACGCGGCCTCCGACGACGACGACGCGACGTCCGACGACGACGACGCGACCTCGGACGACGACGACGACGACGCGACCGGCGACGACGACGACAGCGCCGCCGACCCCTGCGACGGCGTCGCCACCACGTCGGGCACGGACGTCTCCCTGGAGCTGGTCACCGACGCCGTCTTCGCCCCCACCTTCATCACCCACGCGGGCGACGGCAGCGACCGCCTCTTCGTCGTCGAGCAGACGGGCGTCATCCGGACCTGGACCGAGACCGACGGCGTCGCCGAGTGGCTGGACATCGACAGCAACGTCGTCTGCTGCGGCGAGCTCGGCCTCCTCGGGCTCGCCTTCCACCCCGACTTCGCCTCGAACGGCCGCTTCTTCCTGTCCTACAACGCCTCGACCTCGGGCGGCTGGGAGTCCCGCATCACGGAGATGAACGTCGACCTCAACGGCGACCCCGTCCTCAGCTCCGAGCTCGTCCTCCTGACCCTGGACCAGCCCGCCGGCAACCACAACGGCGGCATGATCGCGTTCGGCCCCGACGGCTACCTCTACATCGGCTTCGGCGACGGCGGCGGCGCGGGCGACACGTACGACAACGGCCAGGAGCCGGACACCCTCCACGCCAAGATCCTCCGCATCGACGTCGACAACGGCGACCCCTACGACGTCCCCATCGACAACCCCTTCGTGGAGGTCGACGGCCACCGCCCCGAGACCTGGGCGTGGGGCCTCCGCAACCCCTGGCGGTTCAGCTTCGACCGGGAGACCGGCGAGCTCTGGATCGGCGACGTCGGCCAGGGCGCGCACGAGGAGATCGACATCGGCGTCGCGGGCGCGAACTACGGCTGGCCGGAGACCGAGGGCTTCTCCTGCTACGCCTCGGGCTGCGACCCGACGCTCTTCGAGGCCCCCGTGTGGGACTACCCCCGCAGCGACGGCATCAGCGTCACCGGCGGCTACGTCTACCGCGGGTGCGAGTTCCCCGACCTCGCGGGGACCTACTTCTTCTCTGACTACAACTACTTCAACTCCCCTCTGTACAGCCTGAGCTGGGACGGCGCGACCGCCGGCACAGGCCCCGCCGCGATCGCCTTCACGGGGTCCGTGGTGTCCTCCTTCGGGGAGGACGAGGCCGGGGAGCTGTACCTCGCCGATCACGTCGGAGGGGCCGTCTACAAGCTCGTTGTCGACTAGGAGGTTGCTGCAGATGGACGTGCTCGTGCTCTCGAACTCCTACGTACCGCTGCGCCGCGTGCCGTGGCAGAAGGCGTTCGGCCTCGTGTTCGCGGGCCGCGCCGAGGTCGTGGAGACCTACGACGACCGCTCGGTGGCGTCCCCCGGGCGCGTCTGGCCGATGCCGTCGATCGTGCGCTTCGTCCGCAAGACGGCGGGCATCTTCAAGCGCCAGATCAAGTTCGGCCGGAAGACGGTCTACCTGCGCGACAGCGGCAAGTGCCAGTACTGCGCCGGGCACGTGACGGTGAAGCAGTTCACGCTGGACCACATCGTCCCCAAGTCGAAGGGCGGCCTGACGTCCTGGGAGAACTGCGTGACGGCGTGCATGCCGTGCAACCAGCGGAAGGCCGACCGGACGCCGCGGCAGGCGAACATGGAGCTGCTCCACAAGCCCCGCAAGCCGCGCAGCCTGGGGGGCCCCGGGGGGCTGATCCGGTGGGACTCCGGCATGCCCGACGGGTGGCGGATCTACCTGGGCTCGAAGCGTTGAACGTGTGCTAGGCATGGCGCCATGCACGCGCGCTTCGCCTCGATCCTGCTGCTGACCTTCCCCCTGCTCGTGGCCTGCCCCACGGGAGACGACGACGACGCCAGCGGCGCCCCCGATCCCTGCGACGGGATCGAGGGCGTCGACGGCACGTCGGTCGAGCTCGAGACGTTCGCCGCCGACGTCACCATCCCCGTCCACATCGCCAACGCGGGCGACGGCAGCGACCGGCTGTTCGTCGTGGAACAGTCCGGCGCGATCATCGAGTTCGACGCGACCGGGGCCGAGCGGCGGACGTTCCTCGACATCGCCGACCGCACGTCCAACCCGCCCTACGGCGAGCGGGGCCTGCTGTCGGTGGCGTTCCACCCGAACTTCGTCACCAACGGCCGCTTCTTCGTGAACTACACGTCGAACGCCGGCGGCGGCACGGTCGTCTCCGAGTTCGGCCTGACCCCCGACGGCCTCGGCGACCCCGTCTCGGAGCGCGTGCTGCTGACCCAGGACCAGCCCGCGGGCAACCACAACGGCGGCCAGATCGCGTTCGGCCCCGACGGCTACCTGTACATCGGCTTCGGCGACGGCGGCGGCGCCAACGACGCGTACGGCGCGGGCCAGAACCCGGACACGTGGCTCGCGAAGATCCTCCGCATCGACGTCGACAGCGGCGACCCCTACGGCATCCCCGGCGACAACCCGTTCGTGGGCGACGCCGAGCACCGCCCGGAGACGTGGGCCTGGGGGCTGCGGAACCCCTGGCGGTTCAGCTTCGACCGCCAGACGGGGACGATGTGGATCGCGGACGTGGGCCAGGGGACGCAGGAGGAGGTGAGCCTCGGCGTCAGCGGCGGCAACTACGGCTGGTCGGAGATGGAGGGGGACGACTGCTTCGCCGGCGCCTGCGACCCGTCGCTGTACGAGGACCCGGTCCACACCTACGGTCGGAGCGTGGGCATCAGCGTGACGGGCGGCCACGTCTACCGCGGTTGCGAGATGCCGGACCTCCGCGGCAACTACTTCTTCAGCGACTACAACTACTTCGACTCCCCCCTCTGGACGATCCGCCAGGCGGACAACGGCGGCATCGCCAACGGCGACGTCGACCGCGGCAGCACCGGCACCCTGGTGAGCAGCTTCGGCGAGGACGAGGCGGGCGAGATCTACATCGCCGACCACGCGGGCGGCCGGATCCTCAAGATCGTCCCCGGCTCGTAGCCCCTCAACGGGCGGGGAGCGGCACGGCGAGATCGAGGTGCTGGTCCCAGCGGGGGCCGATGCGGACCGCGGCGAAGTCGCTGTCGATCGTGAGGATCCGATGCACGCCGCGGCGCTCGGCGATGGCGGCGATGCTCGCGTCGACCAGCCCGAGGTCGACGTCGGCGAACTTGGCGTCGATCTCCGCCGCGCGAAGGAGGTCCGACGCGGTCGTCGCTTCGAGTTCGTACGCGCCGTCGGCGATCTCGCGCAGGAGACGGTGGGCCGCCGTCCGTCGGGTACGGAGGTGCCAGTCGACCTCAGCCAGCACCAGCGACGGCACGATCGCCGGACGGGCCGCCCTCAGCGCTTCGGCGTAGCCCTCATCCCCGGCGAGGGCGCACAGCCACCCCCCGGTGTCGAGAAGGAGCGGTGCAGGCGTCACCGGTCCGCGTCGCCGAACTCGTCGTCGGCGATGGCCGCGCGCTCCGCCTCGGTCAGCTCCAGCCAGCCCACCGACGGCGCCGGACGATCCCGGTAGGGCGCCGTCACGAGCCGGATCCCCTTGCGGATCAGCTCCGACTGCGACAGCCCCTCGGAGCGACTCGCCTCCCGCAGCGCTCGCAGGTCAGCGTCCTCGATCAGCACGGTGGTCCGCTTTGCCATACGCTCCATATCGTAGGCTCCACGACGAAGAGGTGCCAGCGGTGCGATGCGGCTCATGGGCGGGGAGTTGACCTCGGGGGCGATCTGCGGCGTCCACGACGGCGTCCCGCCACCTCCTGGTCGGCTTGCTGGTGGCCGCGCTTCTGTGGGCGCCGCTGCTCGTCGGCCTCCTCACGGGAGACCTGGCCTAGTGCGGCGCCGTCGGTCCCAGCAGGTTCGCGACCACGCGGGCGGCCGGATCCTCAAGATCGTCCCCGCGTCGTAGTCTGTCGCCGGTGGACGGACTGGCCGCACAACCGCTTCGGGGATGGGTCATCGCGCTCGGGCTCGCCGGCCTGGTCGCCTCGCTGTTCCTCTCCGGCTCCCCCGAGTCCCTCCCCGAGGGGCTGACCGCGCCCGCGTGCCGGACGCTCGGGTGCGCGTTCCTCATGGCGACGTGGTGGATCGGGAGCCGCCTGCCGCTCGCCGTCCCCGCCCTGATCCCGCTCGCGCTCTTCCCGCTCTTCGGCATCGCCGACAGCAAGCAGGTCGCCGCCCCCTACGCCGACCGGTTCGTGCTCCTGCTGCTGTGCGGCTTCCTCCTCGCGCTGGCCGTCGAGAAGTGGAACCTCCACCGCCGCATCGCGCTCACCATCCTCGTCGCCATCGGCCGATCTCCGGCCACGCTCACCCTCGGCGTCATGCTCGTCACCGCGCTCCTGTCGATGTGGATCAGCAACACCGCGACCACGCTGATGATGCTGCCGATCGTCCTCGCGCTCGTGACCACCGCGTCCGGCGTCAACGACGACGCGGACGCCAACAAGCGCTTCGGGCTGCTCATGCTCCTCGGGCTCGCCTGGTCCGCCTCCATCGGCGGCATGGCGACCCCCGTCGGCACCCCGCCGAACCTCATCTTCGCGGGCGCCTTCGAGGAGAACTTCCCCGAGCTGCCCGCCATCGACTTCGCCGCGTGGATGCGGATCGGCCTCCCCGTCGCCGTCCTCATGCTCGCGATCTCCTGGGGGATGCTCAACAAGGTCCTCCTCCCGCTGCCCGCCGACTACCGGCTCGGCGACCGGGACGTCCTGAAGAAGCGGCTGACCGACCTCGGCAGCTGGCGCACCCCCGAGGTCCTCGTCGCCGTCGGGTTCGCGACCACGGCCACGCTGTGGGTCCTCCGCAAGGAGCTCTTCCCCCCCGCCGTCCACGACTCCACCATCGCCGCCGTCATGGTCATCGCCTTCTTCGTGGCGCCGTCCTTCGGCCGCGACGACGAGTCCCCCCGCCTCCTCCAGTGGTCCGACGCCGTCCGCGTACCGTGGGGCCTGCTCATCCTCTTCGGCGGCGGCATCGCCCTGTCGACCGGCTTCAAGACCAGCGGCCTGACCCCCTGGCTGGGCCAGCAGCTCGCCCCCCTCGCGGACCTCCCCACCGTCGTCATGGTCGCCGGCGTCTGCCTCGCCGTCACGTTCTTGACCGAGGTGACCTCCAACACCGCGACGACGTCGCTGCTCCTCCCCGTCCTCGCCGCCCTCGCCAAGGGGACGGGCACCGACCCGCTGATGCTGATGGTCCCCGCCACGCTGGCCGCCTCGTGCGCCTTCATGCTCCCCGTGGCGACCGCCCCCAACGCGATCGTCGTCGGCACGGGGCAGGTCGACGCCGGCGACATGGCGCGGACCGGGTTCCTCCTCAACCTCATCGGCGTGATCCCCATCACCGCCTGCGTGATGATCCTGCTGTGACCGACCGCAGCGAGTTCTTCGACCGCTCGCAGGACCTCCTCGCGGTCGCGACGTTCGACGGACGGCTCCGCGACGTGAACCCCGCCTGGGAGACGGTCCTGGGTTACCCGCTCGAGGAGCTGCGGACCAAGCGGATGGCCGACGTCATCCACCCCGAGGACCTCGAGCCGACCATCGCCCAGGTCCAGAGCCTCCAGTTCGGCGCCCCCGGCGTGACGATGACCATCCGGATGATCGCGGCGGACGGCTCGATCCACTGGCTGACCTGGAACGCCGTCCCCTCGACCACCGGCGACGAGCTCTGCGCCATCGGCCGCGAGGTCACCCGCGAGCGCGTCCTCTACGACATCGCGCGGACCATCCCGGGGCTCCAGACGCCGGGGGAGGTCGCCGAGACGATGGTCAGCGAGGCGCGCATCCTCCTGCCGTCGCACTGGACGTCGATCGCGCTCTTCGGCGAGCGGGACGCCGACGTCGTCGCCTGGGAGGTCTCCGGACCGTCGGGCGGACCGCGGACGCGGCTGCAGCTGACCGAGGCGGACTACGGCGCCGTGGACGTCCTCCGGGAGGGGCGCGTCGCCCACCACGGCGACCTCGCGTCCCACGACGGCGAGGTCAGCGAGTTCATCTCCGGCCACGTCGCCGAGGGGATGCGGAGCTCGCTCAAGGTCCCGATCGCGTTCGGCGAGGACGTCCTCGGAGCGCTCCACTTCGGCAGCCGCGAGGCCGACGCGTTCAACGCCTGGCACATCGCCGACGCCCTCGAGATCGCCGGTCAGCTCGGCGTCGCCCTCAAGCAGATCCGACTCCACCAGGCGGTCGAGCGGTCCGAGGCGGAGCTCCGGTCGATCGCCGCCAACGCCGACGGCATGGTCATCGTCGACCTCCACGGCGACGTCCGCTTCGCCAACCGCGCCGCCGAGCAGCTCCTCGGCCTGTCCGGGGACGACACCTCCCCCCGCCCCTTCGGCCACCCCGTCCTCCCCGGGCGGCGGTCGCAGATCCCGATCCTCAACCGCGGCCGCGACGGCGTCGCCGAGATGGAGGTCGTCGAGACGGAGTGGGAGGGCGAGCCGGCGTACCTCGCGTCGCTCCGGGACATCACCGAGCAGCGGCGGCTCGAGGCCAACCTCCGCCAGGCCCAGAAGATGGCCGTGGTGGGCCGCCTGGCGGGCGGAGTGGCCCACGACTTCAACAACCTGCTGACGGCGATGATGGGCCACGTCGAGCTGATCCGGCACGAGCTGGGGACGGACCACCCCGTCGCCCCGTCGGTCCTCGGGGTGCAGGACGCGATCGACCGCGCCACCCGCGTCGCGGCGCAGGTGCTGGCCTTCTCCCGCAAGCAGGTGGTCGCCCCCCGGGCGATGGACCTGAACCGGCAGATCCGCCGCATCGCGCCCCTGCTGGAGCAGGCCTGCGGCGAGGAGGTCGAACTCAAGCTCCGGCTCCGCCCCAACGTGAGCGCGGTCCACGCCGACCCCGTCCAGGTCGAGCAGATCCTGATGAACCTCGTCGTCAACGCGCGGGACGCCATCGAGGGACGCGGCACGGTCGAGGTCGACACGGCGGTGCGGACGGTCGACGGCACCGAGATCTACGTCCCCAAGGGCATCACCGCGGGCCCGTGGGTCGTCCTCGGCGTCCGCGACACCGGCTACGGCATGGGGTCGGACACGCTGGAGCAGATCTTCGAGCCGTTCTTCACCACCAAGAAGGAGGGGCAGGGGCTCGGGCTGGGGCTGTCGACCGTCCACGACATCGTCCGCAAGAGCGGCGGCCACCTCCAGGTCCAGACCCAGGTCGGCGAGGGGACGAGCTTCACGATCTGGCTCCCGCCGTGCGACGAGAAGCCGGTCCACGAGGAGAGCAGCGCCGAGCTGCAGACGCTCCCGCGGGGGCAGGAGACGATCCTCGTCGCCGACGACGAGCCCGCCCTGCGCGCCCTCCTCGTCGGCTGCCTCCGCGACGCGGGCTACCAGGTGATCGAGGCGACCGACGGGAAGGACGCCTTCGGCGCGGCGCGGGGCCGCGCGGTGGACCTGCTCCTGACCGACGTCCGGATGCCCGGCATGAACGGCCGCGAGCTCGACCAGGCCCTCCGCGAGGAGGATCCCGACCTCAAGACCATCTTCATGTCGGGGTACAGCGAGGACATCCTGACCCCCGACGGCGTCCTCGGCGCGGGGGTGGAGTTCATCGCCAAGCCGTTCCGCCTCAGCAGCCTGCTCAAGCGGGTCCGCGACGTGCTCGACGCCGACGGCGCGACGGCGTCGTTCGACGACGAGTAGGTCAGGCGTCCAGCGGGCGGTGCTGCGCCGCGACGTCCGCCGTCCACGCCTCCGCCACGCCCGCCTCCGCCGCGAACTCGGGCCACCGCGCCACCGCCGCGCGGACCTCGTCGAGGATCGCGTCGGCCCGCCCCCGCTTGAGCGAGAGCAGCTTCCCGCAGGCGCGGAAGTCGGCCCTGGTGAAGCCGTCCCGCTTGCCGTTGAGCGTCATCTGGTGGCGCGACGTCCACGCCCCCGCGGGGTTGTAGCTGTAGGTCACGTCGAACGCCGGGGCGAGCGTCCACCTCCCCGTCTTGTCCATCAGGAAGGCGATGTTCTTGACGTGGTCGTCCTGGTTGCGCCCGGCCACGTTGAATGCCATGCGGCGGAACAGCTGCTCCAGCGCCGTCATCCCGAGGCCGAGGTCGCGGACCAGCAGCAGCGCCTCCTCGTAGCTGTGCGCGCCGGCCGCGTTGAAGTCGAAGTGGGCGAGCGCCGCGAGGCTCTGCATGTGCAGCTTCCGGCCGTCCGCGGTCCGGTCGAAGCGGCGCGTCATGAAGTGGCGGCGATCGCCCTCCTCCAGCAGCCGGCAGGCCGTCATCGTCACCCCCGCCGCGCGCGCCATGAGGGAGTAGGCGTACTCCAGCGCGCCGAAGCCGGACGGGTCCTCCAGCTCCCGGTCGCGGTTGCCGGCGACGCCGTCGAACTTGAGCAGCCACGCCTCGAACCCCGCCCCCGCGGCCACCTGTCCGGAGCGGAGCTCGCCGGTCTCGGGGTTCCACGACAGCACCGCCTTGGCCCGCGCCCCGCCCGCCGACGTCCCCACCCGGAGGACCTGGCGGAGCGCCTGCGTGCGGTCCGTGTCGAGATCCTCCTGGAGCGCGAGGCGGTTCGTCAGCACCTCCTCGGCGAGGGACCGGAGGGCGGCGACGTCCACGGGCTCGTCGTCCGGCGCGTCCAGCGGCACGGCGGGCCGGTACTCCAGCGCGCCCATGCCCCGCGAGCCCGTGTAGCAGAGGCGCTCGACCGCGTCGAAGCTCTCCGGAGACCGCCCCCGGCGGGCCAGCCAGGCGTTGATCAGCGCGTTGCCGTAGCGGTCCGGCAGCGAGTCGGCGAGCAGCCCGGGGAGGCCGTGGAACGACGCCCGCGGCAGCCCCGGGAACGCGTACCGGCGGCCCCGGGCGAGCGGCATCGTCACCGGGGAGACCTCGATGCCGCTGGCCGCGAACGCGGGGTCGTACTCGAACGTCGCCACGTCCCGGTCCTCGGGGAGCGTCGCCGCGCCGATGACCCGGCCCCACAGCACGACCTCGGCGCGGGTCACGTCAGTCGTCCGCCCACGTCCACGGGGCCTCCGCCTGCGCCGGCGCCTCCACCGTCCGGGCGCGCTCGCGGCGCTTCGTCCGGAGCGGGCTGTCGGCGACCTCGGGGACGAGCGCGTCGGCCTGGGCGAGAAGCCCCAGCGCGCGAAGCACGCGGACGAAGCTGTCGAGCTGCGTCGACCCCCCCGCCTCCAGCCGCTCCACCGTCCGCTTGCTGACCCCGGCCTCGTGGGCGAGCGCCGCCTGGGTCCGGTTCAGGTCGAGGCGCTGCCGCCGGAGCCGGCGCCCCAGCTCGGTCAGGATCGCTTCGTCGGATTGGCGATTCGTGATCTTCAACTCGTCACTCCTGGCGAACAAGGGCCGTCCCGCCGGCACAAATCGACAAGAACTACGAGTTGAGTGTAGATCGTCCGCTCGACAAATCAAGTCGTAAAAGATGACGAATTCAGGCCGCTGGCCTGGGCTTTCTCGTCACGATAGGCGAGTTGTCTAGAGCGAGTTGTTCTCGTCGTCGGCCGCGGTCCGCTCCTCCAGCGTGGCCAGCCGGCCGGTGAGCTTGCGGAGCTGCTCGGCCAGCTCCTCGACCTGCTTGGCCAGCCGCCTTGCCTCGCCGCCCTCGTCGCGCTCCCGGCGGAGCGACGCGATCGCCCGCTCGATGCGCGGCCCGTCCTGCGCCGCGAGGACCCGCTGGGCGGCCGACATCGCCGCGATCCCGGCTGGGTCGCCGAGCCTCCTCAGCGCCCGCACCGACGCCTGCCGGACCGCGTAGTCGGCGTCCCGGGTGAGGTCGGCGAGCGCCTCCAGGGTCTGCTTCCGGGCGGGCTCGTCCTGCCACTTCGCGGCCTCCGCCAGCGCCTCGATGGCGACGACGCGGACCTGCCGCTCCTCCAGCCCCGGCGCGACCCGCCCCATCAGGAACCGCCGCGCCTCCTCGGTCCGGGTGTGGCCGAGCCCCGCCATCGCCCCGCGCCGCGTCCACCGCCACCAGTTCTTCGACTGCGTGGCCGCCCGGAGCGTCTCCAGGGGAGCGTCGCCGCGCTGCTTGCCGAGGGCGATCAGGCCGTCGTGCCGGGCCTGGTAGGGGAGGTCGTCCCGCTCCAGCCACGCCTCCAGCGCGCGGGCCACCCCGGCGTCCCGGTACTGGCCGCACGCCTGCGCGACCTCGTGCATGACCTGGGGGTCGGCCTCGCGCCCGAGGAGCTTCGCCAGCGCGTCCGCCGCGGCCTGCGTCTTCGCCCCCCCGAGGGCGCGCGCGATGGCGATCCGGACGCCCCCGTGGGGCTCGTCGGGGTACCGGTCCCGGAGCGCCGCGCAGGCCGACCGCGAGCCCTTCTTGCCCAGCGCCCGGGCCGCCTGGACGCGCCCCGGGATCGTCGGCGCGCAGGCCAGCGCGTGGGTCAGGAGGTCCTTCCCGGGGGACCACTCCAGCCGGTGGAGGACCTTCCCGCGGGGGTCGATGACGACCTGCCGGGGGCGCGCGGGGGCGTCCACGATCAGCGTCGACGTCCGCTCCGAGACGTCCACCGTGCGCCGGATCCAGTCCCCCGTCGCGGTCTCGACGTCCACCTCCAGGGGGAAGCTGAAGAGCCCCACCCCCTTCGCCTCGTCGACCTGCGTCTGCTCGATCGTGAGGACCGCCTCGCCCCGCGACGTCGAGTGCTTCAGCGTCGCCTTGAGCTGCGGGTAGCCGGGGCTGTTGAACCACTGGTCGAAGAACTTCGCGAGCGACCGCCCCGACCGCTCCTCCAGCGTCCGCCGGAAGTCCGACGTCTCCACCACGCGGCCGCTGAACAGCCGCACGTAGTCGCGGACGCCGCCCCAGAAGTCGTCGTCCCCGAGCTCGCACCGGAGCATGTGCAGCCGGAACGCGCCGCCGGGGTAGAGGTGCCCGTCGTACATGTCCCAGCTGCTGTCGAACTCGCGGGTCACGATCGGCCGGACGTACCGCTTGTCGGCCTCGGTGCGGTAGGCGCGGGACTCCTCGGACAGCTGCCAGTGCATGGCGTCGGTCCCCTGCACGTCCTCCAGCCAGGCCGACTCCATGTACGTCGCCCAGCTCTCCTTGAGCCAGACGTGGGCGAAGTCGCGGCAGACGATGGCGTCGCCGAACCACGAGTGGGCCATCTCGTGGACGTTGATCAGGTCGATCAGCCAGCCCTTCTCGGCGCGCCACGTCTCGTCGGCGACGAACTTGTCGTCCCACGTCACCAGCGAGATGTTCTCCATCGCGCCGCCGATGCCGGGGAGCGCGATCTGGAAGTACTTCGGGAACGGGAACGGCGACTCCAGCTTCGCCGTCATCCACTCGAGCATCGCCTTCGTCGGGCCGAACGTCCGGTCGAGCTGCTCGGGGGCGTACGGCGTCACGCTGAACGCCGCGATCTCGACGTCCCCCAACGCCCCCCCGGGGGCGCGGACGAAGTCGCCGACGGCGAGGCAGACGAGGTAGCTGGGGCAGGCCTGCTTCAGCCGCCAGTGGACGGTCTTGGTGCCGTCGTCGTGCCGCTCCTCGCCGACCCGCAGCCCGTTGGCGAGGATCGTGTACTCCTCGCCGGCGCGGAGGTGGAAGTCGACCGGGGTGCGGACCGTGGGGTGGTCGATGCAGGGGAGCCAGTACCGGGCCCGCTCGGTCTCGTGGTCCGTGCACATCCAGCGCGCGGCGGCGGGGTGCTGCTCGTCGGGCCAGCTGAACATCATCCCCGTCAGCGGGGCGATGACGCGGTAGCGGATCTCCACCTTGCGGCGGCCCCCCGCGCCCGGCGCGTCGGCCCACGTGACGACCAGCTCGCTCCCGTCGTAGGACCACTCCAGCGCGTGCCCGTCGGGGTCGCTGACGGCGACCTCCCGGAAGTCCACCGCGTCCAGCGTCACCGACCGCGCGTCGGCGCGACGTCCCTCGAACGTCAGCGTGACCGCGCCCGCCGCCTGCCGCCCCGCGAGGTCGAACCCGAGGGCGATGTCGAGGTGGACGGGCTCCAGGCCGAGGTCCGGCGCGTAGTGGCGCTCGGGGGACGGGAGGTGGAAGTCGTCCGACGCGAGGTGGTGACGGCAGGACATCAGGTGACGCGAAGCACTTCCGACGCCGTGGTCCGCCCCTTGAGCGCCTGCCGCATGCCGACCCGGCGCAGCGTCGGCACGGTCATGTCGCGCAGGAGCTTCTTGTACTCGTCCGCCCCCGCCTTGCGCTTGATCAGCGCCTGCAGCCGCTCCTCGATCTCGACGATCTCGAAGATGCCGCGCCGCCCCTTGAACCCCGTGTACATGCACGCGTCGCAGCCGACCGCGCGGACCATCGACGCGTTCTCGGGGAGCGCGAAGCCCACCTCGTCGGAGACGTCCTTCTCCAGCGTGTAGGTCTCGTGGCACTTCGGGCAGACCATCCGGACCAGCCGTTGGGCGACGACCCCGACGAGCGCGTTGGCGACGATGTACGGCTCGATCCCGAGGTCCATCAGCCGCGCGATCGTCGCGATGGTCGAGTTCGTGTGCATCGTCGACAGCACGAGGTGGCCGGTGAGGCTCGCCTGGACGGCGATGGACGCGGTCTCGGCGTCCCGCATCTCGCCGACGAGGATGACGTCGGGGTCCTGGCGGAGGATGGCGCGCAGCCCGTCCGCGAACGTGAACCCCGCGCGGGGGTTGACCTGCCCCTGGGTGATCTCGGGGAGCTGGACCTCGATCGGGTCCTCCAGGGTGACGATGTTCAGCCGCGCCGTGTCGAGCTCGGACAGGACCGCGTACAGCGTCGACGTCTTGCCCGAGCCGGTCGGCCCGGTGACGAGCATGAGCCCGCCCGTGGTCCGCACCAGCCGCCGCAGCGCGACTGTCTGCCCCCGCCCCATCCCGAGCTTGTCCATGGCGATGATGGCGTTCGCCTCGAGGAGCCGCAGCACCGCCTTCTCGCCGTCGAAGCAGGGGAACGTCGACGCCCGCAGCGAGACCTGCTTGCCCCGTCCGAGGTCGACCTTGAAGGTGCCGTCCTGGGGCTGCCGCTTGACCGCGATGTCCATCCGGCCGAGGACCTTGATGCGGGAGATCATCGGCAGCGACGCCGACGCCGGCAGGTACGGCTGCTCGACCATCACCCCGTCGATGCGGAACCGGATGCGGAGCCGCTCGGCCTTGGGCTCGAAGTGGATGTCGGACGCGCGGGACTTGACGGCGCGGCGGATGACCTCGTCCAGGGCGCGGACGATCTCCCCCGAGCCGGCCTCGGAGCGGGAAAACGACTCGGCGCGGGGATCACGGGCCATCGAACTGCACAGTCTACCGAGAACGGCCCGCTGTGATTCCGGGTCGACCGTTCTAGGATGCGGGGCGATGCAAACGCTCCGCCTGCTCCTGCTGCTGATGATGGTGACCCCCCTCGTCGCCTGCCCGCCGACCTTGAACAACGGCGACGACGACGACGACGCGACCGACGCGACCGACGACGACGACGACGACACCGGCGGCGGCGAGGACGCCTGCTGCGAGGGCTCCGGCAACGCCGGGACCTGGGAGCAGTGCGACGACCGGGAGGCGATCGAATGCGTCTGCGCCATCGACAACTGGTGCTGCGGGTCGGGCTGGGACAGCGGCTGCGTCGAGCTCTACTCCGCCGAGTGCCTGGCGAGCTGTCCATGACCGACGTCCGCCTGCTCCTGGTCCTCGCCCTGTCGGCGCTGCTCGCCGGCTGCGTGGGGTTCGGGAACGCGGGCGGAGGCGGCAGCGGGTCGCTGGACGACGACGACAGCGCGGACGGCGGCGACGACGACGACGAGGACGACGGCACCCCCGAGCCCACCCCCGAGGTGCTGCTCTGCACCCCCTCGGCGGCGTCCGTCACCTACGCCTACCTCGAGCCCGCCACGGTCAGCTTCGACGTCGACGTGGAGTGGAGCGACGGCTCGGTCAGCGACCCCGAGGGGACCGTGACGTGGACCATCCTCGACGACTTCGGCGGGTCCATCACCAGCGAGGGCGTCTACACCACGCCCCAGACGCACGGCGGCGCGCTCCAGGTGGAGGCGTGGTGGGACGGCACCACGGGGCTGTGCGAGGTCGACCTGTTCATCGAGATCGAGGTGGACGACGTCGGCGACGACACCCTCGACGACGTCCTCACCCTGACGCCCCCCGAGGTCAACGACGGCTGCGCGCCGACGATCGTCTACCCGCTCACCGACTCGATGATCCCGTGGGACATGCCCGCGCCGACCTTCCAGTGGAACAACCCCTACGGCAGCAACCTGTTCGTGGTCACCATCGAGAACGAGTACGCCAGCGCGACGGTGACGACGACGGCGACCTCGTGGCGGCCCGACGCGGGGCAGTGGTTCGCCCTGTCCGACCCGACCGCGGGCGTCTCCGCGACGATGACCGTGGCGGGCGGGCTGTGGGACGGGGCGACGCTGACGAACCTCTGCGTCCAGTCGGTCCCGATCGAGTTCGCGGTGGGCGAGTTCGGCACCCAGAGCACGGTCTTCTACTGGAGCCCGTCGACCTCGGGGCTGAAGAAGATCGACGTGGGCGCGGAGTCGGCCGAGGCGTGGCTGGGGCCGGACAACGCGGGGTACTGCGTGGGCTGCCACTCGGCGAACCTCGCCAACGCGTCGAAGCTGACGACCAACTTCGGCGGCGGCAACGGCTGGTCGGTGGTGGTCGACGTGGCCGAGGCCCGGGCGCTGCGGCTGCTCGGCTCGG
>CAYFOA010000095.1:0-11661 GCA_964344575.1 uncultured Rickettsiales bacterium | reverse complement strand
GATCCCGACGCTGATCGCGCCCGAGCAGCGGATCGGCAACTTCATGACGCTCGACCCGACGGGGACGCGCCTGGTCCGGAGCTACCAGGGGACGCTGTACCTCGACGACGTCACCAACAACGTCGAGCTCGGCACGCTGCCGACCGAGTACCACGCCACGCACCCCGACTGGTCGCCGGACGGGAACCGGCTCGTGTACGCGTCCTGCAACTCGGCCGACAACGGCAACGACTGGGTCGCGTTCAACTGCTCGATCGCGACGCTGGACTACGTCGGCGACAGCTTCACGAACCACACGGTCGTCGTGCCCGCGGGGGAGAACCACTACTACTACCCGTCGTGGAGCCCCGACTCGCAGTGGATCGGCTTCAGCCAGGCGCCGGCGACGGGGGAGAACACCGACAGCAACGACAACCCGCGCGGCCAGATCGGCATCGTGGCGGCGGCGGGGGGCGTGCCGAAGCTGCTGAGCACGGCGAGCGGGGGCGAGGGGCTGACCAACAGCTGGCCGCGGTGGGGCCCCGTCGAGGGCGACGTCGGCTGGATCGCGTTCGCCAGCAGGCGCCTCTACGGCCACACCACGGGCGGCGAGGCGCAGATCTGGCTGGCTGCGGTCGACCTCAACGTCGCGCCGCTGTCCCCCGATCCCAGCTATGCCCCCATCTGGCTCCCCGGCCAGGACCTCGGGATCGGCAACCACACCCCCATCTGGGTGCCGCGGTACACCGGGCCCGACTAGGGTCCGCGCTCAGTGCTTGACGACCCGGGCGAGGCCCGCGGTCGAGGCGTCGATCAGCTCGTCCGCGGTGTGGTCGCCCCAGGCGACGACGCAGCTCTGCGCCTTCACCGGGACCATGTGCCCGCCGAGGTCGACTTCGGTCGCCTTCATGATGGCCACGCAGCGGTGGGCGATCGCCTCCAGGGTGACCATCGGGCAGCCCCGGAGGAGCAGGCTGAACGTGTCCTCCGCCGTCCGGCCGAGGACGTCGTCGGGGCGGAGGACGCCTTCGAGGGCGCGGGCGATGCGGAGCGCGACCTGGTCGGCGCGGGTCGGGCCCTGCTTCGCGAAGGCGGGCCAGTCCACGATCCGGACCGACAGGACCGCGACGTTCCCGGTGGCGGGGCCGTCCCCCAACCGCTGACGGCCCCGCTCCCGATCGTTGATCGCGACCTCGACGAGGCTGCGGAAGTGCTCGGCGCGGAAGACCCCGGTCGCCGGATCCATGCGCGCCATCGCCGGGTCCAGCCCGGCGTTCATGCCCATCAGCCAACCGTCCCGGACCAGGTCCTCCAGCAGGCGGTCCAGTCCTCCGGTGCTGACAAACGGTGCGTCGCTCATGCGCGTCCCTATCGGTCGCGGCACGGCGAGCTTGAGAAACCGTCTAGACTCCCGGCATGAGCAACGACGACGGCGACGGCCACCCGGGCGTTCGGACCGACCAGACGCACGTCACCACGGCGGTCGGCGGGACCACCGTCGACACGAGCGTGGGCGACCCCTACCTGGAGCGGGCCTCCGACGCGCTCATGCGGGGCGACTGGGCCGCCGCCGAGGACGCGTTCGTGGAGGGCGTCACCGCCTCGCCGATGGACGCGCGGCTGCACGGCGGGCTCGCCCTGATCGCCATCCACGAGAAGGACTGGGACCGCGCCATCTCCCACGGCCGCCAGGCGTCGGCGCTGCCCGGCGCTTCCGTCGAGGTCCACAACAACCTCGGCTGGGCGCTCGAGAACGAGGGCAAGGCCGACCAGGCGCTGAAGGCCTACGAGGCCGCCTTCCAGCTCGACCCCACCCGCCCCCAGCCCATCGGGCACCTCCTCCGCCTCGGCCGGATCCCGCGCATGGAGGAGGAGGAGGAGGGGGAGCTGCAGCCGCTCGGCACGCTGATGCGGCTGGAGCTGTACGAGCACCTCGCCCATTTCCTCCAGGCCGAGCCGCCGGGCAACACGTTCAAGGGGACGTACATCTGGGCGATGGAGCGCGGGGCGCCGTGGGGGCGCGTCGCGGGGTGGCTCGTCGAGCAGGGCGTGAAGAAGGACCGGGAGGTCCTGGAGATCCTCGCGCGGCGGGACGAGCACCTCGGCGAGGGCATCGTCTCGGGCATCATCCTCGGCGAGCGGAAGGCGATCCAGGAGTCGCTCGGATCGCTGGACGGAGTGGAAGTCATCGGCCCCGACGACACCCTCCCGGAGCAGCAGCCGGACGGCCGCCCGTACCTGATCGTCCGCCTCGACAGTTCCTCCTCCGACCGCGCCCTCATCCCCGTCCAGCGGACGCACGCGGGCGTCGTCCTGAGCTTCCTCGTCAGCGTCATGGACCAGTTCGGGGAGACGTCGGGGCTGGCGATGACCATCGACCCCGCCGCCCACCTCGGCCCGCGCCGGGTGTGGCTGCTCACGCCGATCTCCGAGGTCGAGGTGGTCGGCACCTGGGTCGCGGAGGAGCCGGACGGGACCCCCGCCGACGAAGTCCCCGTCCCCGACGGCCGCACCGTCCGCGCCGACAGCGTCATGGCCGGCCTCCCCGGCATCGACGCCGACTCCCTCCGGGCGGCCCTCGACGAGGGCGGCCTCTCCGAGGTCGCGCGCCCCCTGGACGACGGCGGCGGCGTCATCTTCGACGCGGACGGGGTGGGCAAGGCCGACGGGTGGGCCAACTTCCTCGGCCGCGTCAGCAAGTGGCTCCCCGAGGGCGAGCAGTCGTTCGTCGTGTGGCGCAAGGAGGGGGAGGAGCACCTGGCCATCCTGACCCGCGGCGGCGCCCGCTTCCTGAAGCTGGTCCCCCACTGGCCCGACGAGCAGGACGACCTCGAGCTCCCGATCCCGCCCGAGGTCCAGATCCTCGGTCGCGCCCTCTTCCAGGCCCCCCGCTCGGCCCGGCTGATGGGGGTGGAGAAGGAGTCGACCGGCTCCTGATGGCCGACGCGCCCGTCATCCTCCTCGCCGAGGCCACCGATCCCTTGCGGGAGAGCCTCTCGGCGTCCCTCCGGGCGGAGTCCTGGACCGTGCACACGGCGAGCTCGGGGCGGACCTTCGCGACGGCCTGGGCGCGGGCCGTGCCCGACGTGGTCCTCCTCGACGCCGAGGTCGCCGACGACTCCGTCCGCCGGCAGCTCGCCCGGTGGCGGGACGACGAAGGTTGGCGCGGGCGGCTGGTCCTCCTCGGTCGCGCGCTCGCGGACGTCCCCCACGAAGCCGTCGTCGCCCGCCCGGTCGTCGTCCAGGAGCTCCTCGCCGCCGTCCGCGAGGGCCTCGGGCCGCCCGGTCCCAAGATCCTCCGCCTCCGCCACTGCAGCGTCGACCTCGAGCACCAGAGCGTCACCTACGACGACGGCGAGGTCGCCCGCCTGACCAGCCGGGAGGCCGAGTTCCTCGCCTACCTCGCCGCCAACCCGGGGCGGACCGTGGGCCGCGACGAGCTCCTGGAGCGGGTGTGGGGCTACAAGCTCGGGGCGGTCACGCGGTCGCGCAGCGTCGACAAGATGCTGGCCCGCCTCCGCCCCAAGCTGCGCGACTCGGCCAGCGAGCCCGAGCACATCTTCACGGTCTACGGCGGCGGCTACCGGTTCGTGGCGCTGGAGGTGGACGGGACGGACGTCGACGCCACCAGCGACCCGGACGACGACTCGCTGACCAACCTCCCGGCGCCCGTCGGCGACTTCGTGGGGCGGACGGACGACCTCGCCGACCTCGACGAGGACCTCGCGTCCGGCGCCCGCGTCATCACCATCGTCGGGCCCGGCGGCGTCGGGAAGACGCGCCTCGCGCTCCACCAGGCCCACCGCGTGCTGACGTCCGAGCCTCCCTCCGGCGGCGTCTGGTTCTGCGAGCTGACGGAGGCCCGCTCGATGGATGACGTCGTCGGCGCGGTGGCCGGGGCGCTGGAGCTGGACCTCGCCGAATCGACGGACGCGGCCGCCGAAGTGGGCCGCGCGCTGGCCGCCGCGGGCGCGCCCCTGCTGCTCCTGGACAACGTCGAGCAGGTCGTCATCGAGGTCGCCGACGTCGTCACCCGGTGGCTCGAAATGGCCCCCCGGACGCGCTTCCTGGTGACGTCCCGGGAGCCGCTCCGGGTCACCGCTGAGCGTTGCTTCGAGCTGGACGGGCTGGAGCGGGACGACGCGGTCGCTCTCTTCGCCCGCCGCGCCCGCGACCTCCGCCGGACCTTCCGGTTGACGGACGCGGGGCGGGCCGCGGTGGCCGAGCTCGTCGAGCGCCTCGACCGCCTCCCCCTGGCGATCGAGCTGGCCGCCGCGCGCACGACGACGATGACGCCGGAGAAGATCCTCGACCGCATGCAGAAGGACCTCGACGCGCTGCTGCGGCACTCCGACCGCCTCCGCCCCGAGCGGCAGGCGACGTTGGAGGGGGCGGTGTCGTGGTCGTGGAAGCTGCTGACCCGGTGGGAGCAGGCGACGCTGGCGCAGTGCGCGATCTTCCGCGGCGGCTTCTTTCTCGAGGCCGCCGAGGCGGTCGTCGACCTGTCCGCCTACCCCGACGCGCCGCCGGTCGGCGACGCCGTCGAGAGCCTCGTCCTCCGGTCGCTCGTCAAGCGGGAGGACGACGCCCGCCTCGGCGACCTCCGCTTCCGCCTGTACGCGACCATCCGGGTGTTCGCCGAGCACCGCGCCGAGGAGCTGAACGTCCTCGCGGGGGCCTCGTCCCGGGCCCAGGTCTACTTCCTCGCGCTCGCCGACCGCCTGGGGACGGACATCGCCACCGGCAACCGCCCCGAAGCGCTCCGCGCGCTCGCTGCCGAGGCCGACAACCTGATGGTCGTCCACCGCCGCGCCGTGGCCACCAGCCGCCGGGCCGCCGTGGAGGCCGCGCTCGCCCTCGACCCGCTCCTGACCGCCCGCGGCTCCCGCGACGCCCACGAGGCGCTGCTCGACCAGGCCGTCGAGCTGAGCGCGGGGCTGTCCGGCGACTACCGGGCCCGCGCCCTCTGCGCCCGCGGCGAGGCCCGGCGCACCCGCGGCGCCTTCGCCAGGGCCGAGGCCGATCTCCTGCCGGCGCTGGCGTTGGCCCAGGAGTCGGCGTCGGACGCGCTCGTCGGCCAGGTCTCCCGCAGCCTCGGCGCGCTCCGCTACCGGCAAGGCAAGGGGGACGAGGCGGCGGAGCACTACCGGCGCGCGCTGGCGCGGGCGCAGGCGGCGAAGCGTCCGGCGGCGGAGGCGTTCGCCCACGGCCGGCTCGGCGCGGCGCTGCAGCTCGTCGGCCGCGTCCCCGAGGCGATGGACCACTACCGCGAGGCGATCGAGATCAGCCGCCTCGTCCGCGAGGACCGGGCCGGCCACCTGATGGTGGGGAGCGTCATCGTCGTCGACCTGGAGAGCGACACGGGCTTCACGTCGGCCCTCGATCGCGAGGGTGAGGGGTACGCGGCGCTGTCCCACCTCTTCGGGGCCACGCTCCCCGTGGGGCGGGCCCGGGAGGCCGAGCGTGCGCTCCAGAAGAGCCTCGCCTACGCGCGGGACGCCGGGGACCGGCTGGGGGAGGCGGCGCTGACCGCGTCGCTCGGGCTGTCCCGCCTCGACGCGGCGGCGCTCGGGGAGGACGACGCGCTCGCCGAGGCGGAGGAGCTGCTCCGCGCGAGCCTCGAGATCGTGGAGCAGTTCGGCAACCTCCTCGCGGAGGCGTCGATCGTCGGGAGTCTCGGTCGCCTCCACCACCTCGCGGGCGACCTGGAGCAGGCCGAGTCCGAGCTCCGGGAGGCGAAGGCGCTGGCGCGGCGGATCGCGTCGAAGCGGATCGAGGCGTACGTCAGCGCGCTCCTCGGCGCGGTGGTCGCCGACGCGGGGCGGCCGGACGAGGCCCAGGGGCTGCTGGCGGAGGCCGAGGTCCTGGCCGACGTGGCCGGGGACCGGCTCGCGCTGGCCGTCGTGAGGGTCGCGTCCGGGCACCTCGATCTCGCCGCCGGGGACGCGGACGCCGCGCGCGCCCGGGCGAGCACGCCCGTCGACCCCGACGACGGGGACACGCCGCGCAAGATGGCGGTCGGAGCGGTGGACATCCGGTTGGCGATGCACGCGCTGGAGCAGGCGCTCCGGCGGGCGGACGCGGCGTGACGATTCCCCTCCGCCGTGGGGTGGCGCTCGGCCCCTTCGACCTCCTGGAGCCGATCGGGCAGGGCGGCATGGCCGAGGTCTGGGCCGGCGTCCACCGGTCGTCCAACGAGGCCGTCGCCGTCAAGATCCTCACCGACGAGGCGACCCGCCGGCACGAGTGGATCGTCGCGTTCCGGAACGAGATCCGCGCCGTCGCGGGGCTGACCCACCCGGCCATCGTCCACGTCGACGACTACGGCGAGATCCCCGAGGACGTCGGGCTCGAGGGCGAGCTCGGCGACCGCCTCCGCCCCGGCTGCCCCTACCTCGTCATGGAGCGCGTCCCCGGGGGGTCCGTCCGCGACCGGCTGGGGCGGCTCCGGTGGGACGAGATCCGGTTCATCCTCATGCGCCTCCTGGACGCGCTCGCCCACGCCCACGCGCGCGGCCTCGTCCACCGCGACATCACCCCCGGCAACGTCCTTGGCAGCGGCTCCGTCCTCAAGCTCGCCGACTTCGGGCTGTGCCACTGGATCGACCAGGCGACGGGGGGGCGCGATCGCGCGACCACCGCGGGGACCCCCGCGTACATGGCCCCCGAGCAGTGGATGGGGCGCTGGCGCGACTTCGGCCCGTGGACCGACATGTACGGCGTCGGCTGCCTCGCGTGGGCGCTGGCGACGGGGGAGCCGCCGTTCGGGACGGCGAACATCGACCGGATCAGGACGTCCCACCTCAACGAGGGGCCGCCCGGGTTCGAGCCCACGATCGAGGTGCCGGACGGGTTCGAGGAGATGCTCCGGAGCTGCCTCCGGAAGGACCCGGGGCGTCGGCTGCAGCGCGCCGCCGACATGCTCTGGCAGCTCCTCGACCTGCGCGCCCCCGCCGTCGTCGAGTTCGTGCCCCCCGACGAGGACCAGCTGGCGACCCAGAACATGGCGGCCCTGTCGACGATGTGGTCGGTCGTGCTGCCGAGCGCCTTCGTCGAGCCGGCGTCCCTGAAGGAGGCGATGATCACCGGGGAGCGGGGCGCGCCCATCGGCGTCAGCGTCCGCGTCCCCCGTTCGTGGCGCGGGCCGATGCCCGACCCGGAGCGCCGCCTGTTGCCCGGGGTGGGGCTGTCGCTGATGGGGTTCCGGACCGTCCCCCTGGTCGGCCGCGAGGACGAGCAGAACGCGCTCTGGCAGGCCCTGCTGGAGGTCGTGACGACGCGCCGTCCGCGGCTCGTGACCCTCCGCGGGGGGGCGGGGACGGGGAAGAGCCGGCTGGCGCGGTGGCTCGCCGAGCGGGCCCACGAGGTCGGCGCGGCGACCGTCCTGGAGGCGGGCCACGGCCCCGGCGCGGTGGGCGCCGACCCGCTCGTGGAGATGGTCCGGACGACGCTCCGGGTCCGCCGCGGCGACAGCTCCGAGCTCCTCACCTCGCGCGTCCGGAAGCACCTCCGCGACCACGGGGTCGACGACCCGTTCGAGGCGACCGGCCTGTCGCAGCTCCTCGCGCCCCGGATCGGCGCCGCCAACGACGTCCTCTCGGGGGGGTTCGCGGTCGGCCCGGTGGCCCCCGCGGAGCGGCGCGCGATGGTGCACCGGGCGGTCGACCGGCTCGCCATGCGGCGGCCCGTGGTGCTGGTGCTGGAGGACGTCCACTACGGGGCGGAGAGCCTCCGCCTCGTCAGCGAGCTGCTGGACGCGCGGGACCCCGCGGCGGTGCTCGTGCTCGCCACGGCGCGCGACGACATCGTCGCGGAGCGCCCCGAGGAGGCCGAGCTGCTGAGCGGGCTGGAGGCGCGGGAGGCGGCGCGGTCGCTGGCGGTGGGTCCGCTGGAGCGCGCCCACTGGGGGGAGCTCGTCCGCCGGATCCTGCACCTCGAGGAGGGCGTCGCGGTGCAGGTCGAGGAGCGGGCGGCGGGCAACCCGCTGTTCGCGATCCAGCTGGTCGCGGACTGGGTCCAGCGCGGCTACCTCGAGCTCGGCGTGGCCGGCTTCCGGCTCCGCGAGGGGACCGACCCGCTGCTCCCCGACGACCTCCACCAGATCTGGGACGACCGGATCTCCGACCTCCTCGAGAGCCTCCCCACGACCGACGGGGAGGCGCTGGAGCTGGCGGCCGTCCTGGGCGAGCGGATCGACCGCGAGGAGTGGGCGGCGGCGGCCGCGGGTCTCGGCGTCGAGCCGTCGGCCGAGCTCCTCGAACAGCTCCTCGCCCAGCGCCTCGCCCGCGTCGTCAGCGACCACGACGACTCGGTGTGGGCGTTCGCGCACGCGATGCTCCGGGAGTCGCTGGAGCGCCGCGTCGTCGACGGGGGGCGGGCGCCGCGCTTCCACGGCGCGTGCGCGCGGATGCTGGGGGAGCGCGAAGGGCCCGGGTACGCCGAGCGCCGGGGCCGGCACCTGCTCCTCGCAGGGGAGCTGGAGGGGGCGCTGGAGCCGCTGCTCGCGGGCGCGTCCGAGCGGGCCGACCTCGGTGACTTCCGGCAGGCGGAGGCGCTGGTCGCGCGCCGCGAGGTCGCGATGGAGGACCTGGACGTCGCCGAGGACGATCCCCGGTGGGGCGAGGGGCTGGTGCTGCTGGCGGGGCTCGAGGTGGAGCGGAACCGACTCGACAAGGCGGCCGAACTCGCGGAGCAGCTGCGGCGGCGTGCGGGGCGGGCGCAGTGGCGGGCGATGGACGGCTGGGCCCGCCAGCTCCTCGGTCGCATCTCGACCCTGCGGGGGGAGCTGAGCGAGGCGCTGGAGCACCTGGAGGCGGCGACGCAGCTCGCCGAGGAGCGGATCGACCCGCACCTCTTCGCCGCCTGCCGGGCCGCGATCGGGATGGTGCTGTTGCTCGACGGCCGGTACGAGTCCGCGCGGGAGGCGACGGTGCACGCGCGACGGGAGTTCAGCGCCCACGGGCTGCAGCACGGCGCGGCGGCGATGACGCTGCAGCTGTCGCTCATCGCGCTCCAGGAGGGCGAGCTCGCCGAGGCGACCCGGTTCGCGGAGGAGGCGCGGGCTCGGTTCGAGGACCTCGGTGCCCGCAACTCCGTCGCGCAGTGCATCACCCAGCAGGGGGCCATCGCCCACGCCAACGCCCAACCCGGGGACGCCCGCCGCCTGTTCGAGCAGGCGCTCGCGCTGTACCGGGCGCTCGGGGCGGGCGGCTACTTGGCGCCGCTGGTCAAGCTCGGGGTCCTGTCGATCGAGGCGGGCGAGTACGACGAGGGGCGGGAGCTGCTCGACGAGGCGGTGGCGGGGCTGGAGGAGATCGGCGGCTGGAACAGCATCGGGGCGCTCCAGGTGCTGATGCTCCCGGCGGTCGCGGCGGCGGGGGACTGGGAGGCGTGGGACCGGCTCGTCCCGGAGGCCGAGGTCGTCCTCGCCAGCGGCGGCGTCCTGCACCCGGACATCCCCCGCCTCGCCCGCATGGGCGGCGATCTCGCGGTCAAGGCGGGCCACCACGACCGGGCGCGCCGCATCTGGTTGCTCGCGCTCGGCCAGTGGCGCAGGCTGGGGCACCTCGCCGAGGCGAGGACGCTGGCCGCCGACCTCGCCGCGCTGTCCCGCCCTGGGACAAACGGGGACATTCAGGTCGAGGAAGACAGGGGAGTATGACAAGGCAGATGCACACCCCAGCTCGCAGACGGCGGGTCGGTGGTGGCTGGCATCGCCGCGTGTTGGCGGCCACGTCGCTGACGGTCGTTTTCCTGGCTCCTCGACTGTCGGCCGCAGCGACGTGGACCGTCAACGCGGTGGATGACCCCGCGTCCGACGGCTGCACGGTCACGCATTGCTCCCTCCGCGAGGCGATCGAAGCGGCCAACGGCAACGGGGGTCCCGACACGATCGAGTTCGCGGCGCCCTGGCTGGTCTCGCGGATGGTGATCGAGCTCGCGAGCCCCCTCCCCGCGATCACCGACGACGACCTCACGATCGACGGCCTCGAGTGCTCCGGCTGCATGCCGACGCAGGCGAACTCCCAGCCGGCCCCGCTGGGGTTCGACTCGATGCTCTCGGTGGCGGTGGACGGCGCGCTCGTCTCCGGCCCCCTGACGCCGGACTCGGGGCTGATCACGGTCGAGGCGGACGACGTCACGATCGTCGGGCTGAACGTCCGCAACTCGCCCGCCAGCGGCATCGTCTGGACGGGGGAAGGGGGGCTGCTCCAGGACTGCTGGGTGGGGACGGACCTCGGCGGCGCGACGGCCCTCCCCAACGCAGAGTTCGGGGTGCTCGTGCTCGAGGGCGACCTCCACCTGGAGGGGAGCAACCTCCTCTCCGGCAACGGCAACACGGGGCTCCGGATCGACAGCCACGAGGCCGACAACGCGAACGTCGAGACGAACATCATCGGGCTGGACGTGTCGGCGTCGGCGGCGCTGGGCAACGGCGGCCACGGGATCCACGTCCTCAACGCCCGCTCCAACCCGCTCAACGGGCTCGACATCGGCGACAACGGGATCGACGAGACGAACGTGATCGGAGGCAACGCCGGGGTCGGGATCAAGATCGAGGGCCACGTCGACGACCCCGAGATCCTGCTCAACGTGATCGGCGCGACGGCGGCCGGCGACGCGGTCGGCAACGGCAGCCACGGCATCGTCGTCACGTCGACGTCCGACGGGTTCTGGTGGGACGCGGCGGGGGCCGAGATCATGGACAACGTCGTCGCCGACAGCGGCGGGGCGGGCGTCCGCCTGGTCGAGGTCGCCGACGTGCTCGTCTGGTCCAACTGGATCGGGACGGACCCCACCGCCTCGATCGACCTCGGCAACGCCGGTCCCGGCGTCCTCGTGATCGGGGACGACGATCCGGCCGACGACATCGGCATCGGCGACGACGTCAACGGCTCGCGCGCGAACGTCATCGCGTTCAACGGCGAGGACGGGATCAGCGTCGCGCAGGGCTCCGCGGGGGCCGGCAACGCGGGGCCGGTGGGCATCTTCAGGAACTCGATCTTTGCCAACGGCGGCCTCGCCGCGGACCTCGAGCACGAGACCTTCGGCGACGGCCCCACCGCCGGCAGCTGCGCGTCCAACCCGAGCCTCGGCAACGAGGGCTACGCGCGGCCGGTGATCTCCGGGGTGACGTTCGCCGACCCGGTCGCCGGCGGCGGCGTGGACCTGGTGGGGACGGGCTGCCCGGGGGCCTTCGTGCTGGTCTACGAGGGGACCCCCGACGGCACCGGCGAGGTGGAGCCGTCCGACTTCGTCACGATCGGCGCGGTGAGCGGCGGGGGGACGTGGGCGTTCGCGCTGCCCGGCCCCTACACGGGCGAGGAGGAGGCGTTCGTCCTCAACCAGGTCGACGGCTCGCTCAGCTCCGAGTTCGCCTTCACGTGCCCCGACTTCGACGGTGACGGGGCCGAGTGGGACGCCTGCGGGGGGGCCGACTGCGACGACTCGGACGCGGCGATCGGCCCGCTCGAGGTGGAGGACTGCGGCGACGGGGTGGACAACGACTGCGACGGTGACGTCGACGGGGACGACGTCGAGTGCGCGGGGGACGACGACGACTCGGTGCCCTCCGACGACGACGACATCGTCCCCGTCGATGACGACGACGTGGTGGTGATCGACGACGACGACGTGGCGGACGACGACGACGTGGTGGACGACGACGACGTGGCGGACGAC
>CAYFOA010000094.1:0-26396 GCA_964344575.1 uncultured Rickettsiales bacterium | reverse complement strand
GTCGTCGTCGTCCGTCGCGTCATCGTCGTCGGTGGCGTCGTCGTCGTCCGCCGCGTCGTCGTCGTCCCCGCTGTCGTCGTCGTCCCCGGTGATGCCGCCGGCGCGCGGCTTGTTGTAGCCGCAGGACTCGATCCGCAGCTTGATGCCGGGGCTGAGGTCCTCCTCGGGGGTGGCGACGTAGCCGGTCCCGTCGTCGGACTCGTGGCTGTCGCCCCGCGCTTCGTAGGAGAAACACATCAGGATCAGCAGCCCGAACGCGGCGGCGAAGCGGCGCGCGCGTCGGGTCAGGTCGCGGGCTTTCTCGGCAGTCATGCGAGCGGAGTATATCCTCGCGGGCGGTCCGTCGAATGGATAGGGACCGTCCGGTGTCCATTGCAAGGAGATCGATGTCCGTGTTTCAAAAACTGCTGTTCGTTGCGCTGCTGATCATCCCCACCACGGCGTCCGCCGGGCTGACCGAGGACGTGACGGCGCTGGCGAAGGGCGGGATCGTGTACGTCGCCGACGCGAAGGGGGAGGTCCTCGTCGACGTCGGCGCCGAGCGGACCTTCCTCCCCGCGTCCACCCTGAAGGTCTTCACGTGCGTGCTCGCGGACGAGTACCTCGGCATGGACGCGCGGTTCTCGACGTCGCTGTACCTCGACGGGGACAAGCTGATCGTGCGCGGCGGGGGGGATCCGTTCCTCGTCAGCGAGGAGATCGACGCCATCGTGGCGGGCCTCGCCCCCCACCTCGACGGGGTCGCGCTGTCCGGCGTCTACGTCGACGACTCGGCCTACGAAGCGGGGATCAAGATCCCGGGCGTGGGGGACTCCGAGGAGCCGTACGACGCCCTGAACTCGGCCACCGCAGTGAACTTCAACACCATCAACGTCCGCGTCGACGGCGACACCGTCACGTCCGCGGAGGAGCAGACGCCGCTGACCCCGCTGGCCCGGGAGGTGGCGAAGCGGCGCGGGGTGAAGGGGAAGCTCCGCGTCAACCTGAGCAACGACCCCACGGAGGTGCGGCGCTACGCGGCGGAGCTGTTCGCGGCGAAGCTCCGGGGCGCCGGGGTGACCGTCGGCGACGCGACCGGCGAGGCGACCGCGTCGGGCGATCCGGCCTACGTCCACGCCAACAGCCGGACGCTGTCGGAGGTCTGCTCGGGGCTGCTGTACTACTCGAACAACTACATCGCGAACCAGGTGTTCCTCGCGATCGGGGCGTCGGTCCACGGCGAGCCGGCGTCGCTGGAGAAGTCGGTCCGCGTCGCCACCGAGTTCATCGCCGCCCACCCCGAGCTCGACGGCCTCGTCGTCACCGAGGGGTCGGGGATCTCCTACGAGAACCAGGCCACGGCGCAGTCGCTGGCGGCCACGCTGACGATGTTCGAGGAGCACAAGGGGCTGCTCCGGCAGAAGGGCGGGACGCCCAACAAGACCGGCACCCTGAAGGTGACGAAGACGGTCATCGGCTACATCGACACGAAGTCGAACGGGACCGTCCGGTACGTCATCAGCCTCGGCGGAGACGGGTACCACCGGCGGTTCGAGATCGTGGACCTGCTCCGCGACCGGCTCTGATCGGACCGGTACCCTGACGGGGTGAGCGCGCCGACCGCCGACGTCCTCCGTCCGCTCATCGACCGCATGGCGACGGGGGACCGGGACGCCCTCACCGAGTTCGTCGGGCTGGTCGCGCCCTGGGTCCACGGCGCGCTCCTCCGCATCACCCGCAACCAGGTCGCCGCCGGCGCGCTCGTCGAGGACACCCTCCGCGAGCTGTGGCGGACCGCGCCCCTGTACGACGATCAGTGGGGTCCGCCGATGACGTGGACGATGGCCGTCGCGCGCGGGATGGGGATGACCTGGCGCGACAAGCGGCGGGGGCGGGAGCACCGGCTCAAGTCCCAATCGGACGCCGCGGACGTGCTCCTGCCGGACGGCTCCTCGGCGGACGAGGCGGCGGCGGCGGCGTTCGGGACGGTGGACGAGGACGGGCGGGAGGCGCTCCGGAGCGCCTGGTTCGAGGGCGTCCCCGGGGGCGCGCAGGGGCAGGCGTCGCGGGATCGGCTGTCCTCCGCGCTCGATGCGCTGGCCGCGGCGCGCCGCCCGACCCAGGTTGAGGCGGAGTGATGGAGCTCGACCGCTGCCGGGACCTCCGCGACCACCACGTGGGGTTCGTCGTGGGGACGCTGACGAAGCCGCTGGAGCTGCGCGTCGAGGCGCACCTGTCCGGCGGCTGCGGCCCCTGCGCGCGCCGGATCGAGGCGCTCCAGGGGGCGTTCCAGTCCGTCCCCCTGGCGTTCGGTCCGCAGCCGCTCCTGCCGGGCGGGGCCGAGCTCCTCGCGAAGAACGTGGGGGCCACGCCGCAGGCCGAGCGGATCGAGCCGATCGCCTACCCCGAGACCAACGAGCGGCGCCTCCTCGTCGTCCTCCTCGTGGCCTTCGGCCTGGCGCTCGCCGCGGCGGCGTTCTGGGGCCGCACGCAGGTCGAGCAGAACGAGGCGCTGACGAGCGACCTGGCCTTCGAACGGAGCCGCCACCGGGCCACGGTCGGGCAGTACCGGACCCTGCAGACGCGGGCCCATCGCGTCGAACAGCTCCTGGAGACGGTGCTGGCGATGGAGCCGATCCCGGGGACGCCGCCCTACTCCGTGAAGTGGGGCCCGGACGCCGTCCGCGTGGTCGACGCGACCGGCGCCGTCGTCCTCGACGAGCCGCTGGAGATGCCGTGACGCGAGCCCTGCCGACGATCCTGACCCCTGCGCTCCTCGCCGTCCTCCTCGCCCCCGCGCCCGCCGCCGCCTACGAGTTCACGGGCCTGTGCGAGGACGGCGAGTCCGGCGTCGCCTGGGACTACGCCGACGGGCCGATCACGTGGCGCCTGTCGTCGACGCACCCGTCCACGCAGCTGACCGACGCGGAGGTCCGGTCCGCCATCGGGGGCGCCTTCGCGGAGTGGGACGCCCCCGCCTGCAGCACGGTCGACGCCCAGCAGGGCGCCGCCATCGCCGCCGACCCCTTCGACGACGGGACCCCGGAGCTGGTCATCGGCTTCTACGAGGACGCCTGGCCGGCCGCCCTGGGGACGGGGCTGCTGGCGCTGACCCGGATCGAGTTCGACCCGATCAACTGCGTCATCCGCGGCGGCGACGTGGCGGTGGACGGGGCGGACTGGACCTGGATCAACGGCTCGCCGTCCGGGCCCCCCGAGGCCGATCTGCAGGCGGTCATGACCCACGAGGTCGGCCACCTGCTGGGGCTGTCGCACACGAACGTCGGCGCCTCGGTGATGTCCTTCCCGTACCCCCACGACCTGACCTGGCGGACGCTCGGCTGCGACGACACCGGGGGCGTCTGCGCGCTCTACCCCTCGGGCGACGCGAGCTGCACGGACTCGTCCTACTGCCCCTGCGGCAACCCCTGCGTCGACGGGTTCTGCGAGGGGCTGACGTTCGAGGAGGGGGGCGAGTGCTGGGAGCTCTTCCTCCCCGAGGAGACGGTGGCGGAGACGGAGCCCAACGACGACTCGGCGAACCTCACCCCGATCGAGCTGACCGGCGGCGACATCGTCATCGAGGGCAGCTCCCTGGCCTGCGGCAACGACGGCCTGAGCCCCAACGAGGACCTGGACTGGTTCGACTTCAACGTGCCTTGCACCGGGCGGCTCTTCGTGACGGTGGAGCCGTCGGCGTTCGACGCGGACCTCGACGTGGTGGTGTACGACGACACCAACGCCGTGGGCGACGCGATGACCCGCGACGCGGGGGCCACCGAGTACCTCGAGGTGGAGGTCGGCGAGCACTTCCAGATCCTCGTCTACTGCTTCGAGGGGTCGCCGACGAACTGGACGCTCCGGGCGCAGTTCCTCAGCCCCGGCGAGATCCCCGAGATCCCCGGCGGGCCCGGCCCCGAGGGGTGCTCCTGCGGCTCGACGTTCGGGGGACGCGAGGCTGGCGGCGGCCTCGCCCTGGCGCTCCTCCTGCTCCTCAGCCGCCGAGGCGGTCGTGAGCGCGGAGGGCCCGCTTGGCCTTGCGGCGGACCTTCCCGTCGGGGTCGTTCCGAGACATGACCTCGAGCCGGCCGCGCGCCTCGCGGCCGGGGACCTTCCCGAGCATCGTCGCCGCCGCCCCGCGCACGGACGCGTGATCGTCCTCGCTCGCCGCGAGGAGCGCGCCGACGGTGCCCGGCGCGTCGCCGCGGTCCAGCGCCTCGATCGCCATCACCCGCAGCTCGGGGTCCGTCTCCTCGATGATCCGCAGCAGCAGCAGCTGCTCGACCTCGAGGAGACCGACCTCGCGCGTGAGGCGGGCGAGGGCGTGCTCGCGGAGGCGGGGGTTGGGGTCCTCGGCCAACGCGCTCCAGGCGGCGAGCGCCCAGTCTCCGTCGTCCGCGGTGAGGACCCCGAAGTCGAGCCAGCGCGCGCTCCATGTCTCCGCCGCCGGCCCTCCCGCGGCGGTCGCGAGGGCGAGGAGGAAGCGGTCGGGGTTGCCCGGGGGGAGCGCGATGCGGCCGTCGAGGGCCTCGGTCCAGGAGGCCAGGGACGGCGGCGTGGGGCCGAGGTCCGCGGCCTCCATCTCGGCGGCGGTGGGCGGGTCGAACTTCTTCAGGGCGCCGTTGGCGACGTCGGACACCCGCCGGTCCCGGTCGACCGAGGCGACGAGGAGGAGGTCCCGAATCGGCGTGCCCGTCCGCCCCACCAACGCCTCGGCGACCTCCGCCCGCATCCGCGGCGACTTGTCGCGCGCGAGCAGCCAGTGGAGGAGCCCGTACGTAGCCGCCGAGAGCTCCTGTTCGGCGTCGGCGGGGGCCTCCCGGCCCATCAGCCAGGCGAGGGCGTCGCGGCGCAGGGCGAGGTCGGAGTCGTGGAGGAGGAACCACCGGGCGAGGTCGCGCCGCACGCCGAGGTCGAGCCGATCCGAGGCCAGGTAGAAGGCCATCGCGTCGTGGCGGTGGTCGGCGCGGGGGGCGAGGAGGTTCCAGAACCCGTCCGACAGCGCGCCGGAGACCCCGAGCTCGGGCGGCGCCGCGGGGGGGCGGTCGACGACGGCGAAGAGCAGGTCCCCCAGGCGGCCCTCGTCGGCGAGGATGCGGGGGAGGTCGCGGAAGGAGCCGTGGGTGGCGGCCCGCAGCAGCGCCCCCAGCCGGAGCGGCGTGTAGTCCTCCTGCTCGGCCCCCGCCGCCCGACGGAGCTCCAGGGGCGAGGTGTGGACGAGGAGCTCGCCGTCCCCGGCGGCGTACTCGATGTCGAACCGGACCGACCACTCCAGGACGACGGCCCAGTGGGGGACGCTGACGGGCATGACCGAGCTGCCGATGCGCTGCTCGACGGTCCGCGTCCCCTCGAGGCCGGCCTGGACGAGGGCGACCTCGAACGCCGCGCGCGCGGGGAGGCGGACGTCGGTGGGGCTGCGGTGGGCGCCGGCGTCCTCCAGCTCCTGCCAGACGAGGCTGCAGAGGTGCTCGTCGAGCCAGGTGGCGAGGTCGTCGGGGAGGTCGTCGTTCTCGTCGCGCGCGAGGTCGCGGAGGTCCTGACCGGTGTGGCGTCCGAGCAGCGGGTGGGTGGGCCCCACGCGAGCCTCGCAGCGGAAGTCGATGGGGACGCCCGCCAGCGGCAGCGGCGGCCCGTTGTCGGCGGACGCGGACAGAGGCACCGCTCCGGTGAGGAAGACGGCGACGAGGAGGACGGCCCGCACGTCTCGGAGCCTAGATCCTCGCCGGGCCGCCAGCCAGGGCACCCCGTCCTCTGTTAGCTTTCTGGTCCACTGGAATGCAGCCGCAACCCCCCGCGGGGCCCTGGTGGTGTGGCGGCGCCTGGGGGCAGACCCAGGGCCTGACCGCACAGCAGGTCGCCCAGATCGTCGTGAGCTACCCCGGTCCGCACTACGTGTGGATGCAGGGGATGGCGGAGTGGCTGGCGCCCGAGCAGGTCCCCGAGATCGCGCAGGCGGTGGCGGCGCTGTCGGGCAAGACGACGGCAGACGGACCCCGTCCTGCGGGGGACGCGACGGCGCCCCACACCCGTCCGTCCCGGGACGACCCCCGCGGCCGGAGCATGGCCGAGGGCCTCGGCAACATCCCCACGAACAAGCTGATCTTCTTCGGCCTGATCGCGTTCGGGGTGTTCCTCGTGTGCAGCCTCGGGGGGCTCATCATCGCGGGGTCGGTCAAGGAGAAGCAGCGGGCGGAGGAGGCGGCCCGGCGGGCGGCGATGGCGACGCCGGCCCCGACGCCCGAGGCCACCCCCGAGCCGACGCCCCCGCCGCCGCCGCCGATCCCGACGGAGCGGGCGCTGCGGGACCGGCCCGACAGCTGGAACCGGATCCCGATCAAGGACCGCCGCAAGCGGCACGGCGAAGGGATGGCGAGCAGCGAGCTCCTCGAGGGGAACGGCACGCTCCACGCCGCCGACCGGATCGCGGACGTCAAGGGCGACACGGCCTGGTGCGAGAGCGCGCCCGACGACGGCATCGGCGAGTGGGTGGAGCTGTGGCTCGACTGCGGCTCGTGGACCTCCCGCGGCATCCGCGGCATGGGCGTCCGCGCCGGCTACGGCCGGACGGAGTCGTTCTGGCGGCAGAACAACCGGGTCAAGTCGGCCCTGGTCACCGTCGACGTCGACGGCCGGGAGCGGTACCAGGCCGAGGTGATGTTCGACGACCGCGTCGACCAGCAGTTCATCCCCTTCGAGGGGGCCGTGCGCTGCGACCCCGGCGCGACCATCCGCGGCCGCCTCCAGATCGCGAGCGTCTACGAGGGGACGAAGTACACCGACACCTGCGTGTCCACGATGAGCTTCTACACCGGCGTCCGGTAGTCCGGCTCAGCCCACGTAGTAGCGGGGCGGGACCCAGCTCCAGCCGCCGACGCCGGCGCCCTTGGCGGCCTCGGACGCGGCCTGACCGAGGAGCGCGTGGACGGCCGCCTCGATCCGCTCGGGGTTGAGCGCGGCGGCCTCCTCCAGCACCTCGGACTGGCCGATGGCGGGGACGTTCTCCATCCCCACGGCGCGGACAGGGACGCCGGGGAAGGCCTCGGCGACCTGGGCCTGGATCTCGCGGTGGAACCCCGCGAACGTCCGGTCGTCCGCCGCGACGAGCAGGCGGCCGGTCTTGCTGACGGACTCGAAGACGAGGTCCATGTCGGGCGGGACGATGGTCCGCAGGTCGATGACCTCCGCGCTGATCCCCTCGTCCGCGAGCTTGGCCCCGACCTCCTCGCCGAAGATCGCGCCGCGGCCCCAGCCGACCAGCGTGAAGTCCGTCCCCCGGCGCCGGACGATGCCCTTGCCGAGGGGGACGCGGACGCCCTTCCCGACGTCGGGGATCCCGCCCTTCCGGATGAGGGCCTTCAGCTCCTTGATGCCGTCCTTGTCGGTCGGCTCCTCCGCGAACGCGGGGCCGTGGGCGCGGCGGTAGCAGTACTTCGGCTCGCAGAAGACGACCGGGCCGCCGTACTCGGCCGCGCTCAGGAGCAGCCCGTAGGCGTCGTACGAGGTCGACGGCATCACCATCACGAGCCCGGGGATGGGGCTGAAGAAGCCGTCCACGGACATCGAGTGGTACATCGCCCCGCCGCCGAAGGGGTCCGTCGGCATGCGGAGGATGACCGACGGCTTCACCTGGCCGAGCGACGACCAGTACAGGTTCCCCATGTGGACGAGCCAGTGGTACGCGTTCAGCGCGTAGTCCCCGAACTGGATCTCGGGCATGCAGACGAAGCCGGGGTACATGCCCGCGCCGACGGCGGTGCCGACGATGAGGGGCTCGTTGATGGGGGCGTCGATGATGCGCCGGGGGTACCGTTCGTGCAGCCCCGCCGTGGCCTGCATGACGCCGCCGAGCTTGGCGACGTCCTCGCCCCAGATGGCGCTGTTCGTCATCTCGAACACGTCCCGCTGGGCCGCCCGGAGCGCGCCTGCGTAGGTCACGTTGGTCTGCGCGCGGTCGGCCAGATCGGCGGCGTCCTCCACGTCGGGGAACGGCGGCCGGACGAACGTGTGGATCGCCGACGGCTCCGGCTCCGGCTCGTTCTCCACGGCCGTCATCCACTGCGCGACCACCGCGTCCTCCTCGCCCATGACGGCGCCGAGGTCGTGCCACGCGAAGTAGTCGGCCCCCTCGCCCTCGATGCGGGTGACGACGTCGCCCTGCTCGAGGTGCCCCTGTTCCACGAGGAACGCGCCGAAGCTCAGCAGCGGGTCGGGCTGGTCGAGGTGGAAGCGGTAGTTGCCCGCGGAGCTGTGGCCGTTCAGCCGGGGGAGTCCCTGGACGTGCCACAGGCAGCCGCGCTGCTCGGTGCGGCAGAACGTCGCGACGCGGTACGCGGTCTCGTAGACGGCCTCGAAGTCCTTGCCGTCGCAGGCGAAGAACTCGAGCCCGAAGGCCTTCGCGTACGCCTCGAAGTCCTTGATGCCGCGGCCGTCGTCGGGCTCGGTCGAGATCGCGATCTTGTTGTCCGTCACCATCACGCACATCGGCAGCGACCAGACGCTGACGGCGTTCATGGCGTCGTGGGTGTCGATCTCGGCGGTGGTGCCGTCCCCGATGGCGGCGACGACGAACCCGTCCTCGACCCCGCTCAGCCGCATCGCCTGGCCGTAGCCGGCGGCCTTGCCGAGGTTCATCCCCAGGGGCGACTGGATGGGGAGCAGCCCGCGGTCCATGTCGAGGAGGTGGTTGACCATGTTCCGGCCGCCGCTGAACGGGTCGGTGGCGCGGCTGAACTGCTGGCGGATGACGTCCTTGACGAAGTCGGTGCGGCCCGTCAGCTCGCACCACATCGAGTACAGCGTGCCGCTCCGGTAGTGGCCGCAGAAGCCGAACTTGCCGACGTCGCCGTCGAGCGCCTTGTGCCACGCCAGCGCGGTGGCGGTGGCGTGGATCTCCTGGCCCGGCCCGTAGATGGCGAACTTGATCCGGCCCTGGCTGAGGAGGCGGACGATGCGCTCGTCCATCGACCGGTTCCGGACGGCGACGCGGTAGGCGTGCCGGTACTCGTCGGGGGTCAACTTCGGGGCGGAGGGCTTCTTCTTGGTGCGGGCCATCGGACCCCTGATCTGCCCGACGTTGGCGTCGGACGCAAGCCGCGGATAGGCTCCTGTGCGGGAGGACACACCAATGCCTGAACTGACCCTGAACTACCTCGCGATCGTGGTCGCGGCCGTCGCCATCATGCCGGTCGGCTTCCTCTGGTTCGGCCCCGGCTTCGGCAAGGCCTGGGCCAAGGAGATGAACATGGAGGACATGGACGAGCCCAGCGGCGCGCAGATGGGCAAGTCCATGACGATCTTCCTGATCGGCAACCTGCTCATCGCCTTCGTCCTCGCCCACAGCATCGAGGTGTGGCAGCCCGAGGTGTGGGGCAAGGGCGACAACGACGCGATGTGGATCTACGGGCTGAACGGCGCCGTCTGGACGTGGCTCGGCTTCTTCGTCCCGCTCCAGATCAACCGCGTCGCGTGGGAGATGCGGAGCTGGAAGCTCGTCGCGATCAACAGCAGCTTCGACCTGACCCGGCTGCTGATCATCGGGATGATCCTCGCCTACTGGCAGTAGGGGCGTGGCTGCCGACCTTGCTGAGTAAGACGTCGCGCCTTACCATGGCGTCATGACGACGGTCACGGTCTCCAGCAAGGGTCAGATCACGGTCCCGGTGGCTCTCCGCGAGGCGCTCAAGCTCCGGGCCGGGACGCGGCTGCAGGCGTCGATCGACGACCAGGGCCGGCTGGTCCTGGTGCCGGCGCTCTACGAGCCCGAGGCGCTCTTCGAGGATCGTCCCGCGGTAGAGCGAACCCTGAGCGTCGAGGAGATGGACGAGGCGATCGCCGGGCACCTGAAGTGATCTCCCTCGACACGAACGTCATCGTCCGGCTGCTGGTCGGCGACGACCCCGAGCAGACCGCCGTCGCAGAGGCCGCCTTCCTGGAGCACGCGACCGGCGACGGCGTGTTCGTCGCCCAGATCGCCCTCGTGGAGACGGCCTGGGTGCTGCGCTCCGGCTACCGGCTCGACCGAGAGGTCATCCACGAGCGGCTGGAGCGCCTGGTGCGGACCCGTGGCGTGTTCGTCGAGGACATCGACCTGGTGCTGTCGGCGCTGGAGGAGTACCGATCCGGAACGGCGGACTTCTCCGACTACCTCCTGGTCGCCCGGGCGGCCGGCGAGGGCGCGAGCCCCCTGCTGACGTTCGACCGCAAGCTGGCCGCCCACGAGCACGCGACCCTGCTCGCCTGACGAGCCTCAGTGGGTCCGGCGCTTCAGCCCCTTGGCGTCGGCCCAGCGCATGTTCTGCTCGAGGGACTGCCACTGCTCGTGCTGCTGGGGGGTCATCTCGGCGTAGACGTCGGCGAAGATGGCGCGGAGCGGGGGGAGGGGGATCTCCTCGACCTCCGTCCAGACCGCGCGGATCTCGGCGTCGAGCTCGTCCTGCTGGGCCTGCTCCTGGTCGTCCGACCAGAGCCCCTTGCCGATCAGGTAGCGCCGCGTGCGCGCGAGGGGATCGAGGTCCCACCAGCGCTTGGTGACGTCCTCGTCGCGGTAGCGGGTGGGGTCGTCCGACGTCGTGTGGGCGCCGAGCCGGTACGTCAGGCATTCGATGAACGTCGGGCCGTCGCCGGCGCGGGCGCGGGCGACCGCCTCGGAGGCGACCCGGTGGACGGCGAGCAGGTCGTTGCCGTCGACGCGGACGCCCGGCAGGCCGTACCCCGGCGCCTTCGCCGCCATCGACTTCGCCGCCGTCTGGCGCCCCACGGGGACTGAGATCGACCACTGGTTGTTCTGGCAGATCCAGACGATCGGGAGGTGCTGCACCGCGGAGACGTTCAGCCCCGTGTGGAAGTCCCCCTCGGACGTCGCGCCGTCCCCCATGAAGCACATGGTCACGCGCCGGTCGCCCTTCAGCTTGCCCGCCAGCGCCAGCCCGCACGCCTGCGGAATCTGGTTGGCGATGACGCTGCTCATCGTCACGTAGTGGTAGTCGTGGCCGGGCGGATGGCACGGCATCTGGCGGCCCTGCGTCACGTCCGCGTCGTTGCCGAGGAGCTGGTTGAAGTACTCACGCAGCGTCAGGCCGCGGTACAGCAACGCGCCCGCCTCGCGCAGCGCGGGGACGATCCAGTCGGTCGGCTCCAGCGCCGCCGCCGTCCCGAACACCGATCCCTCCTGGCCCGTGCAGGCGCCGTAGAAGCCGATCCGGCCCTGGCGCTGGAGCGTCAGCATGCGGTCGTCGATCAGCCGCTGGCGGACCATCACCCGGTGCAGCTGCAGCACCTCGTCGTCACTCAGCGCCGGCTCCCCGACCAACGTCCCGTCGGGCTCGAGGACGCGGATCAGGTCGTCCGTGGGGAGGTCCTCGGGGGGGCAGACGTCCTGCGCCGGGTAGGTGGGGTGAGCCGTCATGGGGACCGGCTCTCTAGCACAGGTCAGAACGCGATCACGACGTAGCCCGGCTCCCCGTCCGCGTCCGCGCCGGAGCCGCCGACGCCGCCGGGGTAGTCGGCGTCGCCCGTGTTGGGGGGCTCGGTCGTGTCCGTCGCGGTGGTGAGGACGCCACCGGTGACGTCCGTCGGGTGGAGGTAGCCCGAGCCGCCGCCGCCGCCCGCGTGGAGGGCCGCGCTGGCGCCGCCGTAGTAGCCGTCGCCGCCGCCGCCGCCGCTGTTGCCGGGGGACGGGAAGGCGAGGCCGTCGCCGCCGTAGTTCTTCCCCCCGGGCTGGTTGACGAAGCCGAGGCAGGAGGTCGAGCCGCCGCCGGAGGTCTGCGAGCCGCCCTCGCCCGCGCAGCCCGAGTAGTCGCCGCCGGGGGACGCCGCGCTGCCGTTCTCGCCCGTCGTCCCCCCGCCGCCGCCCCCCGCCGTCGACAGGGAGCTGCTCCAGCCCGTGCCGCCCGCGCCGCCGCCGCCGCCGGCGACCACCAGCTCGGTCCCGTTGTCGCGCTCGATCGCGCTGCGTCCGCCGCCGCCGCCCATCTGGTAGCCGCTCCGGGTCCCCGCCGCCCCGCCCGCGGGGTAGGCGTTCTGGGAGGTCGCGTTGAGGCCGCCCTCGCCGACGAGGACGACGAGCGTCTCGCCCGGGGTGACGGCGATGGTCCCCTCCGCGTAGCCGCCGGGGCCGCCGGGCCACTGCCAGCCCTCGGCGTTCGACCCGCCGCCGCCCGCGCCCCACACCTTGACGGTCACCTCGGTGACGCCGTCGGGGACGACGTACTCCTGGTCGCCGCCGGTCGCGTCGAAGACGACGGTGGTGAGGACGAACACGGTCGCCTCGCCGAAGTCGCCGTCGCCGAAGCCGTCGGACGGCGTGACGCGGCAGGTCCACTCCTCGCCGGGGAGGGTCGCGCTGGAGGACAGCGTCTCGCCGACGTCGCCGCTGGGGACGCCCGCCAGGAGCCACTCGTAGGCGTAGGTGATCGGGTCGCCGTCGGGGTCGACGGACGGCGAGACCACCTCGCAGAGCAGGTCCTCGCTGCTGAACGGCGGGTCCGGGGTGATCGCCACGCCCGGCGCGCTGGGCGGGTCGTTGAGGATCGTGACGGTGGCGGACGTCGCGGGGGCCCCGAGGTCGACGCCGTCGAAGGGGTACGCCTCGACGAACACCTCGTCGTCGGCGGTGAACCAGGCGGGGTCGAGCTCGTCGCCGGAGGGGCCCGTCGCCGAGCCGTTGACGTACCAGACGAAGCTGTAGTCCTCGGCGTCGCCGTCGTCGTCCGCGAACCCGCTCGGGAGCGCGGTGATCGTGTCGGACGTGCCGGGGTCGGCGGGGCTGAGGGCGACGGACGTGACCGTGGGCGGGGTGTTCCCGACCGTGACGGACGACGACGGGAAGGTGGGGCCGTTGGCGAGGCCGTCGGACGGCGTCGCGGTGACGTGGACGGAGTCGCCCCGCTCGAAGTTCGCGCCGTCCAGCGTGGGGGCGTCGCCGCCGGCGGGGGAGCCGTTGACGTACCAGGCGTAGCTGACCGTGACGGCGTCGCCGTCGGCCTCGGAGGTGACGACGGTGGCCGACGCGGGGCCGGCCGTCAGCAGCGGGGAGGCGACCGTGGCGCTCACGACGACCGGTGCGTCGTTGGCGCAGTTGCTGTCCACGCCGTCGTCCCACACCTCGAACGCGCCCGGGTAGGCGGTGTCGTCGCCGTCGTCGCAGTCGGTGGCGTCGGCGACGGCGTCGGTGGGCTGGTCGCACGCCTCCACGGGCGCGGCGGGGTCGCCGAACCCGTCGCCGTCCAGGTCGAGGTACCAGGTGTCCGCGTCGATGGCGTCGCCCTCGTCGACGACCGAATCGCAGTCGTTGTCGACGCCGTCGCAGACCTCGAACGACGCGGGGCTGGTGGCGGCGACGGCGTCGTCGCAGTCGTCGTCGTTGGCGGACGCGCCCGCGGGGAGGAGGCACGCCTCGATCGGGGCGCCGGGGTCGCCGTAGCCGTCCCCGTCGACGTCGGTCCACCACGTCTCCTGGACGTCCTCGTCGACGTCGCCGTCGCAGTCGTTGTCGGCCCCGTCGCACTGCTCGGGGGCGCCCGGGAAGGTGGCGGCGTCGAGGTCATCGCAGTCGGTCCCGTCGGCGATCCAGCCGGGCGGGGCGTAGCAGGCGACCACGCTGGACCAGGTGCCGCCGAAGGTGTCGCCGTCGGCGTCGGGGTACCACGTCGTCTCGCCGTCGGCCCCGGCCTCGTCGGCGACCCCGTCGCAGTCGTTGTCGGCCCCGTCGCACGCCTCGATCGCGTCGGGGTGGATGGTCGGGTCGGTGTCGTCGCAGTCGACCTCGACGGCGTACCCGTCCTCGTCTTCGTCGACCGGGGCGGAGTCGTCGTCGTCGCCGGAGTCGTCGTCGTCCCCGGAGTCGTCGTCGTCGCCGGCCGAGTCGTCGTCGTCGGACGTCGCGTCGTCGTCGTCCGCCGTCGCGTCGTCGTCGTCCGCCGGCTCGGGGCACCCCGCGAGCCCCAGGGTGAGCAGGAGAGCGAGCAGCGGACGCCAGTTCGTCATGACGTCAGGCTATCGCTGTCCGCCCGCCGCCGAACAGGTCAGCGCGTTCGCAAGGTCCTCCGCAGATCCTTCATCAGCAGGACGAGGTGCAGATCGTCGGTGGGGCTCGCTTCGAACTCCGGCACGAGGTGGGTGTAGAACGCCCGCGCCTCGTCCGACTCGCAGTGGACGAGCAGACCGCGGCACCCGATCTCCTCGCCCACCGCGAGGGCGCGCAGGAGCACGTCCTTGAGCAGCGCGGCGCCGAGCCCCCGACCCTCGTGATCGGCGTCCACCCCGAGCCGAGCGAGCAGCGCCATGGGCTGGGGATACCGACCTGCGCCCCGACGAAGTCGCGCCGGCGCGTCCTGCAGCCCCAGCTGGGCCATCGTCCAGGCGTAGTACGCAGCCACCTCGGCGGCGTCGGTCGGGGTGACGACGAAGACCCGCGTCAAGCCCGTGGACGACGACTGGCGGGCGTGGCGGCGAAGCCACTCCGTCTGCTCCTCCGAGGCGCACCGGAAGCCGTCGACGAGGTGGTAGCGACCCAGGGGTGCGGGCGCGCGGTAGCTCACTCGTCGAAGGGCGACTTGCGGTCCATCAGGCGTCGGACGCCGGGGAGGTCCCGCGCAGGCCGCTCGTTCAGCTCGTCCCACGCGGCGGCCGCGGCTTCATCGAGGAAGAAGTGCGACCGGTCGGCGAGCACCCGGCGCGCCGCGACGCGCAGGTTCGTGATCACGAAGTCCGTGAGGTCCCCGCCGGTCGCCCGCACGGCGCGATCGATGAGGGCCCGGTCCTCGGCGGTCGTACGGACCTCGAGGCGATGAGAGCGGCGGCGCGGGGATCGAGACGTCATGTACGGCCAGTGTACGGCCACCGCGCTCCGGCTTCAACCGTCGGGAGGGGTCTGCCAGTCGCCGACGAACAGGGGGGAGCCTTCGATCGCCATCGCGTCTGCGGGCAGCGTCCGGTTGGGACCGGTGAACCCGCGCAGCTTGTCGACGAACGCGGGACGCGAGGGGACGACGAGCAGCGGCGTCAGGATCGCGCCCGCGACCGCGCCGAGCACGAAGTCGGCGGGCATCAGCCCCCGGCCACCTCGGCCAGCGAGACCAGCGCGCCGTCGCGCCGGAGCGACTCCTGGGCAGCCACGATCGTCGCCGTCACCGCCGTCCCCGTCGACGCCCCCGTCTTGCACGGCGTCCCGTCGCGGACGCAGCTCAGGAAGTGGGCCATCTCCGTCCGCAGCGGCTCGACCCAGTCGAGCTTCGGGATCGTGACGTCCCCCTTGGTGATCTCGACCTGCCACGCGGCGAAGTCCTCGGGCCCCGCCTCCTTCGTCTCCACGTGGCTGTCGAAGAGCTGCACCTTCGCCCCGGCGGAGATGTCGTCGAACACCACCATCCGGCGGTCCCCGACCACCGTCATCTCGCGGACCTTGCGGGGGTCCAGCCAGCCGATGTGGATGTGGGCGCGGACCCGGCCGGGGTAGTGGAGCGTGCAGAAGACGACGTCCTCGACGCCCGGCGAGATGTACGAGAACCCGCGCGCGGCCACGCCCACCGGCTCGGCCCCGAGCCAGTAGTTGAGGATGCTCAGGTCGTGCGGGGCGAAGGACCACAGGGCGTTGATGTCGCCCTGGACCCGGCCCAGGTTGACGCGCCGGGAGTGGACGTAGAGGACGTCGCCGAGGCTGCCGTCGTCGACGTACCGCTTCACCTGCTCGACCGCCGCGTTGAAGAGGAAGATGTGCCCCACCATCAGCACGAGGCCGCGCTCGGTCGCCAGCGCCTCGAGCTCCTTGCACTCGGGCACGGTCATCGCCAGCGGCTTCTCGACGAGGACGTGCTTGCCCGCCGCCAGCGCCGCCCGCGCGAGCTCGTAGTGGGTCCGGACGGGGGTCGCGATGACGACGGCCTCGACCGAGTCGTCGGCGAGGACGCGGGCGAAGTCGTCGTGCGCGGGGGTCTCGGGGGTGAACCGCTCCGCCGCGGAGGCGGCCTTGGCGGCGTCGGCGTCGACGAGGTGGCGGAGCGAGCAGCGCTCGAGGCCGGCCAGGTTCCGGACGATGCCGGGACCCCAGTAGCCGATCCCGACGACAGCGATCCCGACGGGTGAGGTCGTCACCCGGTCAAGGTATCAGGCCAGCCGCATGATGGCCCACAGCGAGGCCGTGATGGCGAGGAGGTTCCAGTCGACGGGGACCAGGGCGAGGACGCGGGCAAGCGGCATGGCAACTCCTGCCGCCACGATGGCGCGGGGAACCGCCGTCCCTGGCAACGTGTCCGTAAACACGGGCCGCGCAGTGTTTACGGGACATTTACGGGGGTGAAGCCGCGGCGACGCCTAGGGTTGGTGCCATGACCGGACCGCAGTCGATCCTCGTCATCGAAGACGAGGCCGCCATCCGCGACGGGATCTGCGACGTGCTCGCGTTCAAGGGGTACGCCCCCGTCGGCGTGGAGCGCGGCGACGACGGCCTCACCGAGGCGCTGACCGGCAAGCACGCCCTGTGCATCGTCGACGTCATGCTCCCGGGGGTCGACGGCTTCACCATCTGCGAGGAGGTCCGCGCCGCCCGCCCGGGCCAGCCGCTGCTCATGCTGACCGCCAAGGGGTCGGAGGAGGACGTGCTGCGCGGGTTCGCCGCGGGGGCCGACGACTACGTCACCAAGCCGTTCTCCGTGGCCCAGCTGATGGCGCGCGTGCAGGCCCTGCTGCGGCGGGCGGGGGCGGCGCAGGCGGCCCGCTTCCTCGCCGGGGACCTCCAGATCGACTCGGCCCGGCTGACCGCGGCGCGGGGCGAGTCGTCCGTGGACCTGACCGGCCGGGACGTCGAGATCCTCGCCCTCCTGGCCCGAGAGCCGGGCCGCGTCGTCTCCCGGACGGAGCTCCTCCGCGACGTCTGGGGCTACGCGCGGGCCGAGGCGCTGGAGACGCGGTGCGTCGACATGCACATCGCCAAGCTCCGCAAGAAGCTCTCCGGGGTGGCGGGCGGCGACGATCCCATCGAGACCGTGCGCGGCGCGGGGTACCGGCTCCCCGCCCCCTGACATGACCCGGATCCGCCTCCTCCTCGGCAGCCTCGCGCTGCTCCTCGTCGCCGGCGTCGCGCTGCTCGTGCTGCGCGCGCTGGACTCGATCGAGGAGGAGGAGCAGCTCCGCCACGAGGTGGTCGCGTCGCGGGTGTTCGACGAGCTGGAGCGGGAGCTGACGTCGCTCCTGGAGCGGGAGGAGGAGCGGTCGTTCCTCGAGTACCGGACGCTGTACGTCCCCGAGGGTCAGCTCCCCGGCAATGCCACCCTGAGCGTCTCCCCGCTGGCCGAGGGGCCGACCGATCCGTACGTCGTCGGCTGGTACCAGATCGAGCCCGACGGCGAGCTCAACCTGCCCTGGAACCCGACCGAGGTGGAGGAGCTGGCCGTCGCGAGCAGCGGCTACCAGCTCAAGAAGGACGCCTCCGATCTGGGGGACGCGGAGGTCACCATCGCCACGGTGACGGAGCCGCTGCGGGGGTCCGTCGAGGACGAGTGGGCGGCCCGGGTCGAGGACGACGACGCCGACGGCAAGGCGGCCGAGGCCGAGCAGGCGCGGCGGCAGCGGCTGCTCGACGAGGCGTGGCAAGCCGACGAGGAGCGGCGGCGGACCGAGGCGGAGGAGCGCCGCCGGGAGGAGGAGGCCGCCCTCGCGGAGCGCGAAGCCGCGGCCGTCCCGGCGCAGGAGGCGGCGGTCGCGGGCGCGGTCCCGGGCGACGACGACGAGGAGGCGCCGGCGGGGGCCGCCAAGGAGCGCCGGAAGGACGATGCGGCGGCGGCGCCGGAGCCGACCCCCGAGGCGGCGCCCGAGGCGGAGAAGCAGGCCGAGGAGGAGGCCGAAGACGACGCCGACTACGACGAGATCCAGGTCGAGGCCGACTCCCGGCCGGCGCCCGTCGCGACGACGTCGTCGTCCCCGGCGCGGCGGTCGGGGGGCCGCGCGAGCGCGGGCGGCAAGCTGAAGCGCCCCACCAAGAAGCAGCAGAGCGACCGCGAGGTCCTCGAGTCCCTGAACCGGGGAAGCACGTCGCGCTCGCGGCGGCAGACCAAGTCGGAGGCGTACAACGTCGACAACACGGACGTCTTCCAGCAACAGGCGGAGCCGGCCGCGGGCGAGGCCGGTGCCGGGGCCGACGCCGAGGCGGGCGACGCGAACGCTCGCAACGAGGAGCTGGCCCTCGCCGAGCCGGAGGTCCCGTTCGAGCCGACCCCGGCGCAGACCACCGAGGAGCTGCTCCGGGACCTGTCCGTGGAGACCGAGGGCGACCTCGGCGGGGGCCTCGCCGGGGGGGAGGCGGGCCCGGCCCTCGTCGCCGGCGTGGAGACGTCCGGGGCTCGGTCGTCCGAGGCGGCGACGGCCCCCGCGTCCGCGACGGTCTCCGCCGCCGAGCCCGTCACCCTGCCCCCCGCGAAGACGAAGCCGAAGTCGACCACGCAGGCGGAGACGCGGGCGATCCCGAGGCCGAAGAAGGAGGCGCCGCCGCCGGCCGCCCCCGAGGTCACCGAGGTGCTCGTCACCGTCGACCCCTTCACCGGCTACCGCCCCGACGCCCACCACCTGGTGCTGCACCGGGACGTCCGCGTGGGGAAGGACCGCTACGTCCAGGGGCTCGTCGTCCAGCTCCCGGCGCTCGTGGAGGCGCTCCAGGGGACGGTCGTCGGCGTGGACCTGGAGGACGCGCTGCAGCTCCGGTGGCCCGACATCGGGGTCACGACGGGGGCGACGTCCATCGAACCGACGCACACCTTCGAGCACACGTTCGCAGACCCGTTCGACTCGCTGACGGCGGTCGCGTCGATGGCGCTGCTCCCCCGCTCCGGCGGCGGCGGCGACCCGCGGCGGTGGGTGCTGTGGCTGGCGCTCCTCCTCGGGGTCGTGGGGGTCGCGGGGTTCGGGGTGCTGGAACGGAGCGTGGCCGTCGTCGTCCAGTTCGCCGAGCGTCGCGCCAACTTCGTCAGCGCGGTCACGCACGAGCTGAAGACGCCGCTGACGGCGATCCGGATGTACGGCGAGATCCTCCGCGACGGCATGGTCGCCGACGAGGCCAAGAAGCAGGAGTACTACGGCACCATCACGACGGAGTCCGACCGCCTCGGCCGGCTGATCAACAACGTGCTCGAGCTGTCGGCCCTGGAGAAGGGGACGCGGACCATGCGCGTGGAGGTCGGGGAGCTCGGCCCGGTGCTCGACGAGGTGGTCCAGATCCTCGGCCCTCACGCGCGCGACCGCGGGCTGGAGCTGATCACCGAGGTCGCCGACGACGCCGGCCCCGTCCGGTTCGACCGCGACGCGCTCCTCCAGGTCGTCATCAACCTCGTCGACAACGCGATCAAGTTCAGCGCCGGCAACGGCGGCGACCGCATCGTCCTCCGCGCCGACGCCGGCGGCCTGTCGATCCGCGACCACGGCCCCGGCATCCCCCCGCGCCAGCTCAAGCGCGTGTTCCAGCCGTTCTTCCGCGGCGAGCGCGAGCTGACCCGCAACACCAAGGGCACCGGGATCGGGTTGAGCCTGGTTCAAGGACTCGTGGAGGAGATGGGCGGGCGGGTCTCGGCGAACAACCACCCCCAGGGTGGTCTAGTCGTACGAATCTCCTTTGCAAACAGCTAGTTGACCCACCGATCGGACACTGTAGTGACCAGTTGAATGGTCGTTCAGTTGTGACCGAGATGTTGTGGAACCCTTGTTTGTTGCCTGTGGAGGCATCCAAGAGTTGTTGCCGACCGTAAGGCACCTGACACTTACATCAGGAACGCCGAACGGAATCCATCGATAAATCGCTGCTTTGCAGCGGATCGGTCACATCTGTGACCGGTCTGCCGATGGTGCCCCTCGGCCAGCTCTCGGAGACCGGAATGGCCCGTCACATCTCCTCCATCGCCTCTCATCTCCTCGTCCTCGTCGTGTTGGCCGGCTGCTACGGCACCGACGTCGTCTCCATGGGGCCCGGCTCGGGCGGAGACTGGAGCAGCGACACCGGCGTGTGGGGCGGCAGCGGTGACCAGGACGGTACGAACGACGGCGGCGACCCGACCGGCGACGCCCTCGACGGCAACGACGACAGCCAGTTCGACTGGTCCGACCTCAGCGCCCCCGACGCGCATGACGCGGTCGTCCTGGTGGAGGAGCACCCCTGCTTCGAGTCAATCTCGGAGACGTACGAGGACCACCTCGAGGAGCTCATCGCCGAGTTCACCTGCGACCCGGCCAACGTCGGCCTCGACGTCGGCGACGTCATCGTGGGGACGTCGAACGGCGGCTACCTCCGCGAGATCACGGCGATGGAGGTCAGCGGCTACACGGTGGTCTTCCAGACGGTCCAGGCGAGCCTCGCCCAGGTGATGGCGGACGGCGGCTTCTACGAGGACCTCGAGTTCGACGAGGCCCGCTACGTCGCCGACTTCTCCGGCACCAGCCTCTACAGCGGGACGCACGGCGGCGCGAACGTGAACGTGTCGCTGTCCGAGGGCGTCATCGACATGCGCCCGCGGCTGCGGCTCGGCGCAGAGTTCGGCTGGTTCACGCTCAAGCGGGCCGACGCCATCCTCGACCTCGACATCGAGGCGGACCTCGAGCTGATGGCGCAGATCAGCGACTCGGTCAGCGTCGACGGCGACATCGGCCTCGGCACCTGGCAGTACCCCTTCGCGTTCGCCGCGGGCCCGATCCCGGTCACGGGGACCCTCCAGGTCAGCCTCACGGCGGGCTTCGAGACGGGCGCCGAGGCGCAGGCGACGGCCACGGTCGGGGCCGAGGCGGACGCGGACATCCGGGTCGGCGGCCGCTACCGCAACGGCTCCTGGTACTACGTCCAGAGCACGGACTTCGACGCCCACCGGACCGGCCCCGACTTCGACGTGCAGGGCGACTGGAACGGCAAGGTCTGGGTCCGCGCCGAGGCGAAGGTCATGCTCTACCGGGTCGCCGGCCCGAGCTTCGGCGTCAAGCCGTTCCTCCGCGGCGAGGCCCACGCCGAGTGCAGCGACCTCGACTGGAGCTTCTACGCGGGCGCCAGCGCAGACGCCGGTCTCCACCTCGACGTCTTCGTCTTCGAGACGTCCCGCAGCTTCGGCCCGTGGACGTGGGAGACGAACATCGGCGAGGGGACGATCGAGCTCCCCTTCCCCCTCGGGACGGACTGCCCCGGCGCGCCGACCCCCTGCCCCGAACCGGTCGGGACGATCAGCTGCGGCCAGACGGTCAGCGGCGACACCTCGGTGGACGCAGACGGCGTGGCGTCGATGAACGCCTACCCCGTCAACGTCGGCAACTACGAGGCCCCCGAGGTGGTCTACGAGTGGGTCGGCGGCGGCGGCAGCGAGGTGGAGTTCAAGTTCGTGGACGCCCAGCCCACCCAGATCAACCACGACATCATGCTCATCGAGGGCGAGTGCCGGTCCGACAACGCGACCGACTGGGGCCTGAACAGCTTCATGACCGAGGCGGGCGGCGGCGGCGGCCCGAAGTACATCGTGGTCGACGGCTACGACGGCGACAGCGGCGCCTTCCAGCTGACGCTCGACTGCGATCCGTAGGTCTTAGGAAGGGGCGCGGTCGCTGCTAGCCTCCGAGGCGGAGGGTCCCCATGCATCGATCGACGCTCTTCCTGGCGGTCCTGGCGCCGGCGCTGGCCTCCGCCCAGGTCCTCCCCGACAATCCCAGCTGGTCCGCGACGAACGTCGACCCCGCGGTGGTCCGCGCCGGAGGCGACGTCAACGACGACGGCTACGACGACCTCCTCGTCACCTCCCCGGAGCAGGGTGTCAGCGGGATCGTCCGCGTCTGGTACGGCGGCCCCTCGGGCCTCGCGGACGACGCGGACTGGACCCTGGACGGCATCGACGAGTTCACGTCGTACCTCGGGAGCGACGCCGGCTTCGGCGACGTCAACGGCGACGGCGTGGACGACGTCGTCGTCGGAAACCACAACTACGGCTCCAGCGGCAACGGCGTCGGGCGCGCGTTCGTCTTCTACGGCTCGGCCTCCGGCCCGTCCGCGACCCCCGACTGGGGGTGGTCCCCCGTCGAGTCCTCGACCAGCTTCGGCATCGCCCTCTTCGCCGGGGCCGACGTCAACGCCGACGGCTTCGACGACCTGCTCGTCGCCGCCAACTCGGCCAACCTGGGCTACCTCTTCCTCGGGAGCGCCGGGGGACCCGCGACCTCCCCGTCCTGGACCTACTCCCCCGAGGACGGAGGCAGCTTCGGGGACGCCGTCGGAGGCGGCGACTTCGACAGCGACGGCTTCGACGACGCGGTCTTCGCCGCGGGCAGCTACGACGGCGCGGGCGACGACGGCGGGCGGACGTTCGTCTTCGCCGGCTCCAGCGGCGGCCTCGGCGCCGAGCCGAGCTGGACGGTGGACGGCGGCTCCAACTGGCACTGCGGGCGCGGCGGGAGCGCGGCAGGGGGCGCCGGCGACGTCGACGGAGACGGGTTCGAGGAGCTGTGGGTCGGCTGCGAGTACTACTCCGGCGAGGTCGACGGCGAAGGCGCGATGCTCGTCTACTGGGGTTCGTCCGGGGGCCTGGACCAGTCGGACGTCGCCATCCTCCCGTCGGGGCAGCAGAACGCCACCGGCGGGCCCGGCTCGTCGGCTGGCCGGGACGTCGACGGGGACGGCCAGGCGGACCTCCTGTTCAGCATCTACACCTGGACCGGCGGCTTCCCGGAGCCGCAGCAGGACGTGGGCTTGATCCAGCTGCACCTCGGCTCGTCCGCCCCCGGGCCCGACCCCGAGTGGGAGTCCGAGGGGAGCGTCCACAACGAGCAGCGCGGCCGGAGCACCGCCCTCGCCGACCTCGACGGCAACGGCTACGCCGACGTCGTCGCGCGAACCGCCGACTTCCTCGACGGCGGTGTGGTCTTCGTTTGGCTCGCCTGCACGGACGAGGACGGAGACGGCGAACCGGACTCCGGCGACTGCACCTGGCCTCCGGTCGGGGCGGGCGACGACGATGACGACGACGACGACGACGCCACGGACGACGACGACGACGATGACGACGACGACGGAGCCGACGACGACGACGGAGCCGACGACGACGACGACGACGAAGCGACCGACGCCGACGGAGACGGCTACGGGGACAACGTCGACTGCGACGACAACTCGGCCGCCATCCACCCGGGCGCAGAGGAGGTCGAGAACGGCCTCGACGACGACTGCGACGGCGAAACCGACGAGGGAGTCGGCGGCGGATGTTCGTGCGCCGCCCTGGACCGGACCCCCGGCCATCCCGCCGCGCTGGGCTTCGCATTGGTGGCCCTCGCCGCGGGCCTGCGCCGTCGTCGGGCGAGGTGGCGATGCTGATCGTTCGCGTCCGACTGGTAGCTCAGCCGACGGCCATCCGCGAGATGTAGCCGGAGCGGGTCTCGCCGGCTTCCTTGGCCTTGGCGTCGATGCGTGCGAGGACGCGACGGGGGAGGGTGATGTTGACGCGCTCGGTCGTGTCGTCGAGCCCCGCCAGATCGACGGTCACGACGCCGATCATCCAGCCCGGGTAGTCGACCGCGTGGGCCTCGGCCGGAGTCGGCGGAGGGATGGGACGACCGTCGTCCAGGGCAGCGTCGATCCACGCGACCGCCGCCTCCTCGGTCGCGGCCAGCGCCTCGTCCAGCGTGTCCCCTGCCGAGAAGCACCCCGGAAGATCCGGCACCACCACCCCGAAGGCGGTGTCCTCGGTCCCCTGCTCGATGAAGATCGGGTAGCGCATCGTCACACTCCTGCCTGACGCCGGATCGCCGCGACCAGGCCCTTGCCCAGGTCTTTGCGCGGATGCGGAACCACCACGATCCCCGCCCGCTCGGGGTGCTTGAAGACGTGGTGCGACCCGCGCTGGCGATCGAGTTTCCAGCCCGCAGCCCTCAGCAGCTTGATGAGCTCCCGGCTCGACACGTGTGTATGGTACACACGCGCTCGGATTCGATCAAGACTGACTCCACGCGCCCCGGTTCTTGGACTGGAGCACCCGCGGCCGCTTGACGTCGGCGGCGACGCAATCCAGCAGCTCGTCCACGCACGCCAGGGCCATCGAGTTGTCCACCGACTCGTAGCGCTGCAGGGCCTCCTCGTGGAGGTGGAGGCGGTCGAGGAAGCGGGTGATGACGTCTCCGTCCAGCACCGGCGTCCAGTGGCCGTAGCGCTCGTGGGCGAGGTAGCGGGCGTTCAGCTCCTGCTCGAACTGCCCCGTCAGCGGCAGCGCGAGCATCGGGACGTGCAGGTGGACGGCTTCGCTCATCAAAGAGAAGCCCGCGTTCGCGATCACCGCCTTCGCGGACGCGAGATCGTCGACGAAGCCCGTCTCGCTGAACCCCTTGAGGACCACGTTGTCCTCGGTGCCCTCCCGCCCCAGGCCGTAGACGTAGAACGTGTGGGGGAGCGTCTTGAGCACCGGCAGCAGCGCCTCGCTCCCCGCGCGCGTCTGGTAGACGAGGACGTGGTCGCCGCGCTTCCGCTCCGCGGCCAGGATCTCGGGCCGCAGGATCGGCGGGATCAGCGTCGTCCGCTTCTTCGTGACGGGCGGGTAGAAGAACGACGTGACCAGGTAGTGGTACGCGCCGGGCACCTTGGCCCGGACCGACCACTTGGCGATCCGGAAGTCGATCGGGACGCGATCCAGCGCTTCGCTGTGCGAACAGCGGTTCAGGATCTGCATGTTGTCGATGCTGATCACCGGAACGCGCTTGTTGCGCGCGTACACGTAGGCCCAGCTCTCGAAGTCGCTGATCACGACCTCCGGCTCGAACCCGTCCTCCGCGACGTCCCGGTAGACCCCGATGTTGTGCCGCAGCCGCATCGGCGCCAGCTCCAGGTTCGACAGCACCGTCTCGACGAGGTCGATCCCCCCCTCCTCCATCTCGAAGTGGAGCCCCTCGATCTCGTGGATCGTCAGGTTCTCGCGCCCCGCCAGCCGCGACGTGAGGAAGTCGTGCGCCTTGCCGCTGACGACGATCCGGACCTCGTGTCCGCGGTCCAGCAGGTGCTCCAGCACGACCCGCGAACGGGTCGCGTGCCCCATGCCCTCGCCGACGATGCCGTACAGGATCCTCACCTTGATCTTCCCCGTTCCGTGTGCAGGCTGAAGGCGTGACGGCGGCGCCACCCACCGTGCTCTACGACGGCCACTGCCCCTTCTGCCGCAAGCAGGTCGGCCGCCTCCAGCGCTGGGCTCCCGACCCGGACCTCCGCTACCTGAGCTTCCGGGACCCCGGCGCGCTCGACGACTATCCCACGCTCGACGAGCAGCAGTGCGACGTGGAGATGAAGTTCGCGCGCACCCCCGCAGCCATCTTCGGGGGCATGGAGGCCGCCGTCCGGGTGCTCCTCCGCAAGCCCTGGTGGTTCCTCGCGTGGGGCTACTACGTCCCCGGGATCAAGCAGCTCTTCGACGCCGTCTACCGCTGGATCGCCGCCCGCCGGATGAAGCTCAGCGGCGGCGTCTGCAACGACGACGTCTGCTCCATCCACCGTCCCTGACGGCGAACGCCAGGAGCGCGAACAGGAGCAGCGACAGCCCGGCGCCGCCCCCGCTGACGTCGTTGTCGCAGGTGCAGCCGCCGGTGAGGAGGTCGTCGCTGGAGTCGTCGTCATCGTCGGCGCCCGCGTCGTCGTCGTCGCCCACCGAGTCGTCCGTCGGGTCGAGGACGTTGGGGATGCCGTCCTCGTCGTCGTCCCCCAGCCCGTCGGGGCCGTCTTCGACGCCGTCGCCGTCGGTGTCCGGGTTGTTCGGATCGGCCCCGACTTCGACCTCGTCGCCGTCGTCCAGCCCGTCGTCGTCCGAGTCGGGGGAGAGCGGGTCGGTGCCCGTCTCGTCGACCTCCTCGCCGTCCTCGAGCCCGTCGTCGTCGCTGTCGGGGTCGTTGGGATCCGTGCCCGTCTCGTCGACCTCGGTGCCGTCGTCCAGCCCGTCGTCGTCGCTGTCCGCGTCGTTCGGGTCGGTCCCGGTCTCGTCGACCTCGGCGCCGTCGTCCAGCCCGTCGTCGTCGCTGTCCGCGTCGTTCGGATCCGTCTCGGTGTCGTTGACCTCCTCGCCGTCGTCCAGCCCGTCGTCGTCGCTGTCCGCGTCGTTCGGGTCGGTGCCGGCCTCCACCTCCTCGGCGTTCGTGAGGCCGTCGCCGTCGGGATCGGCGGACGGCCCGTCCCCGTCGTCCAGGTCCAGGAAGTCCGGGATCCCGTCGCCGTCCGCGTCCCCGTCGCCGTCGGCGTCGTCGGTGCCGTCCTCGGCGTCGCTGTCGAGGTCGAGGTAGTTGGGGAGGCCGTCGCTGTCGGCGTCGTCGTCCGTCTCGTACGCGTCGCTGAACCCGTCCCCGTCGGAGTCGTCGTCCAGGTAGTTGGGGGTGTCGTCGCCGTCGGGGTCGTCGGTCCCCTCGTCCGCGGTGGGGATGCCGTCGCCGTCGTCGTCGTCGTCCGCGTAGTC
>CAYFOA010000093.1:25864-26635 GCA_964344575.1 uncultured Rickettsiales bacterium | reverse complement strand
GTTCGGGTGGCGCGGGCGAGGACGGGGCGTGGTTCGCGGTGGCGGGGGACGATGCGGCGGCGCCGTTCGCGCTGCTCGGGGACCTGCTCGCGGTGGGGGCGCTGAGCGAGGTGCGGCGGTGCGCGCTGGCGGCGCGGGTGGCGGATCAGCGACGGTTCCGGCCGCCGGCGGTGGACCGTGAGCCGGGCTACCGGGCGCTGCACGACGCCTACCAGGGGGCGATGAAGGGGTGGAGCCTCGCGGAGCGGGCGCGGCTGTCGCTGACGGATCGGGCGCCTCAGGACCTGCGGGCGCTGGCGGCGGCGCTGGGGTGGGCGCCGGCGGCGATCGCGGATCTGCTCGTGGCGATGAACGACGACGGGCTGGTGACGGCGTACGTCGAGCCGCTGGGGGGTCCGTTCGACGTCCAGGTCCGGCCCGGTCCGCGGTGGGGGGCGCCGGCGGACGACCTCGCCGGGGCGGTGGCGGATCTCCGCGCCGGGCGCGCGACGGCGGCCGAGGCGGCGGCGGCGGTGCTGGGGGCGGACGGCTGCCGGGCGGTGGCGGTGGGGGAGGCGCTGGGCGTCTCGCTCGACGCGGACTGCGGGCGGTGCGACGTCTGCGATCTGGAGTCGAAGGCGTGGCCGCAGACGCTGAAGCGGGCGGCGGCGCCCGCGCGCACGGTGACCCCGTCCCCCTTCGCGGCGCCGCAGCCGGCGATGCCGTCGGCGCCGAACGTCGGCGGCGGGGGCAAGCGCGGGCCGTCGTTGGACTCGCTCTTCTCGGGGCTCG
>CAYFOA010000093.1:0-25854 GCA_964344575.1 uncultured Rickettsiales bacterium | reverse complement strand
CGGCGGCGGGGGCGGGGCGGCGGCGAAGGCGTCGGACGCGGGGCCGGGGACGGCGCCGGCGAAGCGCTGGACGGACGACGCGCTGCGGGCGGCGCTGACGGTCGGAGGGGACGAAGCCGCCGCGGCGGTCGAGGCTGCCGGCTCGGCGAGCGACGCGTGGGCCCGGGCGGCGTTCGCGTACGCGGGACCGGGGGGCCGTCGCGGGACGCCGCCGGGCGAGGTGGTGGCGGACCTCGTCCGCTTCCTCACGGATCACGCCGGCCCGAAGGCGACCTCCGCCATCGCCGGCCGGTTCGCAGCCCGCGGCGCGGTGGAGATCCGACGACGCGGCGGCAGCGCGGCGGGCGGTCACCGGTTCACGCCGCGCGACGACGCCGACGGGCTCCTCGCCGCGGCGACGGGCCACGACGACGGTTCCCTCGAGCTCCTCGTCGCCGCCCGGACGGGCCGCGATCGCTGGACGACATGGCTGACCCGGGCGCGCGCGGGCCTCGTCGCGGCCCTCGACGGGACGCCCGGCCTCCCCGACGTTCGAGCCATCCTCCTCGAGAACGAGAACCGGAGCGCGGGACGCGCGAGAGGTCGCGTGCCGCCGGAGGCGGCGCGTCCGCAGGATGGGCGCCAGGACGGCGCCCACAACGAGAACGAGAACGAGAACGAGCACGGGTCGGCCTGGGCTCCGCTCCTCGCCGTCCTCCACGACGCCTCCTCCGGTCGCTTCGACGCGGCGCTGGACGCCCTGCCGGAGGCCGACGGGGCCGACCTGCTGGAGTCGCTGCTGCTGGCCGCGGCGGGCGAGTGGCTGGCCTTGTGGGAGTCCGCCGCCGACGCGCTGGCGGCGGACGACGTCACCGACGATCCCGTCGCCCGCCTCGAGCGCCGCGCGCTGCTCGGCCTGACCGCCGCCGCCTGCCCCCCACTGACCGCGACGGTCGCCGCCCGCTGGCTCGCCGCGGCGCCCGCGCCTCCCGACCTCGATCTCCTCGCCCGCGTGGGGGAGGGGACCCCCGCGGGGTTCGCGGCGCTCGCCCGGCAGCTCGACGCGCCCGCCGTCGCCGCCGCCGCCGTCCGCGCCCGGGCGCTGCCCGCCACGCTCCTGCCCGTCGCCCTCGCCGCCTCCTCCGGCCCGGACCTGGCCGACGTCCTCGCCGCCGTCCGGGGCGCCGATCCCACCGCCGTGTGGGCCGAGCACTTCGCCGCGCTCCCCGAGGACGAGCAGCGCGCCCTCGTCGAGCGTTTGGATGCCGCCGCCCCCGACTACGCCCGGGCGGGCCGCGCGAGCCTCGGCCGGATCGACGAACAGCGGGCCCTCCGGGAGCAGATCCTGGAGCTCGACGCGGCCGGCAACCTCGCCGCGGTCGTCGGCCTCCTCCCCAAGCTCCAGCGCGCCGACGACGCGATCGTCGCCGTGGCGAAGCGCGTGACTGAGGCCCAGCGCCGGTTCACCGCGCCGCTCGCGCAGGCTCTCTCGGGGGACGGCCACGACGACGCGGCCTGGGGCGCCCTGCGCCAGGCCCAGGCCGACGGCTGGCTCGAGTCCGTGACCGTCATCCTCGTCGGCCAGGCTCGCAAGCACCCCGAGGACGAGCGCCGCGCCGTGTGGCTCGCCCGCGCGCTCGCGGTCGGCGGACGCTGGCCCGACGCCGAGCGCCGCTACGCCGCCGCCGCCCAGCTCGCCGAGACCCCCGCCGCCGGGATCGGCCGCCTGTTCGAGGGGATCGACCTGGCCCTCGACGCCGGCGAGCACGACCGCGCCGGCCGCTGGCTGGTGTCGCTCGTCCGAGGCCGCCGCAGCCGCTCCGTGGCCCGCGAGATCACGGTCCGCGCCTGGGGCGACAAGCTCCCCCCGGCGGTCGCCCGCCCCGTGTTCGAGGCGCTCAAGAAGGACGGCTCCGGCATCTTCGCGGGAGCCATCCGGGCGCTGGAGGGCAAGCTGCGGTGACTACGCGCCTTTGTCGAGTTGCTTCAGGATCGCTCCGGCCAGATCCTCCGACCCTCGTGCTGAGGCGCGGGCCGCGACGAAGATGGACTCCAGATCCTCGTAGTCTTGCTCGTAGGCTCCCGGGGCACAGCCCGCCTTGAGCTCATCGACCGTCTCCCCGGACCGGTCCACGAGACTCACCTCGACCCAACGCAGGTCATAGTCATCCACCCACCGAACTACCCAGATCGATCCGACTCCCACGTCGGCGCGGAACGCTTCGTCGCTCCTGGTGAGGCTCCACTGGAGGGCACCTGACTCCGTCCGGTCGGCGAGTTCGTCAACCAGCTTCCTGAAGGATGGGCTAGGCATTTGGTTCCTCGGTGTTCGTTGGCTGCAGTTCGGAGTGGGCTCCTTCGATGTCGTCCACGAGACGATCCTGTGCTCGGCCGAGCCTCGCCTTCCGGGCATCCTCCTTCAGTCGGGCGAGTTGGCGACGGTGGTCGCCGAGCGTTCGCCTTACTATAAGCCCCGGTTCCAGTTCTGCCTGGATCTCCGAGAGAGCACCTGCCAAGTCGTCTGCACGCATCAGGACTGCGTGGGTCGTACGTTGCCGAAGCGCATCGCGGAGATCACGGATACAACGGGTGGCGCGCCGGAGTCGGTCTTGCCAGATCAGCTCCTCGTAGACACGGGCAATCCGTGCGGCCTCGCTTGCTTCCTGTTCGGCTCGCCAAGTTCGATGGAGTGTGAACGCGAATCCAGAGACGGCGAGTCCGAGACTGATTGCGGCAATCGGGCTGCCGAGCTCCGCATGCCTGCCAACCAGCCCGACCGCCGCCGCCGCCAACAGGAGCCAGAGCAGGACCGGCCAAATGAAGACGGACAGCGTGTGCCGCAACCCCGATTGCCCCGGACCCTGTTTCGCAGCGGCCCCTACGACTTCTTCGTGGCGGGGCGGATCTCGACGACCGCGCCCTTGTGGCCGGGGACCGCGCCGACGATGAAGAGCAGGTTCTTGCCCGCGTCCACGCTGTGGAGGCGCAGGTTCTGGGTGGTTACGCGGACGTTGCCCATCTGGCCGCCCATCTTCTTCCCCTTGAGGACGTGGCCGGGCGTCAGGCGGGTGCCGATGGCGCCGCCGTGGCGGAAGAACTCGTGGGTGCCGTGGGTGCGGATGGAGCCGCGGAAGTTGTGCCGCTTCATCACGCCCTGGAAGCCCTTGCCCTTGGACGTGCCGCTGACGTCGACGAACTTGACGCCGTCGAAGCGCTCCACCGTGACCTCGGAGCCGACCTGGAGGTCGTCGCCGGGGTCGCCCTCGAGCCGCCACTGGCGGAGGACCTTCTTGGGGGAGATGGCCGAGCCCGCGGCCTCGCTCGCCTTGGCGAACTGGCCCGCGTCGGGGCGGTTGGTGCGGGTGGCGCGCTTGTCGCCGTAGCCGACCTGGACGCTGCTGTAGCCGTCGCCGTCCTGCGTGAACCGCTTCAGGACGACGTTGGGCTCTGCGTGGATGACGGTGACGGGGACCGCGACGCGCTTGTCCGCGTCGAACAGCTGCGTCATGCCCACCTTGGTGCCGAGGATGCCGAGACCGATGCCCATGAGGACCTCCACTTCGTGGTTCTACGCCGAGGGCGGACCAGAGGAAGTTGTGTTGATTGAAGCCGGCGGAGTGTACGGGTCAGGAGACCCCTGTCAACCCGTTACGGGCCGAGCGAGCAGTTGACCGAGCTGCCGTCCGTCAGGTGGCCGATCAGGGCGCCGATGTCGGGGGCGATCGTGCCGATGGAGAAGGCGTAGGTGCCGTTGAAGTTGATCACCTCGACGCCCGCCTGGCCGACGCTGTACTCGAGCGTCGCGCTCTCCCCGCCCGCGAGCGACCCGGGGGAGCCGCCCTCGTAGTTGAACGCCGGGTGGTCCGTGCAGAACTCGCCGCCCTCGGTGATCGGGTCCACCGGGAGGTCGCCGGCGCCGATGTTGCTGATCGAGATCTCGACGGGGCCCGTGCTCACCTGCAGGTAGAGCAGGTCGCCCGTGGCGAACGGCTCCAGGCTCAGCGGGACCGCGCCGTCGACCGCCAGCTCCGGCAGGCAGGCGCCGCAGTCCTCGGTCACCTCGGCCGTCAGCGGGACCGTCAGGGTGCCGTTGTCGGGGTCGTCCGACTCGATCGTGATCGTCGCGCTGTGGGCGCCCATGTCCGCGCCGTAGGGGTCGAAGAAGACGTCCACCGTCGCGGGGGCCCCGCCCGCCGGGATCGCGCCGCCGACAAAGTCGTCGATCGTGAACTCCGGGTCCCCGTCGATCGTGACGCTGATGACGTCCAGCGTCTCGCCGCCGACGTTGCTGATCACCAGTACGTCGCCCAGCGGGGCCTGGTTCTGGGGCACCTCGCCGAAGTCCATCGAGACCGGGTCGATGTCGATCGCCTGGTCGCCCGTGCCCGTCGCGTCGTCGTCGTCGTCGTCGCCCGAGGCGTCGTCGTCGTCGTCCGCCGCGTCGTCGTCGTCGCCGCTGGGGGGGTCGACGAACGTGACCGTGCAGTCGGACGTCGTGCTGCAGCCGCCCACGGCGACCAGGAAGGGGCCGTCGTTGTCGGCCGAGGTGTGGATCTCGATCCAGTCCAGGTACTCGCCCGAGCCCGGGGGGGCGAAGTAGGCGGAGATGTCGGTGGACTCGCCCGCCGCGAGCGCGTGCGGGTACGACGGCGGCGTGAGCTGCAGGTCGAACGCGTCGGGGGCCTCGCCGGCCATCAGGATCGCCTCGATCTGGACCGTGCCCGTGCCGCCGTTGGTCAGCGTGATGGGCGTCGCCTCGGAGAAGAGCCCCGACTGGACGTAGCCGAAGTCGACCTGCTCGGGGTCGGCCTCCATGGGGTGCGAGCTCCCCGCCCGGGGGTTCGGGCACCCGGCCAGGAACGCCGTCGCGAGCAGCAGAATCGAAAGACGCGTGACCATCGGCTCCCTCCGGAAGATCGCGAGATTGTAGGCGACCCCGGGACGGGGGCAAGGGCGAAACGAGAGCCGATCCGCGGCCCTAGAACGTGTACTTGACGAAGAAGTCGAGCCCCAGCCCCATCGCCGGCAGGGGGCCGCCGAGGATGAGGTCGAAGTCGATGTCCATGCCGAGCGAGAAGTGGCTCAGGCGGGTGTAGTACTCGACGCCCGCGCCGGCCTGCACGAGGCCCAGCGCCCGGCCCTGCATGATCGAGCCGTAGCTCGCCGCGATCCGGGTCTGGACGTTCTGCGACGTCATGTCGACGAGCGCCGGCGAGTAGCCCACGCCGCCGGCCGCGTGGCCGACGATGCTGAAGCGCTTGACCCGCTTGCCGCCGACGTTCGGTCCCGCGCGGATGCCGGCGATGCCGCCGAACACCCGGAAGTCGCCCTGGATGGGGGACGCGATGCCGATGTCGACCGAGACGCCGTCGCCGTTGGTCACGAGCTGGAAGAAGGAGGCCTCGATGGACAGCGTGAAGTTGAGCCGGTCGAGGACGTCGTAGCCGAAGCTGAAGTCGAGCTGCGTGCCCGTCGACGACGTCACCTGGCTGATCGGCGGCAGCCAGATCAGCGGCCCGATGTTCATCTTCGCGTAGGCGCCCTTGACGACCTCGCGGACGACCCGCTTGCGGCGCTGCGTCTGGCGCCGGGCGCGGGCCGACTCCTCGCGGTCGATGTCGACCTCGTCGTCGTCGTCGTCGTCGGGGTAGTCCTCGTCCTCGTCCTCGGGATCGTCCTGGGCGAAGGCGTAGGTCGGCGTCGCGATCAGCGACAGTCCCAACAGCAGCAGCAGGGCACTCTTCTTCAGCATCGGGATCCGGTTGGGACTAGCCGCCCTGGGCGTTGAAGACGAACGGGTACGAGACGATGACGATGCCGCCGCCCTTGGGCTTCGGGAAGCGCATCCGCATGAATCGGGAGTTGATGCATCGCTCGACAATCGGGTTGTTCATCGTCGACGACTTCGTGGTCGCAGAGGACACCGTGCCGTCCTTGCTGATTACGAACTTGACGACGATCTTTCCGAACAGCTTCGGGTTCTTGGCCAGCTCGCGCTGGTAGCAGTACCGGATCTGCGCGAGGTGGCTCTTGACCACGCGGTCGATGAGCGACTTGTCGAGCGCGCCGAGGATGATGGGGTCGCCTGCGCCGACGCCGGGGGCGCCGCCGCCCTTCTTGCCGTAGAAGCCGGCGCCGCGGCCGTAGCCGGACGCGCCGAGGCCGCTGCCCCGCGTCCCCAGGCCGCCGAGGCCGGCCGCCGTGCCGCCGCCGCCGAAGCCCGAGCCGCGCGACCCGAGGCCGCCGCTGCCGTACTGGTTGCCGTAGTTCGACCCGATCAGGCCGCCCAGCGCGTTGCTGACGCTGCTGTCCAGCCCGCCGGTGCCGAAGATCGAGTTGTCGGTCATCTGGTTGAGGTCCGCCAGCAGGCCCGTCGACTCCGCGATCTGCTTGTCGAGCTGCGACTTCTGGATGGCGACCTTGGAGCCCTTCGCCTTCTTCAGCTTGTGCTCCTTCTTGCCCACCTTGCCCTCTTCGTCCTTCGCCTTGGCGCCCTCGCCGGCGTCGGGGTTGCCCGAGGACTTCTTCTTCTCCTTCTCCTTCTCGACCTGCTGGACCATCAGCTCCACGAACCGGTCGGGGATGGTGATGACCTCCTGCGACGGGTCGTAGGGCCGCGTCGCGAGGATGATCCCGAACGTCGTGCCGAGGAAGAGGAGCGCGAGCAGGATGCCGAGGAACATCCAGTCCATGTCCTTGAACGGGGAGGCGGGGACGAGCTTCGGCTTGTGGACGCGGTGGACGAAGAAGACCATGTGGCCGATGTCGTTGACGAAGCGGTCCTCCTCGCCCAGCTCGACCTGGAAGTAGCCGCCGACGTCCTTCGCGCGGCCGCTGGTGACGAGCTCGGAGGTCGCCGTCTTGGTGCCGTCCGCCGCTTCGAGGTACCCGACCGTGTCCGGCGTGAAGTTGCACTGGATGCCGGCCTTGTCCTGCTCGACGATCGCGAAGTGGTCGTTGGGCAGGTTCTCCGACGACACGAAGAAGTCCTGCGCCATCTTCCGGCTGCGGATCTCGTCGAAGCCGTACCCGATCGGCAGCAGGAACACGATGAAGAGGGAGAGGTAGAAGGCGTTCCGGACCTGGACGCTCTGGTCCTCCTTCAGCTTCTCCTTGCCGAGCTGGTAGATGCCCGTGTCGACCTGCTTCAGGGCGCCCGGGTCCTTCCGGTTCTCGAGGATGTAGTCGCGCAGGTCCGCGTGGGCGCGCTCCGCCTCGAGGCGGCCGGCCGTCGGGATGAGGGACGTGCCGTGGGCCGCGGGGTCGCCGCCGAACGCGTCGCGCATCTTGATGCGGGCGTTGACCTGCAGTGCGGCGAGGTAGTTGTCGGCGTTGTCCTTGTCGTTCTTGACGTCGGCGGGCTTCGCGTCGAGCGCCTTGGCCACGTACTCGCGCGCCTTCTCGTACTCGGACTTGTTGCTCAGGCAGTTCGCGTACTGGGCGTTGTACTCGAAGCTCCGCTTCCACTCGGGGTGGTCGAGCAGGTTGGGGAGGACCTTGCACTTCGCGCCGGACTGACGCCGCGCCTTGGCGTTGATGTACAGCAGCTCCTGGAGCTGGAAGAACATCCGCTCGCGGCGCTCCATCTGCGCCTCGCTCGGATCCCAGACGAAGACCTCCTCCTCGTTCGGGATCTTCACCATCTCGAAGTCCTCGTCCATCGCCCAGACCTCGTCGGCGCGGTAGCCGGCGACGAGCATGAGGACCGTGCCGCGATCGTCCGCGCGGTGGATCCGGGTGCCGATGAAGAGGTCCTCGACGACCCGCTTCTCCTCGAGGTCGTCGAAGCGGTCGTAGGCCCGCTCGAAGCGGTTGAACTCCTCGACGTAGGAGCGGCTCATCTTCCCCTTGGGGGCGAGCTCCTCGGCGACGGGGATCATCTCCGTCGCGATGAAGGCCTCGAAGTCCGGCCGCTCGAAGAGCTCGAACTGCGGCCGGACCAGCGGGACCGTGCCGTCGGGGTTCTTGTCGATCAGCTTCTTGAAGGTCTTGTCGACGTCCTCGTTCCAGCCGCGCTTGTAGTCGAGGTACTTGTCCTCGGGCATCGCGGCCGCCTCGGCCTCCTCCTTGGCCTTCTCCCGCTCGGACGTGATCTCGTCGACGATCTCGTCCATGACCTTCTTCTCGAAGTCGGCCACGGTCTTCGTCGTCTCGGGGTTGTCCTTCTTCTCGTCGTCGAGCATCTGGCGGGCCTTGCGGTCGTAGCCGCGCTGGCCCTTGTCGTAGCGCTCCTGCGCCGCCGCCTCGATCTCCGCCTTCTCGCGCTCGCGCTTGGCCCGCTTCTCCTCGAGCATCGCCGCCTTCTCGGCCGCGATGTCGGCCTCCCACTTCTCGATCAGCGTCGCGTCGTCGCCGGCCCAGCGGGGGGGGGCGGGGAGCGTGCTGTGCGTGATCGCGAAGAAGAGGGCGCCGAACACCAGGATCGCCGTGAGGATCCCGGACGCCACCCGCACCTGTCGGGTGCGGCGGTCGCCCACGTAGACGGCGGGCACGTCGCGACCGAAGTGCTTGACGTTCATCACCGTCGACGACCAGATCTCCGCGACCTCGAGGATCTTCGGGGCGCGGCGGTCGATCGACAGGTCGGACTCGGACGTCCCCGAGCGGAGGACGAAGTCCATCACGTCCTCGGCTTGGTGGATCTCCTCCTCGGCCTCGTGCTCGTGGGCGGTCATCGCGGCGGCGGCGGCCTCGCTGATGTCGTCGGTGTCGGCTTCCTCCTCCTCCTCCGCAGCGGCGGCGGCGGCCTCGTCGGCGGGGCGGCGGATGCCCAGGACCAGCTTCGTGTTGCCGATCCGGATCTCGTCGCCGTCCTTGACCGGCTCGTTGTTGATGGGGTTGCCGTTCAGGAGGGTGCCGGACTCGCTGCCCAGGTCGAGCAGCGTCACCGCGTCGTCGTCGCCGAGCTGCACGGCGCAGTGCAGGTCCGCGAGGGTCTCGTCGCCGATCTGCAGGACGGCCGCAGCCCCCTTGCCGATCGTGACCATCTCCTGGTCGAACTCCTGGGTCCCGGCCTCGGTCTCGCCGACCGTGATGGTGAAGGCGAGGGTCAGGGGCGTTTGGTTGTCAGCCATGTCGATTGCGTCCTTGGCTCAATCTGGGACGGAGGGTTCGTGACCCCGTGCAGTGGTTCGGTGGGCGTTCGGGGGAGCGCCGGCCTGCGCTCGGATTCGGTCGGGAAGTCGGCTCAGCGAACCTGGTTCACCGAGTTCAGCATCTCCTCGTTGAAGTTCTCCTTCAGCCGGATCAGCGGGTTGAAGGAGGACTGCCGCTTGTCGAGCAGGTAGGCCCCGTGCGGCTTCTTCAGCTCACCGTCGACGGAGACGTCCTCGAAGTCGATCTCCGTCTTCTTCTTGTAGCGGACGTTCGCGTCCGAGGAGTCGTCTTGGGCCATCACCGGGACGGCGAAGGCGAAGGAGACCATGACGGTCAGGAGCACGGCGAACAGTCGACGCATGCTGGGTCTCTCCAGGGCGCTGGCCGGCAGGAATGCCGACGGTGTCGTAGCAGTTTTCCGATCGAAAGTCATTGAGGACCTGTGGCGCCCTACTCGGGGGCGGGCTCCTCCGCCGGGGCCTCCTCCGCCGGGGCCTCGCCCTCGGCCGGCGCCTCCTCGCCCTCGGCCGGGGCCTCACCCTCGGCCGGAGCATCGCCCTCGGCCGGCGCGTCGCCCTCGGCGGGGGCCTCGCCCTCGGCGGGCTCCGGCTCCGGGACCTCGATCGGCTCGCCGGACGTCCACTCGTCCGTGGGGAGACCCAGGGCGTCCGTGTAGTACATGACCATGAACTCCTCGAAGTAGGCGCCCTGCTCCTCCATGAAGAAGAAGTCCTCCGCCTCGATGGCGAAGATCGTGGCCTCCTTCTGCATGAGGTAGACCTCGAGCCAGGACGGGTCCTGCTCGACCTCGGCGTACTTCAGGAACACCGCGTCTCCCCGCTCGATGGCGACCTTCAGCTCCTCCGCCTTCTTCTTCGCCTTCTCCTCGAGCTCCTTGAGCTGGCGCTCCAGCTCAGCGATCTCGGCCAGCTCCTGCTCCTTCTCGGCGACCTCGCCCGTCACCGCGGCGAGCCCGTCGGCGGCGTCCTGGTTGCCCGGGTCGCACTCGTCGAGCTTCCGGTAGATCTTCGTCGCCTTCTCCAGCTCCTTCTTGACGTCGGTGATCTCGCCGGCGGCGGGGGCGACGAAGCGGTGCTGGACGATCGCCTTGTTGAGCAGCGCGAGCGCGTGGCACGAGTCCGCGGCGAGGATCTGGTCGTACTGCTCCAGCGCCGTCTCGAACTCGGCGATGCCGCGGTACGCGACGGCGAGGCCGATGCGGGCCTCGTGGTTGCCGGGGAAGTCGGCGAGGACCGTCTGGAAGCTCTGCGCCGCCAGCTCGTAGTCCGCGCTGCCGACCGCCAGCAGGCCGAGGTTCATGTTCGCCTCGATGTTCTTCTCATCGAGCTTCAGGGCCTCCTTGAACGCGACCACCGCCTCGGCCTCCTTCCCCTCCGCGAGGAAGGTGATGCCGATGTTGTTGTGGATGTCCGCGTCCTCCTTGTCGAGCTTCAGCGCGTTGGCCGACGCCATCTGGCTCATGCGCCAGTTGCCCGCGAGGAAGTACAGCTGCGCCAGCGTCTTGTACGCGCGGGTGTTCTTCGGGTCGTCGAAGAGCAGCCCCTGCAGGACCTCGACGCCCTTGTCGACCATCCCCGCCTCGCCCAGGGCGCCGGCGTAGTTGTTGGTCATCTCCTTGTCGCCCGCGTTCTTGGCGAGGTAGTCCTCGTAGATGGGGAGCGCGTCGGTCGCCTTGCCCGAGGCGAGGAGCGCGACGGTGAGGTTCTGGACGGCGGGCTTGAAGCCGGGATCGACCTTGAGGGTGCGGCGGTACAGCTGCGCCGCGTCGCGCGGCTGGCCGAGCTTCCCGGCGACGACGCCGGCGTTGTAGCAGGCCTTCAGGTGCGGGCTGTTGACGTCGTCCCGGAAGCCCGCCTCGCAGGCCGCCGACAGCTTGTCGTACAGCTTCCGGTGGTCCAGCTTGCCGGCCTCCTCCTGCTCGGCCTTCCACGTCATCGCGTCGTCGTACATGGCGCCCGGGTCGGGCGGGGCGTCGGGGTCACCCTTGCCGCCGCCGCCGGTGGCGCAGCCGGTGTTTCCGCCGAGGGGGAGGGCCAGCGCGAACGCGCCGAAGATCAGCAGGTACTTCATCGTGTTGTTCATCGTTCCGCTCCTCCTACTCGACGTAGCCGACGGTGGAGTAGGGGTTGGACGTGTAGTCCGGCTCGGGGACGGTCTCGGCGCTGGCGGGGTACTCCTCCGGGCGGAGGGCCGACAGCTCCTCGAGGCTCTTGCGGGTGTACTCGGTGTACAGCCCCAGCTCGTAGGACTTGCCGCGCGCGCGCGTGAAGGCCTCTACCGCCTTGTCGATCAGCGGGTAGGCGCGGTCCTCGAGGCCGAACTTGTAGATCATGCACTGGTCCTCATCGAGCTTCTCGGGACACGGCGCGTTCTTCAGCGCCGAGGCGAAGTCGCCGTACAGCGTGCCGATCCGGTACAGCGCCGCGATGCCCCACTCGCCCTGCTTGAGCTCGAGGACGTCGATGTACTGCTTCTCCATGTCGGCCAGCCCCTTGGTCTTGTTCTCCAGGGCGGTCTTCGCCTTCTTGGTGTTCTTCGGCATCTGGATGGTCGCGTACTTCGCGAACTGCGGCTCGAGGAGCTCGAACTGCATCTCGGCGCCCCACAGCCGCGCCGCGGCCGTCCCCTCGAGGCTGCTCCGCTTGCCCTCGAAGATGCGGTACGCCTCGCGGTAGTGGTCGAGCTGCTTCTTGGGGTCCTTCTTGCCGAGGAGGCGGCCGTACTGGACGTGCGACTCCATGACCTGGTCGAAGGCGGTCTTCGCGTACTCCTTGTCGCTGAAGATCGACTTGAACGCGGCCTTCGCCTCGTCGTCGCGGCCGTTGTTCTTGAGCAGGTAGGCGACCCGCATCTTCGTCGTCAGGACGTCGGCGTCGTCGACGTCGTCGCGCTTGATGTAGTCGTCGAAGTCGCGGACGGCGTCGTCGATGTTGCCCAGCGCCTCGTTGAAGAGGGCGGAGTTGTAGAGGGCGTCCTTGGACGACGTGAAGCCGTCACCCTCGAACTTGCCGTCCTTGTCGTACAGCGTCCGGAAGTAGTGGGCCGCCTGCTCGTACGCGGCGATCGACTGGTAGTGCTCGCCGAGGAGCGACACGCTCTTCTCGTACAGCTGGGCCGTCTTGGCGTCCTTGCCGACGGGGTCGGGGAAGGACTCCACGAACTCGTGCCGGAGCTCCAGCATCTTCCGCCGGTCGCCCGCCTGGCCGTAGTAGAAGGAGGCGTTGTAGAGCGCGATGTCGCGGACGTCGCTGTCGCCGAACTCGCGGAAGAACGCGTCGAACGACTTGGCCGCCTCGGGCGCCTTGCCGTCGGCCGCGTGCCCCTCGGCGATCTTGAACGTGGCGCGCTGGTAGATGTTCTTCAGCTCGCGCTTGAACTTGCTCGACTTGCCGATGTCGTCGTTGTTGTAGAACTCGCGCGCGGCGCTGTTCAGCCCGTCCCAGTTCTCGATCTGCTTGTACGACTCGAGGATGGTGTGGACGCCGTGCTCCGCGGCCCCCGACTTCGGGTTGGCGCGGATGATCGTCAGGAACCGCTCGTTGGACTCGTTGAAGTGGTTCCGGTCGTGCAGCAGCAGCGCGGCCTTGTAGAGGAACTTCTCCGTCTTGTCGTCGTCGGGGAGGACCTTGCCGTAGACGTCGCACGCGTCGACGAGCTTCTTCTCCCACGGGTGGAGGTCGACCTCGGCGTACTTCGCGGTGCCCTCGCCCTGCCGCTTCAGCTCGCGGATCTTCTTCTCCGCTTCCTTGTCGAGGCGCGACTTGATCGGCTTGAGGTACTCGTCGATCGAGAAGATCGCGTTGGCGGCCGCGTCCTTGAGGAACTTGCCCTTGGGGTCGGCCGCGACGACGGCGTTGTACTGGTCGGTGGCGACGTCGTACTTCTTCAGCTTGTACAGCGTCTCCGCGTACCAGTACCGCATCTCGTAGGACTTGTAGCCCGTCTCGAAGTAGCCGAGGTAGCGCGCGTAGTTCTCCTCCGCGAGCAGCAGCAGCTTGGCGCTGCGGCGCTTCAGCGCCTGCTGGTGGGAGTCGATGGCGACGTTCCGGAGGTTCTTCTCGATCAGCCGCTCGGCCTCCTTGGTGGCCTCCTTGTTGTCGAGGTTCTCGCGGTTCCAGCGGCTCTCGCGGCCGTACAGCTCCACGAGCTTGTTGATCTCCTCGTTGGCCTCGTCGAACTGGTCGCGCTTCCAGTAGGCCTGGATGATCTCGTGCTGGTGCTCGGGGTTGTCCGACGCCAGCGGGTCGTCCGCGATCAGCTCGCGGTACGTCTGGATGGCCAGCTCGTTCTTGCCCTGGTCCATGTAGATGTTGCCCAGCCGGCCGAGCATCTTGCGGTAGTAACGCTTCTCGCCGTAGCGGGTGAAGTACTCCTTGGCGGCCTCGAGGTCGCCCTCCTCGCTGAAGAAGAGGACCAGGTCACGCAGGGCCTCCTCCTTGAGGGAGATGCCTTCCTGCTTGCCGCTGGCGGCGATGCGCCGGTCGGTCTCCGCGACCAGCTCCTTCATGGTGTCGATCGCCGTGCCGAACTCGCCGACGTTGTAGTAGCACCAGCCCATCTTGTAGAGGGCGAAGGTGTAGATCTTCGACTCCTTGAAGGCGGCCGCGCGCTTGTACGCCTGCAGCGCCTTGTAGGCGTTGTTGTTGTTGAAGTAGTACTCGCCGATCGCGTTGTACGCATCCGGGACGAAGTCGCTGTCCGGGTACGTCTTGACCAGCTTGTTGTACATGTCGAGGGCGTCCTTCTCCTCGCCCACGTCGTTGAGCATGAACGCGAGGAAGAAGAGCGCCTCGTCCACCCTCGGGTAGCTCGGGTAGTTCTGGAGGATGTTCCGGTAGTTCTCGATCGCCTTCTTCGTGAACGCGGTCGACCGGGTGGTGATCACCTTGGGCTGCGGCGACTTCTTCTGCTGCGCCTCGGGGAGGTTGAACCACTCCTCGTAGCGCTTGTCGTAGTCCGCCATCTCCGAGTTGTACTCGTACTTGCTCTGCTCGAAGTACAGCTCGGCGAGCCGCATCAGCATCTCCGCCTTGGTGTCCGGCGGGAGCTTCTGCTCGGCGAGGATCTGCTTGAGCTGGGCGATCGCTTCCTGGCGCTTCTGGTTGGCCAGTTCGCCGTACAGCTCGCGGTTCTGCTCGCGCTCGTAGGCCTTGTAGTCGAGGATCTCGCGCTTCTTCTCCTCGCGCCGCGACTGCGCCATTGCGGGCGCGGCGAGGGCGATGGAGAGAACGGCGCACAGGAGAACAGAAGAGAAGCGGATCATCGATCTACTCCTTGCAGTCGCCGGGCTCGACGCGCTCGTAGTAACCGAGCTCGTCTTCCCAGTACTCGTCGTTGAAGGGCCAGAAGATGATGTCCGGGTTGGTCGCGAAGTCGAACTCGACGTTCTCGTTGACCTCGGCCTGCTCCGGGTTGCGGAAGGCCTTGGCGTACTTCTCGTACTCGCCGGAGACGACCTCGAAGCGGATCAGCGCTTCCTGGCCCATCAGATCGGCGAGCTGGTCGCGGACCGTGCCGAGCTCGTTGGCGAGCGCGATGCCGGCGAACTTCATGTAGATCTTCCGCTGCTTCTTGAGCAGCTCCTCGGTGTTCTTGCCGACCTCCGCGTCGCGCCACTGGGGCTTGATGCTGCGGATGCGCTCGAGCTCGCTCTCGATCTGCAAGACGCGCGCGTGAGGGCCGGCGAAGTCGCGGTTGGCCTCGATGTGGGCGTACACCGCCACGGGGAGGTCCCGGTACTCCTTGGAGCGCTTGCCGTACAGCCGCTGGTACAGGTCCCGCAGGGGGCGGTCACCGGCGGTGTAGGGCTCGAGCAGCTCGTCGATCGTCGTCTGGACGGGCTCGTAGTCCGACTTGAAGTCGTCGAGGATGCGGGTGACCTCCTTGTACTCGCAGATCCGGTAGAAGGTCAGCGCCTCCAGGATCGACGCCTCGGGGAGCCACACGCGGTCGAAGAAGGGGCTGTTGAGGGTGAGCAGGTGGCCCAGCGCCTTGTGCTCCCGGTTCTCCCCCATGAAGTGCGCCCAGGACGCCTCGTACAGGGCCGTCGGCCAGTACTGCTCGTGGCGCGGCAGCCGCTCGTAGAACTCGCCCGCCTTCTCGTACTGCTCCACCGAGTAGCGGATGCGGGCCATGTTGATGAACGACAGCTGCTTGATGTTGCTGATGTCCGTGGGGTCGCCCCGGAAGTCGCCCTTGATGATGTCGGCGAACGTCCGGATGGCCGCCTTCTTGCGGTCCTGGGCGTTGTAGATGACGCCGATCTGGTAGCGCGCCTGGATGTAGTGGTCGCTGCTCTTGCCGAGCTTGCTGAAGTTCCGCTTCGCCCGCGCGTAGTCGCCCCGCTGGAAGTCGCGGACGCCCTGGTAGTAGTAGAGGTCGTCCTTGACCTTCCCGGGGTAGTCGTCGGGGTGGATCTTGTCGATCGTCCGGATCAGGTAGATGGGGTCGTTGGTCCGGTCGCTGATCTCGACCATCTTGGCCAGCGAGGTGCTGTACAGCGCCCCGGTCCCGGGCCCCTCCTTGACCACCTTCTGGAAGTAGAACTGGGCGGCGTGGAGCAGCCCGATCTGCTTCAGGGAGGCGCCGAGGTAGTAGTTGATCTTCGCCTCGTGGTCCGGGAACTTGCCCGAGTCGAGGAGGAGGTACAGCTTCAGCGAAGCCGTCAGGTACTTCTTCTCCTTGTAGTTCTCGATCGCGCCCTTGATCTCCTTGGGCGTCCGCTTGACGCGGGCCCGCGAGCGGTCGTCGTCGCGGTCGCGGTCCTCGTCCCGGTCGCGGCTGCGGCGGCGGATGAGGCTGTCGTCCTCGTCGTCGTCCCGGCTGCGGCGGCGGACGTCGTCGTCGTCCCGGCGGCGGTCGTCGTCCCGGGCCCGCTCGCGATCGCGGTCGTCGTCGCGTCGCCGGTCGTCGTCCCGGCTCCGGTCGCGGTCGCGATCGCGGTCCCGGTCGTCGTCGCGGCTGCTCCGATCGCGGGTGTCGTCGTCGCGCGTCTCGGTGGTGCGTCCCTCGACCGCGCCCGAGGTGGCCTGCAGGGCCTCGATCACCGCGTCGGAGATCCCTGCCTGCTTGAGCTCGATGATGTCCTGCGCGGAGAGGTGGAAGACCTCCTCCGAGTTGGCGATGGTCTGGATGATGATGCTGTCGGGGACGCCGACGGTGGCCATCTCCTTGACGTCGTCCAACGTCAGGGCCAGCGCCGGGGAGGCGACCAGCGTCAGGAGAAGCGCTGCCAGGAGGGACTTGATCGTTCGCTTCATGGGATTCCTAGAGCGGCAGGGCACGGGCCTTGGGGGGGAAGAAGAAGGACGCACCGAGGCTGATCATCAGGTTCTGCTTCATCTCGAGGCCGATGTCGCCCTCGCGGTAGACCTGCTCGATGTGGGTGAACTGGCGGACGTCCAGCCGCACCCCGATCCAGTCGTTGAAGACGATCCGCAGGCCGCCGCCGGCGTTGCTCACGAAGTGCGCCTGGTCGACGTACTGGCAGCCGTTGGTGACGTCCTGCTTCCGCTGCTGGACCGTCTGGTACTGGTCGCACGGCGAGCGGATGATGAAGGTGTCGTCCTTCGTGTACGCGAGCCCGACGCCCGCGCCGAAGTAGAGGTCGTAGTTGATGATCCGGAGCGTGCCCAGCTCGACCTTCCCGTAGATGGGGGAGATCTGGAAGTTGAGGACGCCGAGGAACGTCACGCGCGAGATGTCGGGGACGACCTCCTCCTCGTTCCGGAACCGCTTCGTCAGCGGCTTGTAGTCCGTCTCCTTGAGGTCGGGGAGGTACGTCAGGAGGACGTCCAGCGCGAGCACCTCGTTGATGTGGTACGCGATCGACGCGCCCACGCCGATGCGGCGGATGAAGTGGTCGTTGCCGATGTAGCTGAACTGCGGCACCACCTCGACGCGGCGGTACTTCAGGAAGAACTTCTTCTGGATGACCTTCACGAGGCCCCGGCGCTTGCGCTCCTCCGGCAGCTCGATCTCGTCGTCGTCGTCGTCGTCCTTCCGGGCACGCTCGGGCTCGTCCTCCTCGGCGCCGGGGACGACGACCTTGTAGCGGTCGTCCAGGGCGGCGTCGTCCTCCTCGCGCTCCTCGACGGCCTCGTCGGGGGTGTCGGCCTCGTCCTCGAGCTCGGGGAGGTCCAGCTCGCCGGCGTCGTCGGACTCCCCCTCGGCGCCCTCCTCGCCCTCCTCGGGCTCCTCACCCTCGGGAGCCTTCTCCTCCTCTTCTTCTTCTTCCTCCTCCTCCTCCTCTTCCTCCTCCTCGTCCTCGTCGAACGTGGGGGCGGCGTCGCCGGGGCCGGCGAAGGCGAAGGTGGGGGCCAGCAGCAGCAGCAGGGCGATGAGCAGGTCGCGGGTCATGGTCTTCGTCATCGTCCTGCTCCTAGCGGCGCTCGCCCGCGTTGCGGCGGGCGGCCTTGTCGCCGGGGACCCAGAAGCTGAGGCCCGCGGACAGGACGAAGGAGGTGGGGAACACGGTCTTGCACGCCGCGCCGGCGTTCTGGTCGTGGCAGGTCAGCCGGTTCGCGAGGGCCCCGAGGTTGCGGTTCTGCGCGGCCGCCTCCTCGGAGTCGAAGTCGAGGACCTGGTCCCAGGTCAGGTAGAGCCGGCCGTCGAGGCGGAGGCTGACCATCTTGGCGAGGTAGACCTTCGCGCCGAAGCCGAAGTTGAACATGAAGAGGTGGTTCAGCTGGGGCTCGGCGCCGAGGCTCTGCCCCTCGCTGAGCGGCGTGCAGCCGATCGTCTCGCCCGGGTCCGCGCAGGACTCCTGGATCTCGTGCGCCAGCATCTCGATCTGCTCGTTCCCGTAGCCGAGGCCGAGGACGAAGAAGAAGTCGAGGTTGATCACCGCCGAGCTGAAGGGGTTGATCTTCCCGTACATCGGGTACCAGACCAGCGACGCCATGGCGAAGAGGCCCGGGTCGACCGACTCCAGCCGGAAGCTGGCGTCGAGCAGGCGGAGCACCGCCAGCGCCAGGTTCTTGGTGTTGCCCGTGCCGCCGAGGAAGGCGTAGTCGGCCGCGACCTCGACGCCGACGCGCTCGTTGATGTGGTACGTCAGCCCGAGGCCGAGCATCATCTCGGAGTTCAGCGCGTTGTTGCTGATGTAGCCGAAGCGGGGGGTGATCTCGAAGCGCTTGGCCTTGATGAAGAACTTGTTCCTCACCTTGGTCGGGCGCTTCGGCTCGGGGGCGCGGGTGCGGACGATCGTCGTTCCGGAGGAGTCGTCGTCGGAGCTCTGGGCGAAGCTCTGCGCGGGGGCGAGCAGCGCGAGCGCGAGGGCGCACGTCGCGAACAGCTGGAGCGGGCGGCGGGTCGATAGCAAGAGGGGAAGCCTCCTCGGCCGGGTAAGGGTCTCGGTCTCGCTGCGGAGGGGGTAGGGAAGCCCGAAGGTCCCTGAAATCAGCGGGAAAAACCTACCCGCTGGACGACCGCGCCGATTTCTACCAATCCGGCCCCTGACGGTCAACACCCGTAGCGACTGCGTGCGACATTGTCGGGGGCGTGCCACGCCTGCTCCTACGGGCGGCTCCCGGCGCTTTGCCGGGGGGAACGCCGTTCCCGTAGAATCCGGCGATGCGCTCGTTCGCCGCCGCCGCCGTCGCCTGCTGCTTCCTGTTCCCCGCTGCGTCCCTCGCCGACGGCCCGAAGGTCAAGGTGGAGACGAGCCGGCAGCTCTACGAGCCCGGCGACACGGTCGAGATCGCGGTCGTCAACGAGGGGACGGACGCGGTCTACCTCCCCGGCTGCGCGAGCTTCACGCTCGAGGTGTTCCAGGCCGAGTCCTACCAGCGCGTCCCCATCGAGAAGTGCGCGAGCGAGGGCGAGGCGCTGGAGATCCCCAACGGCCAGTACGACCTCAGCTTCGTCAGCAGCAACGACCTGTCGGGGAACATCCTCCGGGTCTCGGTCACCTACGGCTGGGGCTGCGAGGGCGCCCGCCCCCTGAGCCAGGCCCGCTGCAAGGACTTCGCCACGGCGACGTCGAGCAACTTCCGGGTCGGCAAGACCAAGGAGTAGGGCGGTGGTGAGGCGGATCCTCCTCCTCGCCGGCGTCTCCGTCTTGCTGCACGCGCCGGCGGCCGGCGCCGTCCCGCTGCAGCTCGCCCACCAGGGGCGGCTCCTCGACGGCGCCGACGCGCCGCTGGAGGGTGATCACGAGCTGACGTTCCGGCTCTTCGACGCCCCCGAGGACGGCGCGCTCCTGTGGGAGGAGACCGTCTCGGCGACGCTGACCGGCGGGTTCTACTCCGCGATCCTGGGCGCCGACGCGGACGCCAACCCCCTGGACGAGGACGTCTTCGCCTCGCCGCCCGTCTACCTGGAGCTGACCGTGGGGGACGGCGCGCCGCTCCTCCCCCGCCAGGAGCTCGTGTCGGCGCCGTTCGCGCTGCGGGCGGGGACGGCGGAGAACCTGGAGGGGGGCTACGCCGACGCGTCGGAGGTGTACATCGACGGCGACCTCGTCATCGACGCCGGCGGGGCCTGGGTCGGGCCTCCGCCCGTCGTCGGGTGGGAGGACGTGACGGGGGTGCCCGACGGGCTCGGCGACGGCGTGGACGACGACGCCCTCGGGGGGCTGTCGTGCGACGACGGGGGGGTGGCGAAGTTCGATCTCGCGTCCGGCCTCTGGACCTGCGCCGCCGACCTCGTGCTGAGCGACGCCGAGGTGCTCGACGCGGTCGCCGGCGGCGTGCTCGACCTGGGGGCCGGGAGCTCCGTGGGGGGCGTCGCGATCGCGACGCTCGACGACCTCGGCGACACCCTCCTCGATCTCGGCCCCGCCTGCGCCGACGGCGACCGGGCCGCGTGGGACCTCGGGGCGGGGGTGTGGGGGTGCGTCCCCGAGGAGGTCGCCCTGGACCGGCTCGAGACCGCGGGCGCGGCGGCGGGCCAGGTGCTGACGTTCGACGGGGTGACCGTCGGGTGGGAGGACGCGAGCTCGACGACGAACCCGCCCTGCACGCTGACCGAGCTGAACGAGCCGCTGAGCTTCGCCGCGGCCGACTGCGGCTCCACCCCCGTGCTCCTCCGGACCTGGATGCACCTGACCCGGGTCGCGGCGGGCAACGACCACTCCTGCGGGATCGACGCCGCGGGCGGCCTGCGGTGCTGGGGCTACAACTCCTGGGGCCAGCTGGCGGCGCCCGCGGGGACCTTCACGGAGATCGACGCGGGCAGCCTCTTCACCTGTGCGCTGGAGGCGGCGGGCGGCATCCAGTGCTGGGGCAACGACGGCAACGGGCAGAGCACCCCGCCGCCGGGCACGTTCACCCGGCTGACGACCGGGGGCGCGCACGCCTGCGCCATCGACGGCGCGTCGGCGCTGCACTGCTGGGGCAACGACGAGTACGGCCAGGCGACGCCGCCGGGGGGCGCGTTCACCGAGGTCTCGGCCGGCTCCGAGCACACCTGCGCCCTCACCACTGGGGGCGCGCTGGAGTGCTGGGGCCGGGACCTCTTCGGGCAGCTCACCCCGCCGGGCGGGTCGTTCACGCAGCTCGGCCTCGGCCAGCATCACGGCTGCGCGATCGACGGCGGGGGCGCGCTGCAGTGCTGGGGCCGCAACGACTCGCTGCAGTCGAATCCCCCGGCGGGCCTCTTCACCGCGGTCACCGGCGGCGCGGCCCACTCGTGCGCCATCGAGGCCGGCGGCGCGGTCCAGTGCTGGGGCGCGGCGGACCAGGGTCAGACGACGCCTCCGGTGGGGAGCTTCGCCTGGGTCGACGCGGGCCAGAGCCACACCTGCGGCGTGGTCGCGACCTACGGACGGGGCGCGTGCTGGGGGCACGACGGGACGGGGCAGTCGAGCCCGCCCTGAGCTACGGAGTGAGGGGGGACTGGACCGCGCTGTAGCCGATCTGGACGTTGCCCAGGGTGAAGCCGAAGCTCGGGCTCGTGTTGACGCCGCCGCCCGGCCCGCTGCAGCCGCCCGTGCTCTCGCTGTAGGCCGTCATCGCGATGCCCGTGAAGATGGTCGTCTGGGACGGTCCCGCGCACTTGCCGAGGCCGGCGGGGACCTTCGCCTCGATCGTCTTGCTGGAGACGAACCAGCTCGGGCTTCCCAGGGGGAACGGGTTGGGGCGGGACTCGAGCGGCCACTCGGGGTGGAGGTGCTGCTGTCCGTAGTTGTAGGAGCGGAAGGTCTTCTTGACCGACCCCGAGCCCGACGCTCCGCCCGCCCCGCCCGGCAGCTTCTTGATCGTCAGCCCGCCGGCGAGGCCGCCGCTGACCATGATCACGTTCGCGGTCGTCGAGCCGAGGTCGTTCGTCGCCGTCCCCAGGTAGGTGTTCGCGTTGGCGGTGCCGACGCCGACGGTGATGCCGATGCCGTAGATCGGCCCCTCCCACTTCAGCGGCTCGTAGCCGAGCTGGCCGTAGATGATCCGCATCACCCGCTGCAGCGCCATCAGCGCGAACGTCGTCGTGATCGCTGTGTGCAGGATCGTGATGATCGCGATCGCCATCGCCATCGAGGGGAGCGTGAACTCGCCGTTCGGGTCGACCCAGTGGATCGGGTCGCCGCGGCCGTACACGTAGCGGTTGAACGTCAGCGGGGCGTGGGTGTCGCCGAGGACGGGGTCGCGGCTCAGGTAGCGGCCCGACTCCGGCTCGTACCAGCGGGCCTGCGCGTAGTAGAGGCCCGACGCGTCGTCGGCCAGGTAGCCCGTGAAGCCGAGCGGGAGCGCCGACGTCCCGTACTGGCTGAGCAGGTTCCCCCACGGGTCGTACGTCCACGTGTCCGTCAGGGCGCCGCCGGCGTCGAGCAGCGCCCGGGGCGTGCCGAGGCGGTCGGTGTGGACCGACGCGAAGGGGGACGAGGGGCCGTCGCTGGCCTGGATCAGATCCTCGTACGCGTACACGAAGAGGTGGTCGATCGTCATCGTCGTCGCGTCGTAGATCGCGGCGAGCTTCGGGCGGGCCGAGCTCCGGTCCCAGAGGTAGCGCTTCTCGACCCCCGCCTCCGTGCGGGAGCGGAGCAGGCCGTCGTAGTCGTAGGTGTAGGAGACCGCGCCCGCCGACGTCAGCCGCTCCCCCTCCCAGGTCGCCGCCAGCGTCTCCCCGAGGGCCGCGTCGGCCCGCTCGATCATGCGCCCGGTGTCGTCGAACAGGTACGTGACGTCGCCGTTGGCGCGGCTGGCGATGCGGCCGTCGGAGTCGTAGGTGAAGGCGTCCGTGACGGCGTCGACGTCCGTCGACTGGAGGTCCCCCGACGGCGACCAGAAGTACTGCGCCGAGTACGCGTCGGTCCCCGCCCGGACCGCCGTGTTCAGCGTCCCCGACGGGTCGTAGGTGTAGTCGGTGCTGGTGCCGTCGAGGTCGATGTCCGTCCACACCTCCCCGCCGACCCAGAGGTGCGCCCAGCCCGCGACCGCGTTGGCGCCCCCGTCCTCGACCGTCTGGTCCGTCAGCCGCCCCAGGGCGTCGTACTGGTACAGCGTCGCCGCGCCGTTGGGGTGGTCGACCGCGACGAGGCGGCCGGCGGGGTCCCAGGTGAGGTTCGTGACGCCGCCGTCGGGATCGGTGACGGACTGGAGCAGGCCGGCCGCGTCGTAGCCGAACGTGACCTCCTCGACCGCCGCGCCGACGGCGACCGTCCGCGCCTCCAGGAGTCCCGCGCCGTCCCAGTCGTAGGCCACCGCGGCGCCGTCCGGGGACGTCACCTCGGCGATGCGGCCGTTGGCGTCGTAGTCGTAGGACGTGACCCCCTCCGGTCCCGCCACCGACAGGCGGCGGCCGTCCACGTCGCGGACCACGTCGAACGTCGAGCCCTCCGTCCGGACCTCCTGCACGATCCGGTTCCGGTCGTCGTACACCCACGTCGTCAGGCCGCCGTCGGCGTCCGTGCGGGACGTCACGTTGCCCGCCGCGTCGTACGCGAACGTCTCCAGCGCCGCCCCGTTGACGGACAGCTCGGTCGCCCGGTCGGCGAGGTCCCAGGCGACGCCGTGGACGACGCCGGAGGGATCGGTGACCGAGGTGAGGTTGCCCCGGTCGTCGTGGCCGAAGCCCCACGCCGCGCCCACCGAGTCGGTGACGTCGAGCACCCGCCCGCCCGCGTCGTACGTGGGGAAGGCAACCCGCCCGGCGGCGTCCTCGACGGCCAGGGGGCGCGTCCCCGCCGACCAGTCGTGGGTCACCTGCCGCTCCTCGGGGAGGCCCACGCCGTAGGTCGCCCCCGTCGGCCGGCCCGCCGCGTCGTACTGGTACGAGGTGACGTTGCCGAGCGCGTCCGTCGACGTCGCCAGCCGGCCCGCGTCGTCGTAGGTGAAGTCGAACGTCAGCGGCCCCACCGTCGAGCTCGTGATCAGCCCCCGCTCGTCCCGCGTCATCGACGCCGTCCGCCCCTCCGCGTCCGTCAGCGACGTCGTGTTGCCGACCTCGTCGTACGTCATCGTCGTGACGCCGCCCTCGGGGGTCGTCTCCGTGTGCAGCCGGCCCAGCGCGTCCCAGGCCATCGCCGTCGTCCGCCCCGCCTCGTCGGTCCGCGCCGTCATCCGCCCCTCGGCGTCGTAGGCGTACGTCTCTGCGGTCCCGTCGTCGTACTGCCGCTCCGTGATGTTGCCGTGGAGGTCGTACGTGAACGACGTCGTGCTCCCGTTGGCGTCCGTCGTGGTCAGGCGCCGCCCGAGGAGGTCGTACGTGTGCGCGACGACGTTGCCGAGGGGGTCGATCTCCTGCTCGATCTTGCCGTTGGGGGTGCGGACGATCGTCGTGATCGCCTCGTCCGCGCTGCCGAACGCGGCCACCCGCTCCGTCATGCGGCCGAGGCCGTCGTAGGTGAACGACGACTCGACGCCGTTGGGGTCGAGGACCGACGTCAGCCGCCCCCCGGAGTCGTACCCGTAGGACGTCGCGATCCCCTCGGCGTCGGTCCACGAGGTCATCTTGCCGTCGCCGTCGTACGTCCACGACTCGGTGCCGCCGAGGTCGTTCGTCATCGACGTCAGCCGCCCGCCGGTCCCCCGCGTCATCGCCAGCGCTTCGCCCGCGGGGTTGGTGATCGAGGTGATGTTCTGGTTGCCGTCCAGCCCGATCGACCGCGTGAGGGGGACGCCGTCGACGGTCAGCGTCTCCGCCGTGACGTTGCCGCGGCTGTTGTAGGTCCACTCCTCGACGGCGCCGTCGGGGCGGGTCGTCGAGGTCCGGTTGCCGTCCCCGTCGTAGGCGTGGGTGGTCGTCTGGCCGAGGGCGTCGACGGACTGGGTGACGTTGCCGGCGTCGTCGTAGGTGAGGACGGTGACGTTCCCCTCGCGGTCGACGATCGTCTCGGTCTGGGCGGTCAGGTCGTGGACGAACTCGACGCAGACGTCGTCCTGGTCGCACTGCTGGATGAGGCGTCCGTCCTCGTCGTAGACGTTGCGTGTCACGATCGTGCCGTCGGGGGCGATGACCTTCTCGACGAGGTGCGCGAAGAAGTCGTGGTAGACGAACTCGGTCACGGCCCCCTCGCGGTCGGTGACCGTGACCAGGTTCTCGTCGACGTCGTACCCGTACAGCACCGAGTTGCCCTCGGGGTCGACGATCTCGGTGATCAGGCCGGCGCCGTTGCGGCTGAACGAGACGGACTGGCCGGACGACGCGGAGACGCCGGACGTCGTCACCGTCATGGAGTTGCCGAGGGGGTCGGTGATCGAGTTGAGGCCGTCGGGGCCGGCGTCGATGACGGTGCCGTCGGGCCAGGTGATCTCGTACCGGTCGGGGTCGTACAGGTAGAGCGTGCCGAGGTCGTACAGCTCGCCGCCGCTCTGCTCGAACAGCGTCGGGCCCCAGCCGATCGGCTCGATCGCCGCGCCGGGGGTGGAGATGGGGGTGTAGTCGACGGTCGCGTAGGGGCCGAAGAAGTCCGCGATCGGGGTGAACAGGAAGTACTCGCGGACGCCGCCGCCGAGCTCGACGGTGACGACGCGGTCTTCGGTGACGTCGTACTGCGTGCAGAGGAAGCCGCAGGAGTTCTCGACCCAGCCGCCGGCCCCCTCCTCGAGCCCCTTGGCGGTCCGGATCGAGGCGATGTCCAGCGTCCAGCCGAAGCCGAAGTCGCCGCGCGCGCCCCGCTCCCGGGAGTCGTACTTGCGCGTGATCTGCATCGGGACGCCGACGCTGGAGACGTAGAGGTCCTCGAACGCGAACGTGAAGAGGCCGGGGACGGCGAGGCCGACGACCTCGACCTCCACGGATTCGGAGACCACCCCGCCGTCCGCGCCCACGGCGGACAGGGTGAGCGTGTACCAGCCCTCGGAGACGAGCGACGGGTCGACCTGGCCGATGACGCCGGAGGTGACCTCGGTGGTGCCGGTCGCCACCTCGATCGGCTCGTTGGCGGCGTCGCCGCCGGGGGTGAGGGTGACGTACCACTCGATGAGGTCGCCGCCGTCGGTGACCGAGCCCTCGATGTCGGTCAGCCACTCGATGGTGTCGTTGTCGGCCGGCGAGGTGAGGCTGACCGAGGGCGGGACCGTGTCGGCGGGGTCGAGGACGTAGAAGACGAGCCAGGCCTGGTCGACGTTGCCGGAGGTGTCGGTGGCGGTGGCGACGGCCTGGTACTCGCCGGCGGCGGGGGCGGTCCACGTGGCGGTGCCGGCGGTCAGCGTCAGGGGGGCCCCGTCGAGCTCGAGGACGGTCGTGTCGAGGGCGACGTCGTCGCTGGACGTGACGGTGAAGGTGACGAGGTCGCCGATGTCGGGCGGGGTGGGGGACATGGTGAGGGTGACGACGGGGTCGGTGAGATCCTCGGGGGCGGAGTCGTCGTCGTCGGCCGCG
>CAYFOA010000092.1:26474-26686 GCA_964344575.1 uncultured Rickettsiales bacterium | reverse complement strand
CTGTCGTCGTCGTCGCCGGCGCTGTCGTCGTCGTCGCCGGCCGCGTCGTCGTCGTCGTCGGGGGGGCCGCCGCGGAGATCGGGGCAGGCGGCGAGCAGGGGGAGGGCGAGGACGAGGGCGAGGAGGACGGGGATCCGGGCCATGGCCGCGGACGGTAGCAGGCGGCGCGGGCGGGATGAATCGCGCATCCATGTGCCCGATCCGATCGGGGG
>CAYFOA010000092.1:0-26371 GCA_964344575.1 uncultured Rickettsiales bacterium | reverse complement strand
GGTGCGGGGCTCGTCCATGGCCGGCTCGTCGTCACCGTCGGTGCCGGCGGGGCCGGCGGGGGCGTCGCCGGCGGACTTCGGCGGGGGCGGCGCGGTCTTCAGGGTTTCGCGGGGGGGCGGAGCGGCGGCGGCCCGGTCGGCGGCGCGGGCGGCCAGCCCCTCGGCCTCGGCCTGCGCCACCTCGGGGTGGGCGCCGGCATCGTCGCCCTTCTTCGTCTTGAGGGAGATCCATCCTTTGCCGAGGTTGCCGAGGCGGTCGAAGAAGCCCATGTCCGGATCGTACACGCGGGCGGGCGGGGCATTGCAGGGAGGCGATGCTATGAGCCCCGCGTGACGGTTGAGGTGGCCAGGCGGGCGGAGTCACGGCGGGCGGCGGCGGGGGCGGCGCGGCACCGGGCGCTGCTCGTGATCGGGGAGTCGGACGCGGCGGCGGCGCGGGCGGCGGCGGTGGCGGCCTGCGGCGGGGACGTCGTGTGGCTGGCGCCGCCGGGGACGGTGAACGCGGACGTGCGGTTCCTGACGGGGCGGTCGTCGCGGGTGGTGCTGGGGACGGAGATCGACACGCTGGTCGTCGACCTCTGGGCGACCTGCGACCCCGACGCGATCGGCGCCACGGTCGGCGCGGTCCGGGCGGGCGGCCTGGTCGTCGTCCTCGTCCCCCCGGCCGGTGCCCCCGACCCGTCGGCCGAGGCGCTGGTGGTGACGCCGTTCGTGGAGGCGGACGTCGGTCACCGCTTCGTCGACCGCGTACGGCGTACGCTCCGCTTCCGCCGCGAGGGTGGGACCTGGTGGTCAGAACTGACCACCGGGTCGGACCCTGGCGCAGCGGGTGGTGTGCCCCGGACGGCCGATCAGGGCGCCGCGGTGGATGCTCTGGTGGCCCTGGGCTCATCTGCGGACCCACCTCCCGTCGTCCTCACCTCCGATCGCGGCCGGGGCAAGTCGTCGGCCCTGGGCATCGCCGCCGCCCGCCTCCTCGCCGCCGCCGCCGTCTCCGACATCACCGTCACCGCCCCCGCGTCCGCGGGCGTCGTCCCCGTCTTCGACCGCGCCCGCGAGCTCCTCGGGCCCGACCACCCCGGCCTCCGCTTCCGCCCCCCGCGCGACGTCCTCGCCACCCCCGTCCCCTTCCTCCTGGTCGACGAGGCCGCCGCCTTCCCCGTCCCCGTACTCGAGCGCCTCCTCGCCACCCACCCCCGGATCGCGTTCGCCACCACCGTCCACGGCTACGAAGGCACCGGCCGCGGGTTCGCCGTCCGCTTCCGGAAGGTGCTCGACGCCCGCGCCCCGGGCTGGTCGGAGGTCCACCTCCGGGAGCCGATCCGGTGGGCCGAGGGTGACCCGGTTGAGGCGTGGGCGACCGACGCCCTGCTCCTGAGCGCCGATGCCGCTCCCACCGAGGCCTTCGCCGCCGCCCCTGCCCCCCCCGCGGACCCCGCGGCCGCGGCCTTCGCCTACGTCCGCCTCGACCGCGACGCCCTCGCCGCCGACGAGCGCCGCCTCTCCGAGCTCTTCGGCCTCCTCGTCCTCGCCCACTACCGCACCTCCCCCGCCGATCTCCGCCGCCTCCTCGACGCCCCCAACCTCACCACCCACGCCCTCCTCCACGACGGTCGCGTCGCCGCTGCCGCCGTCGTCGCCGCCGAGGGGGGCCTCACCGAAGACCAGGCCGAGGCCATCCTCGTCGGCCGCCACCGCCCCCGCGGTCACATGCTCCCCGAGGTCCTCGCGACCCACCTCGGCTGGCGCGCCGGCGCCATGCTCCCGTCCGCCCGCGTCGTCCGCATCGCCGTCCACCCCGCCCTGCAGGGGAGGGGGCTGGGCACGCGCCTCCTCGACCACCTCGCCGCCGCCGCTCGCGCCGACGGCGCCTCCCTCCTCGGCGCCGGCTTCGGCGCCACCGCCGACCTGATCCGCTTCTGGCGCCGCGCCGGCCTCCACCCCGTCCGCCTCGGCGTCCGCCGCGGCGCGGCCTCGGGCGTCTACTCCGCCATCGTCCTCCGCTCCCTGCACCCCGACGCCGACGCCCCCGTCGCCGCGCTCCACGCCCGCTTCGACCACCGCCTCCCCCACCAGCTGTCGGACCCCCACCGCGACCTCGACCGCCCCCTCGCCCGCGAGCTGTCCCGCGGCCCGGGCGCCTCCGCCGCCCTACCCGACGCCCCCATCCCCGGCCTCGACGTCCCCCCGCCGTCGGACCTCGACCTGACCCCCGCCGACCTCGTCGACCTCCTCGCCATCGCCTTCGGCCCCCGCATCTACGACGCCGCCGTAGCCCCCTGCTGGAAGCTGGTGATGCGCGCCCTGTCGGACCCCCGCTACCGCTCCGCCGTCGAGCCCGGCACCCGCGACCTCCTCCTCGCCAAGGCGATCGACAAGCGCGGCTGGCACGACCTCACCGACGCCTTCGGGTTCCCCGACCTCCACGCGACCATGCGCGCCTTCCGCGACGCCCTCGCCCCGCTCGTGATGGAGCTCGGCCGCGACGCCGCCGAGCACGCCCGCGCCCGCTTCAACTCCCCCCGCCGCCTCCTCGGACCGCCCGACCCCGCCGTCCGGACCGCGGCCCTCCGCCGGTTAGGATTCGCCGTGGCCACCGACGAGATCAGCGACCGCCGCGCCGCCCGCATGCGCCGCGTCCTCGAGCGCAAGCAGCTCGACCTCCAGCTCGTCCTCGACAACCTCTGGGACCCCCACAACGCCGCCGCCGTCCTCCGCTCCGCCGACGCGTTCGGGGTCGGCGCCGTCGACCTCGTCTACACGCACGAGCGGTTCCCGCGCATCTCCGATCTCGCCGCCGGCTACACGAAGCGCTGGTCCCTGATGAACCGCCACACCTCCATCGAGGACTGCTACGCGAGCCTCCGCGCGCGCGGCCTCCGCATCGTCGCCACCGGCCCCGCCCGGGGTGCCGTCTCCTACCTCGAGGTCGACTGGACGCAGCCCACGGCGCTGGTCATCGGCCACGAGCGCGACGGCTGCTCCGAGTACGCCCTCGACCAGGCCGACCAGACCGTCGTCATCCCCATGCGCGGCTTCGCCCAGTCGCTCAACGTCTCGGTGGCGACGGCCGTCCTCCTCGCCGAGATCGCCCGCCAGCGCGCCGCGGCCGGCGCCCTCCCCGAGGACGCGTGGACCCCGTGGCACGAACAGACCCTCCAGCAGTGGCGCCGCCGCGACGAGGAGGGCGTCGCGTGGCAACCGATCTGGCCGCCCGACGTACGATCCCCCGAAGGAGACGACTGATGCTCGAGTTCCTCTTCGGCGCGAAGACGCGCATGGTCGACCCGGACGCGGCGCTCCCCGGCCGGGACGCGACGATGCCGGTCGCCCCCGCCCACGCGGTCAACGGCAACCCGATGATCCCGCCCTGGCCCGACGGCTTCGCGGAGATCACGTTCGGGATGGGCTGCTTCTGGGGCGCGGAGCGCAAGTTCTGGACGGTCCCCGGCGTCCACTCGACCCACGTCGGCTACGCCGGGGGCTACACGAAGAACCCCACGTACCAGGAGGTCTGCAGCGGACGGACCGGCCACAACGAGGTCGTGCGCGTGATCTACGACCCCGCCGCCGTCTCGCTCGAGGCGCTCCTGAAGGTCTTCTGGGAGTCCCACGACCCCACCCAGGGGATGCGCCAGGGGAACGACGTCGGCACCCAGTACCGCTCCGGGATCTACGTGAGCGACGACGCCCAGCGCGCCGCGGCGGAGGCGAGCAAGGCCGCCTACGACGCCCGCCTCGCCGACGCCGGCCACGGCGCCATCACCACCGAGATCGTGGACGCCGGCCCCTTCTACTACGCCGAGGACTACCACCAGCAGTACCTGGCGAAGAACCCGAACGGGTACTGCGGGTTGGGTGGAACCGGAGTGAAATGCCCGACTTCTGTGTTTGAGGCCGACTAGAACATTTCGGCCGAAATAGACACAAAATGTGCCCGGATCCGCCCCTTTCGGGGCAGGATTTGTGTCTACTTTGGTGGAGGTGTTCATGGCCCCGAAGACGCCGGATCCGGTCCAGCTGAAGGTCGGCCGCAAGGCCCTGGCGATCGCGTACCCGCTGAACGCGCCGGGGAAGCGGCACGACGTCTGGTCCTGGCGGATGCGCTTCAAGGACCCGAGCACGGCGGCGTGGCGGTTCCGGGCGCTGGGGCGGCACGCGGCCGAGGACGTCTCCGAGGCGCTGGTGGCGGCGTACCGGGGGATCGACCCGGCGGCGATCGCGGAGGACGGCAGCCACGTCAAGACGGTGGAGGACCTGGTCCGGGCGTGGTTCTGGGCGCAGGAGCAGCGCGGCCCGGACGGGGAGATGCGGGAGGAGCACCAGATCGCGGAGCGCACGCTGTCGATGTACCGGACGGCGTCGCGGCAGATCATCGAGGCGGGGGGCCGGATCAAGCTGCGGTCGATGGGGACGGCGGAGCTGACGGCGCTGCGCGACAAGCTGGCCGAGACCTACGCGGTGCGGACCGTGAACCTGGCGATGAAGTGCCTGCGGCAGGCGGTCATCTGGGGGCAGGAGCGCAAGCTCGAGATCCCGCCGGTGAGCTGGCGGAGCCTGCGGCTGAAGCCGCGGGAGTACACGAACCGCCACCGCACGCCGACGCACGCCGAGGTGGAGCAGCTGTACGGCGCGCTCCAGCGGTGCGGGCTGAGGCTGGCGCTGTTCATCGCCTGGAAGACGGGCGGCCGCATCGGCGAGGTGACATCGCTGACCTGGGCGGACCTGTACGAGGACGAGGACGGTGCCTGGGTGACGCTGTCGGGCAAGACGGGCGAGCGCCGGTTCCCGCTGGCGGCGGCGGACCTGGCGGAGATCCGGGCGGCGCGGCCGAAGTACGCGCGGGACGCGGACCGGGTGTTCTCGCCGCACCTGCACAAGAACGGGTCGGCGTCGCTGGTGGTGGCCTGCGAGGGGCGGGGGATCGAGCCGTTCACGTTTCATGGGCTGCGGCGGCTGATGACGGACACGTGCCAGCGGCGGGGGGTGGACGTGGGGACCTACGCGGCGCTGATGGGGCATACCGCCGAGGAGGCGCTGCGGCACTACCGGCAGCCGACGGTGGATGACCTGCGGGGGGCGTTGATCAAGATCCGGCGGCGGCAGGCGGGGCCGGGGATCCTGGCGTGGCTGGAGCGGGCGGGGATGACGGAGGAGGAGGCAGTGGAGCGGTTGGAGGGGGCGAGCGCCGGGAGGGCCGCCTTGAATGCGGGGCACAGGACTACCCTCCGCCTCGTTCGCGGCTCGGCTCATGTGGCCGGCGAGGGAGGTTGAAGTGACGATGCCGACACCGTCCTCCGAGTTCCTCACCATGTGGAACCCGGAGGTGATGACCAACGTGCAGCGGTTCCACGCGTCTTGGCGGTCCACCTACCAGTTCAACCAGGAGCAGCAGCAGGCCATCGCTGGCGCCGAGTCCTACCTCGAGCGGGCACGACTCCTGGCGAAGCTCATCCCCGCCATGCGGCCCTTCCTGGACCGCGACTACGCGGAACTGGAGGTGCGTGGGTACACGCCGGCTGAGGGGAGCCGTCAGGTCGCGGCGGTCTTCGAGTCCGCCCTCGTGTCGCTGTACTCAGCGCTGGACTGTACCCACGCTATTCTGAAGCTCGTGTTCCGCGGATGGCAGGGTCTCGGGCGACAGACCCCGGACATGTTGAGGAACGCGACGGCCAACGCCCTTGATTCCCGCTTCCCAGACGGCTTCGCGCGGGGGTTGCGGACTGCCGACGGTCAGTGGTTCCAAGAGCTCAGGACGGTTCGGAATGCTGCGGTCCATCGACAGGGCGGGCACGTCGGCATCGACCGCGCAGGCGGGCAGCTCGACTACTACAACACCGCCCTTCCCGGCGAGGATGGCCGGGTGTTCGTCCAGGACGTCGATGCCCTGCTTGCTCGGCAGCAGGCCGGGGTGGCCGACCTCGTGGACGCTGCCTTCGGGGTGATGTGCGACCAGCTCGTCGGCGGAGAGATCGTGCAGCACTGCGGGATGGCGTCGGGACGGGTCTACCAACGACGAGTCGATGCCCTGGCCTCGGACTGGAACGCCGGGGTGTGCCTCTCCAAAGCCTGGTTCGACGCGCCAGAGGAGCCGAGGTGTCCACGAGCGGATGACTGCGGGGCGTACCTGCGCGCGGTCGGGACCTCCTCGTCGGGTTGACGTCGAGGATCGAGAGGTCGAGCATCAGATCGATGGCTACCCCGCGCACAGGACGAATCGTTGTTGGCTACCACGCCTGCGCTGCGTCTACCGCGAGGAAGGTGATACTCGAGGGTACGGAGCTTCGGCCGAGCCAGAACGACTACGACTGGTTGGGCAAGGGCATCTACTTCTGGGAGCACTCCGAGAGCCGCGCGTGGAACTTCGCCAGCGAGAAGGCCGAACGACGACGTGAGGCGGGGAAGGAGGTTGCCGAGCCTGCCGTACTCGGAGCGTACATCGATCTGGGGCGTTGCTTCGATCTGACGGATATCGAGCACGCCGACGCTCTTGGGAAGTACTACGGCGCGTACCTTGAGGATCTCGGGAGGCAGGGTCGGAAGCCTCCGGCGAACAAGGGGGCAGACACCTCCGGAGCTGACCTGCTCCTGCGCTACCTCGACTGCGCTGTCCTGAACTTCGCCCTTCGGCTCCTCGACGACCACGCCGACTCCGCGGGTCACCCTCGATACCAGACCGTGCGAGGGGTATTCGTGGAGGGCGAGGAGGTCTTTCCAGGGTCGTCGATCCGCCGGAAGTCGCACGTGCAGATCGCCGTGCGGGATCCTGAGTGCATCCTTGGCTACTTCCTTCCCCGTGGCTACGTTCTTCAGAGGAGCAGCGATGGCGCCGCCTAAGGCTCAAGACGTTCACGACCTCGCGATCGCGCGGTTCAGGAATCAGTCCGCGCATCGCCGGGAGTCGATCATCCGGGACTCTGGCTTCCTTGGAATCACGCCGCGTGTCGGTGACAAGATCCGAGTGGCTGGTCCCTTCCCGACCTGGCACTACGGGGTTGTCGTCGGCCGTCGAGAGGACGGCGAGATCCTCGTTGTCCACAACGACAAGGACCTGAGGCAGGTCGTTCAGGCCACGCTGGCCGACTTCGCCAAGGATCGACCGGTCGAGATGGTCCAGCGCGCCGCCAAGGGAACCGAGCGGGCAGTCGCCGAGAGGGCGGCGGAACTCCTGGGCCAGCCATACGACTTGTGGAACTTCAACTGCGAGCACGTCGCGAACTACGCGGTGACAGGCGAGGCGACCAGCCCACAGGTCTGGAGTGCGCTCATCGCGCTGGGAGTGGCCGTCGCTGGCGCTCTGCTCCTGCGCGGCGGGGACACCTGGGACCCCAGTAGTGGGCGCTACCGGGACGCGAGGGGCCGATACTCGGCTGGCTAGCAGTTTCCTGGCCGCCGCAGTCTAGTTCGCGACCGCCTGAAATGAGCCACCCGAACGATCTTCTGCGCTATCGCGTTGCGTTCGTCGTCCTGGCCGATACCCATCTGTTCCAGGTACTCCATCGCAGTGGCGGCGTTGCCCGACTCGCCGATCATCGCGTAGGCGAGGTAGTAGAGCCCGATGGTGTGCGACACGGGGACCAGAATGGCTCCGTCGGCCAGCCACGCCTCGGCGAACCGTCGGACCTGCTCCTTCCGCTCTTCCAGGATCCTCTCGAGCTCGCCGATGGTGGCGACTCCAACGAAGTGCATCGCGGCGACATTGAGTCCAAGTGTGAGCTCGGACGGCCCCCGCTCGTAGACCTCAGTGTCGCCAGCACTCGCAATCGCAGCGGCCAACTCGGCAAGCACTTCGCTCTTCGCAACGAACTCAGCGAGGGAATCGCGGTTGAGCTCGACCGCGGATGCATCCGCCTCGAGCTGCGCCGGGAGCGCTTCACCGTAGGAGGCCAGCCCGTTGCGGATCGAGATGAACTCCTCGTCGGCGAGTTCCAGGACCCCAGCGAGGCGAGCGAAGCGGCGCCTGTACTCCGACGGGATTTCGACCGCGGTCTTGTAGCCGAAGTCGTGTTCGATTTCGGCCCAGGCATGCTGGAGGACAGTACGAATCTGGATCTCAGCAACCATCCCGGCGAACTGTGCATTCTCGGGAAGTGCCGCACGCTCGGAGGAGAGGGACAGGACGTAGTGCAACGAGGCGTACCCGAACGTTGACGGGTCGTCGGGTTCCCGCTTGTCGACGCTGTTGGCGGAGTCGATCGCGAACTCGGACTCGACGATCTGCGCGATCTTGTCGACGTCGTCGGCGAAGTAGGCGATGACCCGGACTCCGGCGAGGTCGGTCACCGCTCTCTCCGGTCGCTCCTCCAGCTTCCCGCGAAGACTCTGGGGGCTCTTGGCGCGGCACGTGACGGCGTGAACGTCGATTCCGGCCTCTGACAGGAGAGTCCCGATCAGCCGGCGCACCTCGCCGGCGAAGTCGACGTACCGACCATGCTGGGCAGCGTACTCATCGACTCGCTTGTCAATCGGGTTCATCCGGGTGGGCTCCCTCGCCGAGGATCCTACGCGTTGGTCGGGCTGAGGGGGTCGTGTTGGTCCAGGTTCACAGGTTCGGCGACAACGGCAGCTTCATCACCGGCCGCACCACCCGCGCGTCCCGCTCCCGCACCTTCCCGCCGTTCCCCCGGATCGCTTCGGCAAGGTCGCCGGCGATCACCCGCCGCCGCCCGGCGACGTCGTGGATCAGCTCCAGCCCGCCCATCCACCGCAGTGCATCGGAGCGGCGGATCCCGATCACGGCGACGGCCTCCTCGACGGTCAGGACGTCGCAGGGGCCGAGGCCGCGGATCGCGGGGCCGGGCTGGGGGTTGGCGCTCATCGCCTTCGACCGTAGGAGCCCCGCCCCGGTCGGCTCCAGCGAAACCGCTGTCCGCACCCTGTGGGCAGCGCGGACAGTGGACGTGGGCAGGGCGGGCAGTGGAGTGATTCCGGCTACTTGAGCGCGGACACCGATTCGCTGCCCACACGGCCCGGCCCCCCGCCGCCGCTCCTCGGTCCCGGCTCCCGGCGGATCCGAGAATCGCTGCCCACGCGCAACCCCTCGGAATCAGGGCACTGCCCGCGCTGCCCGCATCGCTATCCGGCCTCTGCGGATACCGGTTTTCGTTGCTCGTGTCGCCATCGCTCCTGAACCTCATGGACAGCGACAGCGCAGTTCACGCGGAGCAGACGAGATGACGAACGCAGCGACCTACCTCCTCCGGCCCGAGACCCTCCAGGCGGTGCTCGACGGTTGTCACATGACCCACCAGGCCTTCGCCGACAGCCTCGGCCTCAGCCGCTCCTACTGGAGCGCGCTGTTCCACCAGAAGCGGGCGCTGACCCCGGCCGTGCGGCGCACCCTGCTCGACAGCCCCGTCCTGCGCGGCCTCGACGAGGCGCTGCTGTGGGACGTCCAGCGCGACGAGCCCCTGCCCGACGACCTCGACGCAGCGCTCGCGTCCCGACGGTGAGCGCCGCGATGGACCCCGCCACGAACACCTCGTCCGACCTCGTCGCAGGAACCGCGCGCTTGCGCCCCGAGCACCGGGAGCACCTGCGGAGCTCCGGCCTGTCCGACGAGACGCTCCGCCGGGCCGGGATCTGCTCGCTCGACGAGCGCGCCGCCTACGCCCTCGGCTACCCCGCTGGGCTCCGCGGCATCGGCTTCCCCTACCTGGGCGCCGAGGTCCAGGTCGACGGCCGCCCCGTCCCCTACACCCGCCTCCGCGTCGACCCCGACCGGCGGCGTGAGCCCGGCCGCAAGTACGAGAACCCGCTCGGGCACCGCCTCCAGAAGGGGCTGACCTACTACCCCTACGTCCCGCCCGGCGTCGAGGCGCTCCGCAAGCGCGCCGACCAGGCCATCCTCATCACCGAGGGCGAGAAGAAGGCGCTCAAGCTCACGCAGGAGGGCTGGCCCACGATCGGGCTGCCCGGCGTGTTCCTGTTCGCCGACCCCGGCTCGTCGAAGGCGCCCCCGAAGAAGCCGCTGCACCCCGAGCTGCGGCGTTGGCGGCTGCGGGGCCGCGAGGTGCTCGTCTGCTTCGACTCCGACCGCACGGCCAAGGAGGGCGTCGGCCTCGCTCACGAGCGACTCTGCTCCGGCCTGACCCGGCTCGGCGCGGTGGTGCGGGTCGTCGATCTGCCGCGGCTCGATGGCCACGAGAAGACCGGCGCCGACGACTTCCTGGTCGCCCGAGGCCGCGCCGCCTTCGCCGAGCTGGTCGACGCCGCGCGAGCGTGGGAGCCCTACGTCTGGCTCGTCGATCTCGTCCCGGCGGGGACCGCGATCGGTGCGCTCGCTGTCGCGCTCGAGCCGGCCCGCGCGTGGCTCCGGGGAGCGAGCCGGGAGGAGCTGGTCGCTGCGGGACGGCGGCTGCGTGAGTGCTTCTCCGAACTCGACGTGATCGCTGCACATGAGCTGCTCACGGCCGGCTCGCAGGACTCACGCGGGGCCGAGGAGGGGCCTCCGCCGCAGATCATCGTCAACAACCGCCAGCTCCGGGACGTCGTCGACGACGCCTGGGATGCGCTGCTCGGCTCACGCCACGGCAGGAGCGTGCTCCGCTACGGGGACGGGCTCGTGTTCGTCCCCCGCCAGACGGCGCCGGCCAGCGACCCGGTCAGCATCCAGCCGCTCGACCAACCGCTGCTCATGGCGCTGCTCAACCGCGCCGCGACCTGGCTCCGCATCGCCGAGGAGGGCAAGACCAAGAACGCCCGGCAGCCCGCCGACGTCGCGCGGGACATGCTCGCGCTGCCGCACCGCCGCGTGCCGCACGTGACCGGGCTGACCCGCCTGCCGCCGATGCGCCTCGACGGGGAGGTGGCTGCCGAGGCCGGGCTCGACCCGCACAGCGGGCTGCTCCACGTCGCCGATCCCGGCGTCATCGCGGCGCTGGCAGAACTCCCCGAGGTGCCCGACTCGACGCACGTCGCCGCCGCGCTGCACCTGCTCACGGTCGAGCTGCTCGGCGACTTCCCGTTCTCGCGTCCCAGCGATCAAGCGCACGCCCTGGCCGCGCTGCTGCACCCCTTCGTGCGCCACCTCGTCCGCGGGCCGACGCCCCTGCACCTGGTCGAGGCGCCGTCGGAGGGCACGGGCAAGGGGCTGCTCGCGAACGTGGTCCACCTCGTCGCGGTCGGGTCGATCGCGCCGCCGACGCCCCTTCCGACCTCGGAGGAGGAGGTCCGCAAGAAGATCACCGCGGCGTTGCTGACGGCGCCCGCGGTGCTGCTGCTCGACAACATCGGCCACGTCCTCGACTCGCCGAGCCTCGCCGCCGCGCTGACGACGTCGGTCTGGACCGACCGCCTGCTCGGCCAGACGAGGATGGTCACGACCCCGAACCGGGCGCTGTGGCTGGCGACGGGCAACAACCCGGTGCTGTCCCGCGAGAACGCGCGGCGGACGGTGCGGACCCGGCTCGATGCGGACGTGGAGCAGCCCTGGCTGCGCGACGGCTTCCGCCACAAGGACCTCCTCGGCTGGGTGCGGAGGCAGCGCCCGGCGCTGGTGGTCGCGGTCCTCACGCTGCTGCGGAGCTGGGCGCAGGCGGGCCGTCCCAGGGGATCGGTCACGCTGGGCTCGTTCGAGGACTGGGCGGCGGTGATCGGCGGTGTGCTCGCGCACGTCGGTGTCGACGGCTTCCTCGCCGATCGCCAGGACGACCACGAGGTCTGCGATCCCGAGGAGGAGGAGTGGGCCTCGTTCGTGCAGACCTGGGCCGAGGCGTTCGGCGACGAACGTGTGCCCGCGCGCGAGCTGCTGCGGCTGGCGGCCGAGGTCGGCGCGTTCCACCTCGACACCCGCGCCATGCAGGACCGCCGCAGCAAGGGGAGCTTCAGCGTGGCGCTGAGCAAGCGCCGCGACCGCCGCTACGGCGCCTGGCGGATCACCGTCCGCCGGGACAGGAACAGGAAGGTGAACCTCTATGCCCTCGCTCGATAGCTTGATGACGACCGTGCGGCGCCCCCTGCGGGTGGTTGCGGGCGGTCGCGGGTGGTCGGACGGGTCGGTCTCGAGCCGATCCCGGCTGCTCGACCGCGCCGCAAGGCGATCCCAGCTCGCGGAGGACGGCTTGACCGCCCGCAACCACCCGCGACGCCCCGCAACCGGGCTGCCCGAAGCTGACATGACATGTCATGTCCGAGGCATGTCATGACCGCGCTGCGCACGTTCGAGGAGGTCGTGGAGGGGCTCGCGGAGCAGTTCGGCGCCGTGAACGCCCAGTTCCTGGCCGCGACGGCGCCGTCGGAGCGGTTCGTGGAGGCGATCTGCGAGCTCGCGGGCGACCAGGGTGGGCTGGTGCTCGTGCGTGGGGCGGCGCGGTCGTGGATCGCGAACGCGCGCACGGCCCGGCGGCGGGTGGCCAAGTGGTTGGAGGACTGGAAGCGGAGTCCCATCGTCGACGCCGCGTCGAGCCCCACGACCGACGGCGCGTTGCTCGCCCTGCAAGTGCGACGGATGGAGATGGCGGTGCGGGACGACCTCCGGCTGGTCGAGGGGGCCGCGATCGAGCACCTGGACCTGAAGGCGGTGCGCCGGCTCGACGCGCTGGCGGACATGGACTCGGACGCGAGCTGGGAGGGGCTGTCGGCGATCGAGCTGGGGCTCCTGCGGCTGCGGATCGCGCGGCGCGTGGACGACGGCGTGGCGCCGACGGTCGCGGGGATGGTGGCCTTCGGCCGACGCCCGCACCTGTTCCTCCCGGGGATGCGGGTTCGGTACGTCGATGACGACGGAGAGCGGTGGATCGAGGGGAACGCGCGGGAGCTCGTCGGGGCGCTGCTCGACGAGCCAGAGGTGCTGCGTGGCGTCGGCGGGTCGGCGATGGCCGAACTGGTCGTGAACGCGGTGGCGCACCGGGACTGGTCGGCGGCTGCGGAGGAAGAGCCGGTCGAGATCCGGCGGGAGGGCGACCGGGTGGAGGTGCGGAACCCCGGCTTGTTCAAGCCGCGGGGCGGGCCGCGGAATCCGGCGCTGGCGGACCTGCTGGTGGCTCGGGACCTGATGAAGCTGACCGGCTCGGGGAGGCGCGACGTGAAGGGCTGGCTGCGGCAGCAGCGGGCTCGGGGAGTGACGTGGGTCGGGCGGAAGGGGGAGGTGCGGGTCGTGGTGGAGGTGGCGGCGGAACGGGCGAAGCCGGTGGTCCCGCCCCCACCGCCGGTTGCCGTGCCGCGAGTCGTTCATCCGTCGCCGCCGACTCCGGCGCTGTCGTCGCGCGTGCCGCCGGTTGGGGTGGCCAACGAGGAGGACGAGATCGACGCTGTCGTCTACCGCAGCCTCGACGACCGACAGCAGGACGTCATCGACCTGCTCGTCGAGGGCGGGCAGCAGACCCGGCGGCAGCTCCAGACGGCGCTCGGCTGGTCGCGGTCAACCATGCGGAAGGTCCTCGAGGCGCTGATCGAGTGCGGGCGGGTGGTGCCCTCGGCGGAGCCGCCACGGTCGCCGTTCAGGACGTACTCTGCTCGGAAGCTGGTCGATAACCGGGAGGCGTCGTGGGGGACAGGTTCAGCGATGGAGTGAAGGAGGTGCTCGCGCACCGAGCGGGTTACCGGTGCTCGAAGCCGGATTGCCGGGCGTCGACGGCGGGGCCGAGCAGAGAGAGTCCCACCTCGAGATCGAACGTGGGTGTCGCAGCCCACATCACGGCGGCCTCGGAGCAGCCTCGGCGGCGCTATGACCCGTCGCTCTCCAGCGAGGAGCGGCGCTCGGCGGCCAACGGGATCTGGTTGTGCCAGACCCACGCGAAAGCGATCGACGACGATCAGGAGACCTTCCCGACCTATGTCCTCCGCGCGTGGAAGGAGCACGCCGAGACGACCGCGAGAGCGCTCCTCGGTCGCCCGATCGGAGGACACCTGATCGAAGCCGCGGTGGAGGTCTCGCTCCAGCGGGGCACCAACGATGAACTGGTCGCAGTAGGGACCACGAATCTCCCCAGCGGGACGAAGGTCTGGGTCCAGCTGTTCCCGGCTCGATCTGGCAGGCAACTCGGCACAGCCAAGACCTCCGTGTTCCGCAGGTTCTTCGCCGCCGAGGGCTTCACCAGAGCCGGGGAGCCGCACCCGCAGGACTGGTATGGCGTCGAGGTGCTCGCCTATTTCAACGGCCCCTGGCAGCAGCCGAACGCCGTCATCGAGATCGTCGGCAAGGACGGCGCCAGCCTCGTCGGCCCCCACGCCGACCTCGTCGATCCGGACGTGGAGGACTCGGATACCCGGCTCAGCGCGCGCTTCGAGTGCGTTGCTCCGCCGCTGAAGGCTGCGACCGTACTCACGGCCTCCGAACTGGAGCACGCCGTCGACGTGCTTCGATCCAGCACAATCGTCACGCCCGGGCGTGACCCATCGTCTGGCACCGTCGAGGAGACGGTTCGCTACTTCATGGGCTCGCCTGGCCTCCGCGAACACGAGGGCTGGAAGAGCCGCGAGGTTGCACCGGGCCTGGTCGAGGTTGCGTTCTCGTACTTCGATGGAGAACGGCCCGCTTCGGCGATCTGGCACGTGATCCCCGCAGCCGGCTCAGTGCGGTACCGGAACAAGTACGCGAAGTGGATGAGCTGGCTGGCCGCGGATTGAGATCCGACCCGTCGCTGACGGCGACCAGGCCGAGCCGCCGACCCTGCCGAAGTGATAGCCTCGGCACTCGCTGGCATCTGCTGGCAACCCCCGCCCGGAGGACACCCTGAGCGAGTTCATGACGGTCGCGGAGGCGGCGGCGCTGCTCCGCATCGGCGAGCGCACCGCCTACAAGCTCGTCCGCTCGGGGCGGCTGCCCGCCGTGAAGGTTGGCAACCAGTGGCGGATCGAGCGCCGGGCCTTCGACGCCTGGGTCGCCGCGGGGGGCGAGCGGGGCGCTGAGCCCGACGACGGGGTGGGGGACAGCGAGTGAGCAGCTTTTCGGACAAGGTCTCCTTCATCTGGTCGGTCGCCGACAAGCTCCGCGGCACCTACAAGCAGTCCGAGTATGGGCGCGTGGTGCTGCCGCTGGTCGTGCTGCGCCGCCTCGACTGCGTGTTGGAGCCGACTCGCGGCAAGGTCCGCCAGGTCGCCGCCACTTCGGCCGGCCAGCCCGATGTCCTGCGGCACAAGATGCTGCTGCGCGCCGCGGGCCAGGGCTTCTACAACACCAGCCCGTTCAACTTCCCGACGCTGCTCGCCGACCCGACCCACCTCGCCGCGAACCTCGCCGCCTACATCGGCGCCTTCTCCGACAACGCGCGCGACATCCTCGAGTTCTTCCGCTTCGAGGTGCAGATCGAGCGGATGGATCGGGCCGACCTGCTCTTCGCGGTGATCAAGCTCTTCACCGAGATCGACCTGCACCCCGACGTCGTCGACAACCACCAGATGGGCTCGATCTTCGAGGAGCTCATCCGCCGCTTCTCCGAGCAATCCAACGAGACCGCGGGCGAGCACTTCACGCCGCGCGAGGTCATCGCCCTGATGGTGAACCTGCTGTTCGCCGAGGACGACGACGGCCTGCGGAAGCCGGGCATCATCCGCACGCTCTTCGACCCGGCTTGCGGCACCGGCGGAATGCTCTCGGTCGCGGAGGAGAAGCTGGCCGAGCTCAACCCCGACGCCGCCTTGGAGGTCTACGGCCAGGAGTTGAACGGCGAGTCCTACGCCATCTGCAAGTCAGACATGATGCTCAAGGGGCAGAAGGCCGAGAACATCAAGTTCGGCAGCAGCTTCACGTGCGACGGTCACGAGGGCGCGCGGTTCCATTACTGCATCAGCAACCCGCCGTTCGGCGTCGAGTGGAAGACGGCGGCGCCTGCCATCAAGGTCGAGGCGCAGCGGGGCTATGCGGGCCGGTTCGGGGCAGGCCTCCCGCGGATTACAGACGGCTCGCTGCTCTTCCTGCAGCACATGATCAGCAAGATGCGCGCGCCGGGCGACGGCGGGACACGAATCGCGATCGTCCTCAACGGCTCGCCGCTGTTCACGGGCTCTCCTGGGGGGGGAGAGAGCGAGATCAGGCGCTGGATCATCGAGAACGACTGGCTCGAGGCTATCGTCGCCCTGCCCGATCAGATGTTCTACAACACCGGAATCAACACCTACGTCTGGCTGCTCTCCAACCGGAAGTCGGCCGCGCGCAAGGGCAAGGTCCAACTCGTCAACGGCTTGTCCTTCTTCCGCAAGATGCGCAAGAGCCTGGGCGATAAGCGCAAGGAGCTCGGCCTCCGCGACATCGACACCCTGACGCGGCTATACGGCGAGCTGGCCGAGGGCGAGCACGTCCGCGTCTTCGACAACGCCGACTTCGGCTTCCGCCGCATCACGGTCGAGCGCCCGCTCAGGTTGAACTTCCAGTTGTCCGAGGAGCGCATCGCTCGGCTCGACAAACAGCGTGCGTGGACCAACCTGCTGACGAGCCGCAAGAAGGGGTCGGCGAAGGAGGCCGAGATCGCGGCGGGTCGCGCGACCCAGGAGGAGGTGCTGGCCGTGCTGCAGGGGATGGACGGCGAGGCGCTCCACCTCGACCGGGCGACCTTCCTGCCTGTGCTGAACAGGGCCTTCAAGGCCGCCGGGGTGAAGCTGCCAGCGGCGCTCAAGAAGGCGGTGCAGGCTGCGCTGTCCGAGCGGGACGAGGAAGCCGCGGTCTGCCGAGACAAGAAGGGCAACGCAGAGCCGGACACCGACCTGCGCGACTACGAGAACGTGCCGCTGACCGAGGACGTCGACGCCTACCTGGCGCGCGAGGTGCTGCCCCACGTCCCCGACGCCTGGGTGGATGAGAGCAAGACGAAGATCGGCTACGAGATCCCGTTCACACGGCACTTCTACGAGTACGAGCCGCCGCGGGAGCTGGAGGAGATCGAGGGCGAGATCCTAGCGCTGGAGGAGGAGATCCAGGGGATGCTTGCTGGGGTGCTGGCGTGACCTGGCCGCTGGTTCGGTTGAAGTACACCTGCAAGGTGAATCCGCTGCCCCCACGGGTCGCCGACGCGCAGCCCGTCACCTTCGTGCCGATGGAAGCTGTGCGCGAGCGGGGTGGTCTCGACAACTCGGCTACGCGTCTGGGCGAGGCGGTCCGCTCTGGGTATACGGGCTTCGGCGAAGGGGATGTGCTGGTCGCCAAGATCACGCCGTGCTTCGAGAACGGCAAAGGCACCATCGCCACAGGGCTCCTCGGGGGGGTCGGGTTTGGGACGACGGAGTTGCATGTGCTCCGTCCCTCGCGATGCGACGGTCGGTGGCTCTTCTACGTCACGCAGAGCCGGGAGTTCATGGGCCGTGGAGAGGGTGCGATGTACGGCGCTGGAGGGCAGAAGCGCGTCCCTGGGGAGTTCGTGAAGAACCTTCGAGTTCCAACCCCACCGCTGCATTGCCAGCGCGCCATCGCCGACTTTCTCGACCGGAAGACCGCCGCAATAGACGCGCTAGTCGCCAACAAGCGGCGCCTTGTCGACCTTCTCACCGAACAGCGCGACGCCCTCGTCCACCAGAAGGTGACACGTGGTCTCAATCCCGACGTCACGCTCAAGGAATCCGGTGTGGAGTGGATTCGTGCGGTGCCCGCCCACTGGGAAGTGCGGCGGCTGAAGCGCATCGCTGCGAGGCTCCAAGGGAGGCTGATTGTCCAGCCCCACCTCTACTTCGAGGACGAGGGAGTCCCCATCGTCTTCGGCTACAACATCAAGCAGGGGCGCATTGATCAGGGGGGGCTGAGTCGGGTCAGCTTCGAAGCCGACGCTGCCCATCCGCACGCTCGGGTGAAGGCGGGAGACCTGTTGACCGTTCGTCTGGGCTCGCCGGGGATGACCGCCATGGTTCCCGAGTCCCTGGACGGCTGCCACTTCGCCTCGATCATGTGGGTTCACCAGCACCCTCGTGTGGACTCTGAGTGGCTCTGGCACGTCATGAACAGCACCATCGTTCAGGCCCAGATTGGAGCCGCCAATTACGGCGCGACCCTCGGCCAGTTCAATATTGCCGACGCGGTCAACTGGCTGCTTCCGTTCCCGCCCATCGACGAGCAGCGGCGGATTGCGGAGTACCTCTCCGCAAAGCTAGAGACGATCTCCGCGGCAGCTCGCCGGGTCCAGACGCAGCTGGGTCGCCTCCGCGAGTACCGCCAAGCCCTCATCACCGCCGCCGTCACCGGCCAGCTCGACCTCTCCTCCGAGGTCGCGGCATGAGCGACATCAAGCTCTTCCGCATCGGCGCCGACCAGGTCGAGCAGCTCGAGGGCCACTCGGTCGCGCTGGAAAAGTCCCTCCAGACCTTGATCGAGAAGCACCTCGAGGCCTTGCTCGGCGTCCGTTTCCTGGCGACCGAGTACTCGACGGGCCGAAAGCATCGCGGCCGCATCGACACGCTCGGCATCGACGAGAACGGCTGCCCCGTCATCATTGAGTACAAGCGCACGCTCAACGAGAACGTCATCAACCAGGGCCTCTTCTACTTGGACTGGTTGCTCGACCACAAAGCCGAGTTCCAGCTGCGCGTGACCGAGACCCTCGGTGCCGAGGCGGCGAGCGCCATCGACTGGTCGAGCCCCCGCCTGCTCTGCATCGCGGGCGGCTTCACCCGCTACGACGTGCACGCAGTCGAGCAGATCAACCGGAACATCGAGCTGGTCCGCTACGCCCGCTACGGCGACGGCCTGCTGCTGCTCGACCTGGTCAACGCCACCGTCGCCTCCGATGGGAACGGCCCGACCACCCCGACCAAGAAGGGTAAGAACGGCCTCGGCAAGAACGCTCCGGTCGCGGACCTGCTGGCCCAGATGGACACGAAGCTCGACGACCTCTACTCGGCGCTCCAGGACTTCCTCACGTCGCTGGGCGACGACGTGCAGGTCAAGCCGCTGAAGCTCTACGTCGCGTTCCGCCGGCTGAAGAACTTCGCCTGCGTGCGCCCCTACAGCAGCTCGCTGACGGTCTGGACGAAGGTAGACCCGGCGAGCGTCAAGCTGGAGGCTGGTTTCACCCGCGACGTCACCGAAGTCGGCCACTACGGCACCGGCAACCTGGAGATCACGCTGCGCGACCTCGACGACCTGGAGCGCGCCAAACCGCTGCTCCTCAAGAGCTACGAGGCGAACTGATGATCGCGTGGACCCAGCCCGGCAGGCGCATGGCTTGTCTTTGTGAAACGGGCCGTTTCACATTCCCCGTGCCGTCCCGCCTCGACTGGGGGCTCGATGGCTGACAAGACGCCCCCGGTCTTCGACGTCACGCCGTTCCTCCACCGCGAGGAGGGGCAGCACTTCGACCGCAAGTCGATGTACGAGGGGCCGCCGGGCAAGAAGACCGCCCGCAGGCGGCGGGCCGTCCGCGATCAGGTCGCTGAGTACGTCGCCGCCTTCGCCAACGCCGAGGGCGGGGTGCTCATCCTCGGGCTCGAGGACGACGGCGAGGTCACCGGCCACGACCTGCCCGCCGACGCGGTCGCGGCGCTGTTGACTACGCCTCGGGAGCGGCTGGACCCGCCGCAGGCGACGGGCTTCCAGGTCGAGCACGACGGCCGCGAGCTGCTGGTCTTCGAGGTCGTCGTCTCCTTCGCGCCGGTGCAGGTCGTCGGCGACGGATTCCCGCTGCGGATGGCGGACCAGACGGTTCAGGCTGCGCCCGACCAGATCAAGGCGCTGAAGTTCGCCGGCCTCGCCGAGAGCTTCGAGGCGCGGCAGTCCAACGCCAGCCTTGAAAGGCTCGACAACGACCTGATCGACGAGGCGAAGGCGAGCGCGGGGTTGGCCGACCTATCCGCTGCCGACTACCTCGTCCGCCGCCGGATGGCCGACTGGAAGGGGCCGAACCTCCAGCTGCGGCAAGCCGCCGAGCTGCTCTTCGCGGGCGGCATCGTCGAGCACCCCAACGCGGGTGTGCGGGTGTTCCACGTCGTCGGCACTGAGCGCAAGACCGGCGCGCAGCACAACGTCGAGGAACTCCCGCGAGTCGAGGGAGCCCTGCCACAGGTGCTTGCAGACGCGGAGACCGCCATCGCGGGCCGAATTCGCCGCCCATCCCGGCTGGGCGAGGACGCGGTGTTCCGGCCTGTGCCCGAGTACCCCGACTTCGCCTGGCGGGAGGCGTTGCTCAACGCGGTCGCCCACCGCGACTACGGCATTCAGGGGCGGGGTATCGAGGTCTGGTTGTTCGACGACCGGATGGAGGTCACGAGCCCCGGAGCGCTGATGCCCAGCGTGTCCATCGAGCGCCTGCTGGCGGGCGAGCGCACCCACATCAGCCGCAACCCCCGCATCGTGCGCTGCCTGGTCGACCTCGGGCTGATGCGCGATGCCGGCGAGGGGATTCTGCGGATGTACGAGAGGATGCAGGAGCAGGGCCTACCGCTGCCTCGCTACGACACCCGAGAGCACGAGGTCTGGGTGACGCTGAGGAACCAGGAGGAGGCGGATCGGGGGGAGCTCGGCGCGGATCGACGGGAGCTCGGCGCGGATCGACGGGAGCTTGACCCGGATCGACGGGAGCTCGACGCGGATCGACAGGAGCTGACCGCCTCCGAACAGGACCTGATCGCCCAGCTTGGCGCCCGCCCACGCACGGACAAGCTCCGCATCGTGCTCCTCGTCCTCCTGAAGCGGCGGGCCTGGACTGCGGCCGAACTGTCGCACGTGCTGGAGCGCGACGCCGCCAACCTGGTGCGCCGCCACCTGGGGCCGATGGTCGAATCGGGTCAGGTCAAGCGAACCCGTCCCCACGCGCCGACCGACCCGAACCAGGCCTACTACGCCGCCGAGGGCTATCAGGGACCGCCTATCGCCGGAGGGGGCCAGCCATGAAGACCCACAACGAAGCCGCCTTCGAGACCACGATCGCCGAGCACCTCGTCGCGCACGGCGGCTACACCCTCGGCAGCTCCGACGACTACGACCCCACCCTTGCCCTGATGACCGCCGACCTCTTCGGCTTCATCGAAGACGTCCAGCCCAAGGTCTGGAACAAGCTCCGCGACCTGCACCAGGGCAAGCTCGAGGAGCTGTTCCTCGCCGCCTACGCCAAGGCCGTCGCTCAACGCGGCGCCCTCGACGTGCTGCGCCACGGGCTCAAGTTCTACGGCAAGCGCATCCGGATCGCGGTCTTCGCGCCCGCGCACGGGCTCAACCCCGAGGTGCAGCGGCAGTACGACGCCAACCGGCTCGTCGTCGTCCGCCAGCTCCACTACGACCCGGCCGCGCCGGACCTCTCGCTGGACCTGGCCCTGTTCGTCAACGGGGTGCCCGTCGTCACCGCCGAGCTCAAGAACGCGATGACGGGCCAGACCGTCGCGAACGCGAAGCACCAGTATCGGCACGACCGCTCACCCGACGCGCCCATCTTCCGGTTCAAGAAGGGTGCGTTGGTCCACTTCGCCGTCGACACCGACGTCGCCGAGATGACCACCCGGCTGCGCGGCAAGAAGACGTTCTTCCTGCCGTTCAACCGCGGCCACGGCACCGCGTCGGGCAACGCGCCCGAGCCCGGCAAGCACCGCACCTTCTACCTGTGGGAGCAGGTCTGGCAGCGGGACAGCCTGCTCGACGTTCTCGGCCGCTTCGTCCACCTCCAGGCCGAGGAGACCACCGGCACCGACGGCAAGAAGCGCAAGTCGGAGACGATGATCTTCCCGCGGTACCACCAGCTCGACGCGGTGAGGAAGCTGGTTGCGGCGGCGCGGGTCGGGGGCGCGGGCACCAACTACCTGGTGCAGCACTCGGCGGGCTCGGGCAAGTCGAACTCGATCGCGTGGCTGGCGCACCGGCTGTCGTCGCTGCACGACGGCGAGGACCAGCGGCTCTATCACTCGGTGATCGTGCTGACCGACCGGCGCGTGCTCGACCGCCAGCTGCAGGACACCATCTACCAGTTCGACCACCGGGCCGGCGTCGTCGAGAAGATCGACAAGCACAGCGACCAGCTCGCCCAGGCGCTGGCCTCGGGCACGCCGATCATCATCAGCACCATCCACAAGTTCGGGTTCATCCAGGACAAGATCGAGGCGCTGCCTGACCGCCGCTACGCGGTCATCGTCGACGAGGCGCACAGCTCGCAGTCGGGCGAGATGGCCGTCAAGGTCAAGGAGATCCTCTCGGACAGCGCCCTGGCCGAGCAGCTCGCCGACGAGGGCGAGGACCTGTCCGCACCCGACCAGCTGGCCCTGCGCGCGGCGCTGTTCCGCGGCCCACAGCCGAACATGAGCTTCTTCGCGTTCACCGCGACCCCGAAGTACAAGACGCTGGAGCTGTTCGGGCACCGGGGGCCGGACGGCAAGCCCGCACCGTTCCACCTGTACTCGATGCGGCAGGCGATCGAGGAGGGGTTCATCCTCGACGTCCTGCAGGGCTACACGACCTACAAGGCGTACTTCAAGCTCATCAAGGCGGTCGACGACGACCCGGAGCTGGACAAGAAGAGGGCCAGCCGCGCGCTCGCCCGCTTCATGAGCCTGCACCCGCACAACGTCGCCCAGAAGACCGAGGTGATCGTCGAGCACTTCCGCCGCTCGACGCGCCACAAGATCGGCGGCAAGGCCAAAGCGATGGTGGTCACGCGCTCCCGGCTGCACGCGGTCCGCTACAAGCTGGCGTTCGACAAGTACATCGCCGAGCAGGGCTACGGCGACGTGCGCGCGCTGGTGGCGTTCTCGGGCGAGGTCATCGACCGCGACGTGCCCGGCGAGCCGACCTACACCGAGGTCGCCATGAACAACGTCACCGCCGAGCGCGACGGGCTGCCCCGCTTCAAGGGCGAGGCCGAGGTGCCGGAGCGCTTCGCCAGCGATGCCTTCCAGGTGCTGCTAGTCGCGAACAAGTACCAGACCGGCTTCGACGAGCCCCGGCTGCACACGATGTACGTCGACAAGCGGCTGTCGGGCATCCAGGCGGTGCAGACGCTGTCGCGGCTCAACCGGACGTGCCGGGGCAAGGAGGACACGTTCGTCCTCGACTTCGTCAACGAGCGCGAGGAGATCCTGGCGAGCTTCCAGGACTACTACGAGGGCGTGACGGTCGGCGAGCAGGTCGATCCCCAGCGGCTCTACGAGCTGCAGACGGCGCTGGACGCGGCGCAGATGTACTTGCAGCCCGAGGTCGACAACTTCGCGGCGGTCTTCTTCAAGGCGGCCGCGAGCAAGCGGGCGGCGGACCACGCGCGGCTCAACGCGCTGTTGGACCCGGCGGTGGACCGGTTCAAGGACATCGACGAGGAGCCGCGCGAGGAGTTCCGGGGGCAGCTGTCGGCGTTCACGAAGCTGTACGCGTTCCTGGCGCAGATCGTCCCGTTCGCGGATTCGGACCTGGAGAAGCTCTACGTCTTCGGTCGGATGCTTCTGACGAAGCTGCCGAAGGCGGGGGAGGCGAGCCCGAAGGTCGAGCTCGGCGACGACGTGGCGCTCTACTACTACCGGCTGCAGAAGGTCGGCGAGGGCGCGCTGCTGATGGCGGCGGACGGCGGGCGCGCGCTGTACGGCCCCGCGGAGACGGGCACGGGCAAGCCGAAGCAGGAGACGGAGCGGCTGAGCAAGCTGATCGAGGTGGTCAACGACCGCTTCGGCACCGAGTTCAACGAGGCCGACCAGCTCTTCTTCGACGCGGTCGAGGAGCACCTGGTCGGCGAGGGCGAGCTGGAGCAGGCCGCCCGCGCGAACACCCGCGAGGACTTCGGCATCAAAGCCAAGCGCGTGCTCGAGGAGGCCTTCGTCGACCGCCACGCCAGCAACGGCAGCATCGTCGAGCGGTTCTTCTCGGACGAGGCGTTCAAGCAGACCGTCGAGGAGTGGTTCGTGGGGCGGTTGTACGAGCGGTTGAGGGGTGAAGACGCGGCGCCGGAGCCCTGATCGTGAGGACCTGATTTCATGTTTTGACAAGTCGAGGTAGGCGGCCTACGGTCAGACGGTCGTCGGTGCTGGCGGCCGGAGATCCTCGAATGTCGTTCCAGAAGCAGCAGCAGCGCTCCGAAGTCCTCCTCGGCCTCATGACCGCTGAGGAGATCGAGCTCGTCGAGCAGTCGGTCATCGGTGCGGAGACCTACCGCGACAACCAGTTCCAGGCAGGTCACCCGAAGACCTACCGGGGGACGGTGGCCTGGGCAGAGCGGACGCGATTGCTCCGCCTGCTGCTGGCCGGCTCGGGGCGCTGGGAGGAGTACTGCGACCGCAACCTGGAGGGGGTCCAGACCACCGACGGCCGGGTCATCCTGCTGACCTGCGTCGGCGATTCGAAGACCGGGATCCCCGGGGGCGACGGCCCCGGGACGCGTCGGCGCGGGGCGCTCACGGAGCGTCAGGTCGACTGGAACGCCCTGCGCTTCGGACGACAGCAGGCCGCCCTCTTCCCCGTGCAGCTCGAGACCGACGGAGATGAACTGCCCATCACGGTGGTGCTGTTCGTGCACCGGAAGCGCCGGCGTGTCACGGCGGAGCTGTCCATCCCCGTGACGATGAAGGCCAACGGCGGGTTCGAGTTCGCGCACCGCGAGCTGCTCCCGGCCATCGATCTGACGCAGTCCGACTACCAGCCGGACGAGGATGGCGGCCCGGACACGATCGACTTCGACATCGAGTAGCTCCCCGTCTGGAGACGCCTCTGATGTCCGAGCGGGAAACCAAGGACTTCTCCCCGTCCCGGCTGAAGCTGGCGCGGCTTCGTCGCCGGCTCACGCTTGCCGAGTTGGCCAAGAGGGTCGCGCTTACCTCCCGGAGGGTGAGCGACTTCGAACGTGGCCAGGCGGAGCCCGGTCGGGAGGTGGTCGAGCGCTTGGTCCTGGCGCTCCAGTTCCCGCCGGGCTTCTTCTACGAGCCCGAGGTCGAGCTCTTCGCGGACGCCAAGAACGAAGTGACAGCGAGCTTCCGGGCCCAGCACGCGCTGCAGGCGAAAGACAGGCGGAGCGTACTCGCGGCCGGAACGCTCTCGACCCTGGTTGCCGCCGAGCTGTCGCGGCGATTCCCGGGTCTACCCCGATGGAGGGACCCAGACCTGGGGTACGAGACCGTCCCGCAGCCGGAGGGCTCGTCTCCCAAGGCGCGGCTACGTCACGCGGAGCACGCCGCAGCGGAGCTCCGCCGTCAGTGGGGCCTCGGTACGAAGCCGGTGGGCAACACGGTCCATCTACTCGAATCCAAGGGCGTTCGGGTGTTCGCTCTCGATGAAGCTCTGAAGGAGATCGACGCCTTCTGCTTCCGGAGGGGCTCGCAGCCCTTCGTCGTCCTGAACATGTTCAAGGCAGGCGAGCGGGGGCGCTTCGACGCGATGCACGAGCTCGGCCACCTGGTCCTTCATCGCGAAGACAAGATGACCGGACGGCAGGCAGAAGCGGAGGCGAACCGCTTCGCGTCTGCGTTCTTGCTACCTCGGGAGGCCTTTGTCCTGAGATTCCCCCGCTCCCCGGACTTGCGCGCCCTGCTCAAGGCGAAACGGGAGTGGGGGGTGTCGGTCCAGGCGATTGTTCGCCGCGGGTACGACCTGGGCGTCTACAGCGAGTGGCAGTACAAGGACGCCTTCATCCACATGTCGAGCCTGGGCTGGCGAAGGCAGGACCCGGGGGAACCGGAGCCCTGGCCCCGGGAGCAGTCGAAGCTGTTCCAGAAGGTCTTTGGGTCGAAGAAGGCGCCGACCACGATTGATGACCTCGCCAGGGCTCTCTCCGTCCCCGAGTCCGAACTATCGACCCTGATTCCGTACTGCAGTGAATCGCCGGGCGAGCCCCGAAGCAACGTCGTCCAGGTCGACTTCGGGGGGCGATAGCCGGGGATTTGTGTCTAGTTCCGGCGAATTTGTGTCTAGTTAGCCCGCAAGTATATGAAATCACACAGCTTCCGAACTACCACCAGCAGTACCTGCACAAGAACCCGAACGGGTACTGCGGCCTCGGCGGGACGGGCGTCAGCTGCGGGTGACGGTCAGTTCAGCGTCAGCGTGATCGACCACGAGTTCAGCGTCCCCAGGTCGCCCCCCGCGTCGTCCACGATCTCCAGGAACCACACCCCCGCCGCGTTCTCCCCGTCGAAGTTGCTCAGCGACTCCTCCGGCTGGTAGCTCCCCGTGAACGGCGCCGAGCCCGACGTGATCGGGAGCGCCGCGTCGTCGTCGAACGTCGTCCCCGTGTAGTTGTCCGACCCGCCGCCGTTGTCGCTCGTGAGCTCCACCGTCGTCCCGTTCGGCGAGATCAGCGTGATGTCCAGGTCCGCCGCCCACGTGTGCGTGATGTCCAGCGTCACGTCCACGTCCACGATGGTCCCCCACGGCGCCGTGTCGCTGCTCGACGTCGTCGTCCCGCTGCTCCCCGTCGGCGGGACCGGCGTCGGGACGCCCACCCCCAGCACCGTCGCCGTCGTCGTCGGACCCGTCGAGTCGTCGTCGTCCCCGATCACGCTGTCGTCGTCGTCCCCCACCGCGTCGTCGTCGTCCGGGATCACGCTGTCGTCGTCG
>CAYFOA010000091.1:0-26692 GCA_964344575.1 uncultured Rickettsiales bacterium | reverse complement strand
CCTAGATCGTGGCGCGACCGGCGTCAGGTGGGAGCATGAACGTGGCGTCCTACACCGAATGGACGGCGCGCCTGCCCGAACCTCAAAGGCCAGGGTTCCAAACCCCTCTGCCTCGCAGGCCCTCGCCACCTCCCCGCGGTGGGGAGTTCCCCAGACCCCGTAGATGTGACGGAAGAAGCCCAGGTCCCTGCAGGACCGGAGCTGCTTCAGCAACTTGCCGGCTCGGCCCACCTTGAACTCGAAGACGTCTACGTACCTGAGGACGCCGCCGGGGCCCACGACGAGCCCGATGAGGTCGAACTCCCACTCCCGTTGCTCACCGTAGACGGGGAACCGCTTCCGCAAGCGCACGTTGCGCGCCATGAGTCCGTACCGCGGCCCAACGGCGACGCCGCGGAGCAACGAGAAGGCCATGAGATCGGCAGCGAGTTCTTCGGTCTGGTTGGCCATGCACAGTGCGGTGGGGCGTGTCGGCCCCCGAATTCAGTCAACCTCCGGACCGGGACGGATTCCGTCCCGGGTTGGTTGCCTTCACCTTCACCGCAACAGGCCGCCCGGGTCGCTCCACTCCGGCTTCGACTCCCAGCACGGCGACGCCGGCCCCCAGCCGCTGTCCCAATCCCCGCCGGACGAATCGGCCAGCGTGACGTTCGAGCCCGTTGTCACGGCCGCGAACGCTCCTGAGGCCGCCAGCCCCGCTTGCAGCTGACGCTCGACGTCGTCCCGGAGCCACCGCGCCAGCTCCAGCAAACGAAGGCACTGCAACTCGACCCAGGCAAGCGCCCAGCGGACGCACTGCAAGGGCGCCGAGCCCCCGCGGCCCTCCACCATCCCCCCGATCTCCGTGAGCACCCCCGAGAGCTCGTCGGCTGCCTCGAGCAGGTCCGCGACCTGCCCCGTGAGGTCATTCTCATCGCTGGTTCGCATGGTCCACCTCCGGCATAGATAGAAGGGCGACGAGCCAAGACCTTTCAGCCGCCAGCGACCAGCGCCGCCGGCCGAACGTCCGTCGAAGCACAGATCGACCGACGCAGCGGCTACGGAAACCAGCCGATCGGACTTCATTTTCTCGTTCGCCGGGGGAACGTAGTCGGTGTCCACCAAACTGGACCTGCCGCCCCGAGAGGGAGCTGCTTAGGGTCTTCGAAGTGCCGGCGCGGGGTCGATGACCGACCTCCGACGGCCGGACGGAGAGAGACGATGAGCAAGAGCAATATGACCCCCAACTCGGCGGCGCGGATCCAGAGCCACGCCGACCGCAGCGGACGCAACCAGGGCTTCAAGTCGCGCGCCCAGAGCGCCGGCTCCCGCAACTCCGGCAAGTCCGGGGGCGGCAAGTCCTCCGGCGGCTCGTCCAAGAAGTGAGGCCCAGCCGGGAGGGGTCGGGCACGATCCCTCCCGGCGGCTGCGGGGCACGAGATGGAGAGGAACTACATCACCCACGGGAACGACGGCGCGCGGTTGCCGCTGTCTGGCTTCTTGGTCGGCAAGGCCGCCGACTACCTCCGCCTCCGCGGAGCCCTGCGCGACGACGACGGATACGACAAGACCGCGCAGCGCTACCTCCGGGGACTCCGCGTCGACGAGAGCGTGGCGACCCGGGTTCGCGGGCTGCTCATCGACGAACTCGCCGCCGAGTCTGTCCCCGCACCGGCGTGCCTCGACCGCCCGTCCTCCACGATGCGCGAGTTCCTCGAGGCCTTGGCCATGACCGCGTCCTCCCTCTGGGACCTGGTCGCGGGTGAGTGCAGCCAGTGGCCTCTCCCCCATCGGACGCTCGCCGATGTCGTCGTCGCGGTCCTCCGCCTCGTCAGCCTTGATCTCGGGATTCGCTGGGGAGCCTGGAGCTGGCTCAACCATGCTCACCCCGAAGCCGACACCCGCTGGACCCGAGCCGACGTCCTCCCCCGCACCCTCGACCAACTCCGCGGCTCCCGACTCTCCTGGGGTGCCCTGGAGAAGGCCGTCGGCGTCACAGCCAACGCCCGACGGGCCTGGAAGAAGGGCGACAGTCTCCCCCGCTCGGCGAACATCCACGCCGCAGCCGAGGCCCTGGCCTCGACGGCCGCCGCGCCGGTTCACGAGATCGAGTTCCAACTCCGGCTCGCCGTCGGTGTGGCAGCTCTGCGCTCGGAGCTTGTCTCGCTGCTCGGCGAGCCGCGGGTCGTCGACTTCGTCGGCGCGGCGTTCACGACCGCAAAGCTCACGCACGAGTACCTCTCGCTCGACGGTGGCGTGCCGCACGCCTACGCAGTCGACTTGCTCCTGGGCGGCGCGCGGACCCGCTTCGGCGCACCGCTCTGCCAGTTCCTCGAATCGCGCTGCCTCAAGGACGGGGTGGCCGCGGACCTGGCCGCCCTCGGAAGCGACTGGACCCTGCGGATCTCCCACTGGGCAGGCAGCCTCGCGACAACAGAACGGCAGTTCGACGCCGCCTTCCGCCACTTCCCGGACCTTTCGGAGGCGTCCGGACTGGACCGGGCTGAGCTGACCGACCTCCTGTCCGACGCGCTCCTGCGGATGCAGGACTACGACCGCGTGCCCGACGCCGACGCGATGGCCCGGTTGCTCCCGGACCCGCCTCCGGCCATCCACGCGCTGACCCTGGCCTCCGAGGCGACACGCGCACTCAGCGCAGGCAGACCCGACGTCGCGGTGCCACTCCTCCGCAAAGCCGTGCAGTTGGGGCCTGAAGACGCGGGACCACACTTCTATCTCGGGGCGGCGTTGGGGCAGCTGGCGCAGCACACCCGGGACCCGGAAGTCATCGGCGAGGCGCTCCAGGAGTGCCATCTCGCCGTCGCCCTGGACCCCGACTTCTTCAACGCTCGCAACGAGATCGGCATCATTCTCAGCAACGTCGGGCGCCACGAGGAGGCAGAGCAGGCATTCGCCGCCGCGGCTCCCTCCTGCGAGAGCTACCAGCACCACCACTTCACGCGCGGTCAGAACCTGCTTGTCCTGAGCCGCTGGCAGGAGGCGAAGGAGTGCTTCGAGTCTGCGTTGCGCCTCGCGCCCGACGGCCCGGCGGGACAGAGCCACCGGGACGCCATGATTCGCCTCCACGCCGTGCTCCGCCAACTCGGGGCTGCGGGCGCCGCGCGGCGTCTCAACGAGCGATTCCGGCGCGAGTACAGGCACGACCTCGAGCCCCATTGGGAGGAGCACCTGGACCCGCGTCTCCCGATCCGCGCCAAGCCGGTCGACTGACGCACCGCCCTCCGCCCACAACCGCGCGAATGAGCGCGAATGTGGACCCGACCGTCATGAACGAGGGCCCAAGCGCCTGCGCGAGAAGCGCGAATCCGGATCAACTTCCGTAGAAGAACCGGAAGAGCGGCGATCTCACCGGAGATGCCGGGCCGCGCATTCGCGCGTTGGAGATCCCGGAAATCACACGCGATCTTCCCCTTCGGGCGACATGTCGGCCATTCGCGCACCTGAGCCCGCCCGATGCGGATTCCGCATGTTTCTTCGTAAGCTCCCCGTCGTTCGTCCCTCTTGGGGAACGAACATCGCGCGCGTGCGCGGGGAGCAATCAGTGGAGAAGTTCTCGACCTACCGGACCGCGATGGCGCTCACCGCCACGCTGGTGCTGGCCGCCTGCCCGGGCACCGCCGAGCTGCCGGCCGAAGACCCCGTCGCGGATCCTCAGCCACCGGCAACCGCCGCCGATCGCACCTCCCCGGAAGAAGCTCCCTTCTCCGCTGACCCCTGGCCCACCCTCGAGTCCGGCCTGCCGTGCGAGGTCCGCTGGCTCTCGCCCGACGCAGGCCCCCGCAACGGACAGACCGTCGACGCCGTCGTCGAAGTTCCCATCGCCGAGGGCGCCGAATTCGTCGACCTCCTCGCCCGCTCATACGACGCCGGCATCAAGGACCCCGACGGTCTCCCCGCCACCGTGGAAGCGCTCGACAAGCCCGGCACCTTCGCGATCGCCTACCCGGTCCCCACCGACGGCGGGTGGCGCCTCTGCGCCACCTGCTTGCAGTCCGACGGCCAGACCGGCGACCTCTGCGTCGACGGCTTCACCATCGACAACGTACCTCCCCCGCCCCCGGTGAACTTCCGGAGGATCGATTGATGGCGCGCTGGCTCGCGGCAGCGCTGGCCGTACTCGCTCCGACCACCGCCGCCGCCCTCGAGTGGACCGTCGATCCCACCGGCGCCGGGGACTTCACCACGATCGGGGACGCCGTCGACGCCTCCGCGGACGGGGACCTGATCCATGTCGAACCCGGCTTCTACGACGAGGTCGTCGACCCGGCCGGCAAGGAGGTCAGGATCGTCGGCGCCGGCTCCAACCTGAGCTTCATCCAACCCTCGTCGGCACCGTCTTGCGTTCGCTTCGTCTCGGGCGAGTCCGCAACGACGGTCCTGGCCGGATTCACCATCACCGGCTGCGAGACCCATGGCGTCTGGATCGCGTCGAGCTCGCCGACGCTCCGAGACCTGGTCATCGAGGGAAACGGCCTCCCCGCGATGGGCGCCTACGGCGGCGGCGTCTTGATCGAGGGCGGCGCGCCGAGCTTCGAGCGGGTCGAGGTCAGCGGCAACAGCGGAGCCTACGGGGGAGGCATCGCCATCGTCGACGGGGGCCTGGAGGCCGTTCGCCTGACGGTCCTCGACAACCTGTCCGAGTTCGACGGCGGTGGAGTGCATCTCGAGGAGGCCTGGCTGTCCTGGCAGGGTGGAACCCTCCTGGACAACCTCGCCCACGGCGTCGGAGGCGGAGGCAGCGCCCTGTCCTCGGACGTCGAGATCCTCGCCGTCCAAGTGAGCGGCAACGAAGCTCTCGGCACCGCCTACACCACCGGCGTGGGCGGAATCGGCGGAGGCTGGTACGGCGAAGCGGGGAGTCTCTCGGTCGAGTGGGGGCTGTGGAGCGACAACTCGGCGGACGTGGGCGGCGGCCTCTACGTCGATCGCCGAGAGTTCATCCCCTGGGCGCCCCCTGAGCACGGGACCGCGACCCTGAGCTCGGTTCGCTTCGAAGCCAACGACGCAACGGCGGGCGCCGGTTTACAGAGTTGGGCCACGGACCTGGAGCTCACCGACATCGAAGTCACGGGCCACTACAGCGGCACGTACACCGCCGCCGTCGGCATCCAGACGAGCAATCCCCCCGATCGCCCCATCGACGACGACTACACGACGGCCCTCGTCCAGCGGGCGCGATTCTTCGACAACCAGCTCGGCCTGAGCGGCCGGTGGGCGGCCGAGGAAGACGACCTCCTCCTGGACTGCGACTTCGTCGACCACGCCGGCTCCGCCATCCTCGGGACGGTGACAGCTCCCCGGATGCAGGGGGGCGCCGTCCGCTTCAACGGAGCGAGTTCGATCTACGGCGGCGCCGTCGTATGCGAGACCTGCTCGCCCATCGCCGCCGACGGCCTCCTCCACGGCGTCCTTTTCGTGGGCAACGGGGAGAAGGCCCTCAGTCTGTCCGGCGGGAGCGGCGCACCCGAGATCAGCAACAGCCTCTTCGTCGGAAACGAGGGCGGCGCGCTGGACATCCCCAACGGGCCCTCGGTCTCGCGAAACGCGTTCGTCGGCAACGACAAGGCCGGCCCCGGCAGCGCGATGAGCCTCGTCAGCAACGAGGTGACAGGCAACTTGATCGCGCACAACACCGGCGGCACGGCCGTCTTCAACGTCAACTACTTCCTCTTCTCCGGGAACAACGCCTGGTCCAACGAAACCGACGACTACTGGGACGCCGGGCCGGACCCCGCCGGCAACTACACCCTCTTCCCGGGCTTCATCCAGTACACCGACAACGGCGACTGGTCCGACGACGACCTACGCCTCGCCCCGACGTCGCCGCTCATCGACCTCTGGACCGCCGGCGGAGCAGACGCCGACGGATCCGTCTCCGACGTCGGCGCCTTCTCCGGCTTCGATCCCTACCTCTGGGACGCCGACGGCGACGGCGTCTCGCGCCTGGCCGGCGATTGCATGGACGCCGACCCCGACATTCATCCGGGAGCGGCGGAGCGGCCCAACCTCCTCGACGACGACTGCGACGGCGATCCCGACGAGGGAGTGCCCGACCTCGACGGGGACGGCTTCGTCGGCGGCGAGGCCATCCTCCCCTGGTTCGCCCGCGACTGCGACGACACCGATGCCGACGTCCACCCCGACCAGCCGGAGGCGTGCGACGGCGTCGACCAGGACTGCGACGGCGCCATCGACGAGGACTTCGACGCCGACCTCGACGGCTGGGCTCCCTGCGGCCCCACACCGGACTGCGACGACGCGGATCCCGCCCTGCACCCGGCGGCCCTGGAACTCATCGACGGCATCGACAACGACTGCGACGGCGTCGCCGACGACCCCGAGGACCTCGACGGCGACCTCGTCACCACGATGGGCGGCGACTGCGACGACCTCGACCCGACCGTCTACCCCCTCGCCACCGAGTGGCCCGATGCCATCGACAACGACTGCGACGGCGTCGTCGACGAGGGCCTCGACGTCGATGGGGACGGCTACTCCACCGACGAAGGCGACTGCGACGACCAGGACGCGGACGTCTCGCCCGCAGAACCCGAGGCATGCGACAACGTCGATACCGACTGCGACGGCCTCCTCGCCGACGAGGAGATCGACGTGGACGGCGACGGGGCCACGGTCTGCGACGGCGACTGCGACCCGGACGACGCCTCCGTCGGGCCCGACGGAGTCGAGGTCTGCAACGGCCTCGACGACGACTGCGACGGCGCGACGGACGAGGACCTCGACCTCGACGGCGACGGCTTCACGCCGTGCGGCGGCGACTGCGACGACGGCGACGCGACCATCGCCCCGGGCTGGGCCGAGCTGTGCGACGCCATCGACCAGGACTGCGACGGGCTCGTGGACGAGGGGTTCGACGCCGACGGCGACGGCCTCACCACCTGCGCGGGCGACTGCGACGACGACGAGCCCGAGGTGGCGGCCTGGCCGGAGGTCTGCGACGGGCTGGACAACGACTGCGACGGGCTCGCCGACGAGGACTTCGACCGCGACGGCGACGGCTGGATCGCCTGCACGCTCGGCTCCGGACCCGACTGCGACGACCTCGATCCCCTCACGCACCCCGGCGCCGCCGAGGCTTGCGACGGCGTCGACCGCGACTGCGACGGCCTCGAGGACAACGCCCCCGACCTCGACGGCGACCTCCAGGGGCCCTGCGGACCCGACTGCGACGACACCGACCCCGACGTCTACTCGGGAGCCATCGAGACGTGCGACGGCCGCGACGAGGACTGCGACGGGATCGTCGACGAGGACTTCGACCTCGACGGCGACGGAACCACCTCGTGTGCGGGCGACTGCGATGACGACGACCCCGAGGTAGCGCCCGATGCGCTCGAGGTCTGCAACGAGATCGACGACGACTGCGACGGCGAGATCGACGAGACGGAGGACCGCGACGGAGACGGCATCGGCGACTGCGACGGCGACTGCGACGACGACGACCCCACCGTCTTCCCCTTCGCCGAGGAGGTCTGCGACGGCATCGACCAGAACTGCGACTTCGTCATCGACGAAGGCTTCGATCTCGACGGCGACGGGTTCGGCGCGTGCTTGGAGTGCGACGACTCCGATCCGGCCGTCCACCCCGACGCGCCCGAGCTGTGCAACGAACTCGATGACGACTGCAACGGCGCAGTCGACGAGGGCTTCGACGCCGACGGCGACGGGTTCACGAGCTGCGGCGGGGACCCCGACGACGCCGATCCCTCGATCTTCCCCGGGAGCCCTACCCGCGTGGTCCCGGATCCGCCGGACGAAGGCTCCGGCTGCACCCTGGCCGCCCCGTCGGCAGCCCCCTCGTTGCTCGCCGTCGTCCTCTTCGTCTCCCTCGCCCGCCGGCGACGCGTGGCTTGGGTGGGGGCGATCGCAGCGGCCATCGTCCTCCCGTCGCTCGCCCAGGCGGACACCTGGCTCGTCGCCGTCGGGCCCCCGGAAGCGGACTTCTCGACCGTCCAGGACGCGGTCGACGCCGCGGACGACGGGGACCTCATCCTGATCGGCCACATCGAGGGCTACGACTGCACCTCGGTCCCCTGCGTCTGGGACGACGTCTCCATCGTCGGCAAGGAGCTCACGTTCGCCCAGTCGTGGCCCAGCTGGGAGCAACTCGGCGACGTCGACGTCAGCGGCGGCGCGAGCGTGACCTTCGAGGACATCCGCACCGAGGAGCTGTCGGTCGTCGGCGCGACCGTGACGATGTTCGACGGCGGCGCCTTCGACGAGGACTTCGGCACCGAGCGGGTGGTCTACGTCGGGGCCGGGGGCGAGCTGACCATGAACGGCGGCCAGGTCGGCTACTTCGGGAACGGGGCCGACGTGACCGGAGTCGAGGTCGACGGGGGGACCTTCTGGGCCAACGGCGCCTGGCTGGGCCGCGTCGGCGACCTCGACGTCGGTCCCGCCATCGACGTCCTCTCCGGCACGGCCACCCTCGAGGGCGAGACGAACGCCTTCTACGGCGAGGACCTGTACATCGGTCCCTACCGCGTCTCGGGCGGTGCCCTGACCGTGGTGAATCCCAGCTTCACCGGCACCCCGAACGTCGTCGGCAATCCGTCCCCGCCGGCTCTCCCGTACCCGGGCGCGGGGCTCTACGAGGCCCTAGGCGGAACCCTGACCCTGGTCGACACGTCGCTCGAGAACATGGTCGGGCCCATCCTGCGTGCCTCCGGCGCCGCAGACGTCGTCTGGAACGGCGGCACCATCAACGGGGTGACGACCACCGGTGACGGCGGGCTGGTGCAGGTCGAGGCGGGATCCTCCGCCACGGTCGCGCTCGCCGGGCTCGACATCGATGACGTCGAAGCGCTGGGCTCGGGCGGCGTCGCCTGGGTCGGCGGAGGCGAGCTGACCGCCGAGCTGCTCATGGTCGAGGCGACGTCGGCCAACCTCGGCGGCGTGTTCGCCGTCGACGGCGGCGAACTGACCTGGAGCGCGAGCCTCTCCGCAGGAGCGGTAGCCAACCGTGGCGGGGCCGTACACGTTGCCGACGGGACGGCCGTCCTGTCGAACGTCGGGATCACGGAGGCCACCGCCTTCACCGGCGCGGGGATCGCGATCGACGGCGGCGACGTCTCCATCGACTTCTGCACGTTCCTCGGCAACGACGCCTCCACCGACGGTTCCGACGTGCTCGCCGACGGCGGGTCGTGGTCCGCCGGCCACTCCGTCTTCGCCGAACAACCGGTCTTCCGGGACTCGCTCGGCGGCACCGTGGCTGCGAGCAGCTACGAGTTCAACTTCGACGCGGGCGACCCCGAAGTCGTCTCGTGGACCCTGGACGACCAGCTCCTCGGCGACGACCTCTGGCCGGCTTTCGGCAGCCCCCTGATCGACGCAGGCGACGCTGCGATCCTCGACCTCGACGGCACCGCCGCCGACATCGGCATCTCGGGCGGCCCGCTGGCCCCGGAGCTGGACCTCGACGGTGACGGTTTCACCCACCTCGACGGCGACTGCAACGACAGCCTCGCCGACGTCTCCCCGGCCACGACGGAGACGTGCGACGGCGTCGACGACGACTGCGACGGCCTCATCGACGAGGGCTACGACGCGGACGGCGACGGCGTCTCGCCGTGCGCGGGCGACTGCAACGACGCGGACGCGACCATCTACGCGAACGGCCCCGAGCTGTGCGACCTGCTCGACAACGATTGCGACGGCGCCATCGACGAAGGCTGGGACCTCGACGCCGACACCTACACGCCCTGCGGAGGCGACTGCGACGACCTCGACCCGGCCGTGTCCCCCGGCGATCCCGAACTCTGCAACGCGGTCGACGACGACTGCGACGGCGCGATCGACGAGGACTTCGACGCCGACGAGGACGGCTGGGGCTCGTGCTTCGACTGCGACGACGACGACCCGGACGTCGCGCCCGGCAACACGGAGCTCTGCGACGGCTTCGACAACGACTGCGACGACTCCACCGACGAGGGCTTCGACGCCGATGCGGACGGCTACACCCTCTGCGAGGGGGACTGCGACGACTTCAGCGCCGCCGCGCTGCCCGGCGCCACCGAGACTTGCGACGCGGTCGACAACGACTGCGATGGCGCGATCGACGAGGGCTGCCCGGCCGTGGACCTCGGAGATGACGACGACGACCCGGTCGAGGGCGACGACGACGATGCCGCTGACGATGACGACGCGGCCGACGACGACGACGCCGACGATGACGACGCGGCCGACGACGACGACTCGGACCCCGACTCCGGCTGTACGGACGAGGTGTGCAACGGCATCGACGACGACTGCGATGGCCTCATCGACGAGGATTGGGACGCCGACGGGGACCTCTTCGCCGACTGCGGCGCCGGCGCGGATCTGCCGGCGGACGCGCCGCCCCGCGACTGCCGCGACAGCGACCCGCTCGTCTTCCCGGGTGCCCCCGAAGGCTGCAACTTCGTGGACGACGACTGCGACGGCGCCATCGACGAGGACTTCGATCGCGACGACGACGGGCAGACCTCCTGTGGAGGCGACTGCGACGACACCCGCCCCGCGGTCTTCGCGAACGCGCCGGAGGACGCCGGGACGGGCTCGCCGACGGGCATCGACAACGACTGCGATGGGGTGCCCGACGACGGCCTGGGGTGCTCCGCTTCCGGCCGCAGGTCAGCGCCCGCGGGCCTCGCGCTCCTCCTCGCCTTCGGACTGATCATCCGACGGCGCCGCGTCGGCCTCGCCACGGTGGCGACGGCGGCCGTGCTCCTGCCGGCCCTCGCTTCGGCGGCGACGTACACGGTCGAGATGTCGGGCGGGGACTACTCCGACCTGGTCGTCGCGATGGCAGCAGCTGCGCCCGGCGACACCCTCATCGTCGGTCCCGGCTCGTGGAGCGGCCCGTTCGACTACGCGGGCAAGGAGCTCGTCATCGAGGCCTCCTCCGGCCCGTCGGTGACGACCTTGTCGGCCTCGGGATCCCGCGCCGTGATCTTCAGCGGCGGCGTGGGCCCCGACGCCCGCCTCGAGGGCTTCACCCTGACCGGCTACGACGGATGCGCGCTTGTCACGGCCAGCTCGCCCACCCTGGTCGGCAACGTCATGGAGGGGTGCGGGAACCACGCGCTGACCGGGAGTGCCCTGGCGATCACCGCGGGCGCCTCGCCGCTGACGATCGACAACGACTTCGTCGCGACGCCGAACCAGCGCGGCATGGTCTCGGTCGTCCAGGCGAGCTGGGCGAGTGACGGCGACTACTTCAACGGCGGCTGGGCGTACGACGCCGGCGGCGCGATCTACGCCGAGGACGCCGACGTGACCATCACGGGGGCCACCGTCTTCGGCAACCGCTCCGACGGCGAGGGCGGCGCGTTGTGGGCCACCGAGAGCACCGTGACTGTCACCGACTCGACCCTCGAGGGGAACTGGACGACGGGCCACTTCGAGGGCAACGCGATCTGGATCGGCGGCGCCGGCAGCAGCCTGGCCGTCCATGACAGCGTGATCCTGAACAACGGCCAGAACACGTACCTCGCGGTCGGCGGCATCTACGGCGCTCCGGGGGCGGAGGTCGTCATCACGAACACGAGCTTCTCAGGGAACCGCTGCGCCTACGGAGCGGCCGTTGCGGTGGACGAGGGCACGACCCTCACCGTCCTCGACAGCACGTTCACCGGCAACATCGGCCCCATCGGGAGCATCTGGTCGTCGGTCGACGTCTCCGGCATCGCCATCGGCTACCGAGCCACCTTCTCGGGATGGAGCGCGTTGCCGACGGCCGACGTCATCGTCGCCAACTCGACCTTCTCGGAGAACGCTGCGAGCCACATCCAGGCCACGGACGCGGCCTCGGTGCTGATCGACCAGTGCTCCTTCAGCCAGACGAGCGGCTTCACGACCGTCGATGGGGGCGAGGCGCCGCTGACCGTGATGGGCTCGACGTTCGACGCCGGCGTCGAGCTGATGGGCCGGTGGGGCGGCTCGCTGGAGGCGCTCGGCTGCACGTTCCTGGGCGGCCCCGGCATCGACTACTCGATGGGTACGAACGACGTGCTCGTCCAGGGCTGCACGTTCATCGACAACACGACGACGCAGGGGGTCGTCTGGGTCACGAGCGGCACCGCCACCATCCGCAACAACGACTTCCTCAGCCCGCCCTGGAAGGGCATCCACGTCCCGCCCGGCTCCCTGGTCGAGAACAACCTCTTCGTCGACGTGGACTCCAGCTACGCCGTCTTCTGGAACTCGAGCCCCGACCCCGTCATCCGCAACAACGACTTCTGGGGCGTGCTCTGGGACACCTACTCCAGCACCACCGGCGTCGGCTTCGACGACAACATCGCCGAGGACCCGCTCCTCGCCGGGTACAGCAACGACGAGGACCCGACGAACGACGACCTCAGCCGGCTGGTCGGCTCTCCCCTCATCGATGCGGGCAACCCCGCCATCCTGGACGACGACGGCACCGCGTCCGACATCGGCGCGCTCGGCGGGCCTGACGTCTCCGGCGACGCCGACGGCGACGGCTACTCCACCGAGTCGGGTGACTGCGACGACACCGACCCCGTCGTCTTTCCCTACGCCCCGGAAGTCTGCGACGGGGCGGACAACAACTGCGACGACCAGGTGGACGAGGGCTTCGACCTCGACGGCGACGGCTGGCTGCCCTGCGGCGAGACCCCCGACTGCGACGACAACGACCCGCTTCTGAACCCCGGCGCCGTCGAGGTTTGCGACGGCGACGACGAGGACTGCGACGGCGAGATCGACGAGGGGTTCGACCTCGACGGCGACGGCGTGAGTTCCTGCACGGGCGACTGCGACGACGACGAGCCCAACGCCGCCCCGGGCCTCCCCGAGCTCTGCGACGGCATCGACAACGACTGCGATCTCGTCGTCGATGAAGGCTTCGACGCGGACTCCGACGGCGTCGGCGTGTGCGACGGCGACTGCGACGACGACGACCCGGCCCGCTCGCCCGCGCTGGTGGAGGTCTGCGACGGGATCGACAACGACTGCGACCTGACCACCGACGACGGCTTCGACGCGGATGGAGACAGCGTGGTCTCGTGTGCGGGGGACTGCGACGACACGGATCCGACCGTCTACACGTCGGCCCCCGAGCTGTGCGACGGCATCGACAACGACTGCGACGGCCTCGCCGACGAGGGCCTCGACGTCGACGGTGACGGCGTCACGCCCTGCGACGGCGACTGCGACGACGAAGACCCCGGAGTCTCCCCGCTGCTCGACGAGGTCTGCAACGGGATCGACGACGACTGCGACGAGGGGATCGACGACGACGTCGATCTCGACGGCGACGGACTCCCGCCCTGCGGAGAGACAGGCCCGTTCGACTGCGACGACAACAACCCGCGCGTCCACCCCGGCGCCGAGGAGCTGTGCAACGGCCTCGACGACAACTGCGACCTCCTCGTGGACGAGACCTTCGACACCGACGAGGACGGCTTCACGAGCTGCGGCGGAGACTGCGACGACGACGACGCGGCGACCGCCCCCGGCGCTGAGGAGGTCTGCGGCGACGACATCGACCAGGACTGCGACGGTGCGGCGGACGAAGGGTGCGACGGCTACGAGCCGCCGGAGCCCGTGACCCCCTCACCGGACTGCACCGACGCCGACGTCTGCGACGGGATCGACAACGACTGCGACGGCGTGGTGGACGGGCCCTGGGACCTCGACCGCGACGGCGTCACGACCTGCGCCGGCGACTGCGACGACACCGATCCGACCCGAACCGACGACTGCACGCCCGTCGCGACCGGCGACGCCTCCTGCACGTCGTCCCTCGCGAGCGGGTCCCCGGCTCCGGTTGTCGCCGTGTTCATCGTCTTCGCCGTGGTGGCGCGAGGCCGCCGCCGGCTCGGGGCGCTCGCCCTGCTGCTCGGAGTCGGCCTGCTCGTCCCCGGCGCTGCGTTCGCGCAGACCACCTGGGTCATCGACCCGGCGGGGGGCGGAGACTTCACCACCATCTCGGAGGGGATCGGCGCCGCGGCCAGCGGGGACACCCTCGAGGTTCACCCCGGCACGTACACGGAGCTCGTCGACCTCGACGGCAAGGTCCTCCTCGTCCAGTCGACCGCGGGGGCCGACGCGACGACGATCGAGGGCGGCGTCCAGGCGATCTCCGGCGAGCCGTCCGGCGCCGAGCTGATGGGCTTCACGATCCAGGGTGGTGCGCCGGGCGTTCTCATCGAGGCGTCGTCCCTGGCCCTGACCGACTCCGTCATCACCGACAACGATCGTGGCCTGCTTTGCGACGCCGGCACGATCGACCTGACCGCGACGACCGTCGAGGGCAACACAGGCGCCGTGTACGGGGGCGGGATGAACCTCGTCGACTGCACGGCCTCCTTGGTGGACGTGATCGTGGCGGACAACGCGGCCGCCATCGGCGCCGGGATCCGCGCGTCGGGCGCAACGTCGCTCGACTGGGTGGGTGGCCTGGCCGAGCTCAATGTCGGCTCCCTCCAGGGCGGGGCGGTCGCTTTCTCCGGCGACTCGCTGCTCCTCGACTCGGTCACGGTCCAGGACAACGAGGCCCAGTGGGGAGCCGGCGCGTGGATCAGCGGTGACGGGGAGTCGTCGATCGCGCTGTCGACCTTCACCCGCAACACGGCCACGGCGTCGGGCGGCGCCCTGTACATCCACCAGGCGGCCGCCACGGTCAACAACAACGTCTTCGACGCGAACACCGCGCCCTGGGGAGCCGGTGCCCTCCTCCAGGTCGCGCCCGTCGACCTCGGCTGGAATGCCTTCCTCGGCGGCGACGCCTCGGGCAACGGCTCGGCCATCTACCTGCTCGGACCGGACCAGCCGTCGATCCACGACAACCTGATCGCCTTCAACGCCAACAGCCCCGCGATCGGGGCCTCGTTCGAGGGCTCTCCCGAGCTCGCCTTCAACCTCCTGTACGGCAACCCCGAAGGCCACTTCGACGAGGACGTGCCCGACGTCATCGGTGTCGACGGGAACCTCTCGGAGGAGCCCGGACTCGTCCAGTTCTCGGACGACGCTGACCCGACGAACGACCTGCTCTACCCGGGCCCGGACAGCCCCTTGCTCGACGCCGGCACCCCGACCGAAGACGACCCCGACGGCAGCGTCGCCGACATCGGCCCGTTCGGCGGACCCGACAGCTCCGACGTGGACGACGACGGCGACGGCTACAACGTCAGCTCGGGGGATTGCGACGACACCGACGCGGCGATCTCCCCGGACGCTGCCGACGACGTCTGCGACGGCTTGGACGACGACTGCGACGGCATCGTCGACTCGGACCTCGACGAGGACGGCGACGGCTACACCCCGTGCGACCCGGCCTTCCCCAACGGCGGCGACTGCGACGACACGTCCGCCGACATCGCCCCGGGTGCCATCGACCTCTGCGACGGCCTCGACAACGACTGCGACTTCGTCGTCGACGAGGCCCCCGACCTGGACGGCGACGGCTGGACGACCTGCGGTGGGGACTGCGACGACGGCGACCCTGCGTTCAACCCGGACGCGACCGAGGCTTGCGACGGCCTGGACAACGACTGCGACGGGTTCGTCGACAACGGCTTCGACGGCGACGGCGACGGCATCGGCGCGTGTTCGACTCCGCCCGACTGCGACGACACCGACCCGTCGGTCTTCCCCTACGCGCAGGAGCAGTGCAACGGCATCGACGACGACTGCGACGGTGCGATCGACGAGATCTTCGACCTCGACGGCGACGGCTCGCGCGTCTGCGACGGCGACTGCAACGACGGCAACCCGGCGGTCTTCCCCGGCAACGCCGAGATTTGCGACGGAGCCGACAACGACTGCTCGGGGACGGTCGACGACGGCCTCTCAACGGACGCCGATGGCGACGGGTTCTACCTCCCGGGCTCGTGCGCGACCCCGTCCACGGACTGCGACGACGGCGACGCGGCCGTCTTCCCCGGGGCGCCGGAGGTCTGCGACGGCGTGGACAACGACTGCTCCGGCGTGGCCGACGAGACGTACGACAGCGACGGCGACGGGGTCGGCCTGTGCGCCGGCGACTGCGACGACCTCAATCCCCAGGCGGCCCCCGGGCTGCTCGAGCTCTGCGACGGGCTCGACAACGACTGCGACGGCGTCATCGACGAGGTGGCCGACGACGACTTCGACGGCTTCACGAACTGCGACCTCGACTGCGACGACGCCGACGCCGCCGTCAACCCGGACGCCGCCGAGGTCTGCAACGGCGTCGACGACGACTGCGACGGCGACACCGACGAGGGCTTCGACGCCGACGGGGACGGGGTGGGCGCCTGCGACGACTGCGACGACGCCGACCCGGCCGTCGCGCCCGGCGTGACGGAGGTCTGCGATGGCGCAGACGACGACTGCGACGGCGTCGTGGACAACGGGTTCGACGTCGACGGGGACGGCACGACGACCTGCGCCGGCGACTGCGACGACAGCAACCCCGCCGTCAGCCCTTCGTCCCCTGAGGTCTGCGACGGGCTCGACAACGACTGCTCGGGCGTGGAGGACGACGGCTTCGACCAGGACGACGACGGCGTGACCGTGTGTGACGGCGACTGCGACGACGCCGAGCCGGCCGCGTCGCCCGGCGCGTTCGAGGGCTGCGACGGCATCGACAACGACTGCGACGGGGCCGTCGACGAGGGCTGGGACGGCGACAACGACGGCTACTCACCCTGCGAGGGCGACTGCGACGACGGCATCGCCTGGCTGTCGCCCGCGGGCGTCGAGGCGTGCAACGGCCTGGACGACGACTGCGACACCACGGTGGACGAGGACTTCGACGCCGACGGCGACGGCCACGCAGCCTGCCCCGCGGATTGCGACGCGGCCCTCCCCGATGTCCTGAACTGCGGGGACGACTGCTTCGACTTCGACGCCGGGATCGCGCCGTCGTCGGTCGAAGTGTGCGACGGGCTCGACAACGACTGCGACGCGGTGGTGGACGAGGACTTCGACCCCGACGGCGACGGCTTCGCGGCCTGCGGCGCGGGGGACTGCGACGAGGCGGACGCCTCGGTCCACCCGACGGCAGAGGAGTCCTGCGACGGCCAGGACAACGACTGCGACGGCGAGATCGACGAGCCCTTCGACGCCGACGGAGACGGGATCACCGTCTGCGGCGGCGACTGCGACGACGACGACCCCGACCGCGCCCCCGGCGCGCCGGAGCTCTGCAACGCGCTGGACGACGACTGCGACGGCGAGGTCGACGAAGACACGGACGCCGACGGCGACGGCTGGTCCGGCTGCCCACCGGTGGCGATCGGCCCGTACGACTGCGACGACACGAACCCCGACGTCCACCCGGACGCCGAGGAGGTCTGCGACGGCACGGACAACGACTGCGACCTCCGCACGGACGACGGCTGGGACGCCGACGCCGACGGCGTGAGCACGTGCGCGGGCGACTGCGACGACACCACCGCAGCCACCTGGCCGGGTGCGCCCGAGGCGTGTGACGACGCGGACAACGACTGCGACGGAGACGTCGACGAGGGGTGGGACATGGACGAAGACGGCTTCCGCATCTGCGACGGCGACTGCGACGACGAGGACGCGACGACCTATCCCGGAAGCGACGAGCGGTCCGACGCCACAGACGCTGACTGCGACGGCGTGAGTGATGACGGGCTCGGCTGTTCTGCCGTCGGGCGGGGCGCGCCGGGCCTCCTCGCGCTCGTGCTGATCCCGCTGGTGCTGCGTCGTCGCCGAGCCGCGGCCGCGGCCCTCGGCCTGACGCTCCTTGCCGCCGCGCCCGCGTTGGCGAGCGACTACCTGAGCGAGGAGACCGGCCTCGGCCTGAGCCCCCTCCACGCCAGCGACGTCGGCCCTGCCGGTGACATCGTCGACCTCTACAACGGCGCCCTCTGGGTCGCGTCAACGGACGTCTACCTGCCGGGCCCCCGCGGCCTCGATCTGGTCGTCACCCGCAGCTACAGCAGCCAGCGCGCCCGCGCCGACGAACTCATCGACTACTACGAGGACATGCCCCTGACCGGGAAATGGCTCGGTCGCGGCTGGCGCATGACGGCCGGCTACGCGTGGGCGCCGATGAACGAGACGGAGCAGCCGTTCCTGTACGAGGACGTCGCGAATGACCCGTGCCAGTACTGGTTCGGCGGCAACATGCAGCGCCCGGTGGTCTTCTCGTTCGATGGCGTCCACGCCGAGACGGCCTGGCCGAACCCGACCGCCCCCATCCCGGTCGCGCTGCCCTACCAGGACCCGGCCACGGCGGAGTGCGTCGCCATGGCCGGTGACGGCACCTGGCAGTACTTGACCGAAGACGGCCTCGCTCTGCTGACCCGCGGCGGAACGCTGTATCTGCTCGAGCACGCCGCGACGAACCCCCGCGTCGGCTCGAGCACCACCTGGTACGTCTCGCGGATCGAGAACCGGTGGGGCGACTGGATCGAGCTGACGTACCTGTCGGAGTCGGACTCCTCGGCGCCGCTGGACGCGATCTCCACGATCACGGACAGCGTCGGCCGGCTCGTCAGCTTCGCGACCGTGGGCGGGCGCCTGTCGGGCGTCACCTACCCGGCGCCCGGTGGATCCGCGACCCGCAGCTACTTCGTCGATGACATCTCGGTCCCCGGCGACATGGTCTACCCCTGGAACTCGACGCTCGGCCAGCCCGGCACGACCGCCTGCTGGGCCAACGAGATCGTCACGTCGTACGGCGACTACGAGGATCTTCCGCCGACGCAAACGGGCAGCGCGCCCTACCTCGCCTCGACGACCAGCCCCGACGGCCTGACGCGGACGTTCGACTACCAGCTGGAGGAGGTCCACGGCGCCGACAACATCCGCCGCGCGCACTTCCCCGACGCGGACCAGGACCACGTGGCGGACGCCGATGTCCCGATGCAGTTCGTCGCACTCGAGTCGATCGAGGATCCGACCGGACTTGTGACGAGCTTCACCTACGAGCCGGAGACGTTCTTCTGGGGCGTCGAGTCCGGCGACTGCGCGACCGACAACCTGTTCGAGTGGCGAAGCCGGCTCGCCGTGGTGGGACGGTCGGTCGAGACGGGCGCCGCGGTGCTGGACTGGACCTTCGCGCGGCCCGCGTCGCCAGTCGCGCCCGAGGAGCTCGGCGACGGCTGCTGGTATCCGGTCGAGGAATCGCAGCCGGATCCCGAGCCCTCGAGCGAACGCATCGTGACCGTCGTCGACCCCTGGGGGGTCGAGGTCGCGACCGAGTTCCGCCAGCCTGCGGGGACCTGTCCGTCGGGCCAGTACGTCTACAGCAACCTGACGGGCGACGTGCTCTCCACGTCGTCGAGCGTGGGCGCCGAGGACCCCTTCCGGGTCGAGATGACGAGCTTCACGTTCTGGAACCACGCGGAGCCGCTGACGAACTACGACCATTGCAGCGGCTGGCCCTACTCGACGTACCTGGGCTGCCTGTTCGGCTCCTGGGTGTTCCTCTACGACGTCGAGGCCCCGTTGACGTACGGGCACGTCGTCGAAGTGGATGACGTCGAAGTCTCAACCACGGTCTGGACGGACGAACCGGACGAGTGGGGACGTCGGGGAGTCCTGTACGAGGACGTGCTCGGCCCTCAGTCCCAGGATCCGGCGGCGATCGACTCCTACCTCACGGTCACGCTCTGGGAGACGCCCAACGAGGCACAGCAGAACTGGAACCTCGTCGATCTCCCCTTTGAGGTCCAGAGCTGGCTGGACACGCTGCCCGTCGGACACACGGAGACCGAGTGGGGCACCGAGGGCGAGAACCTGGGGCGACCCGTGCTCGTCACCGAGCACCGCGAGAGCCCCGACGCGCTGGCATTGTCGACCTCGTACGACTACGCCCACATCGGCGACTCGACCGAGATCACAATCACGGACGGGGCGGGCAGTCAGACCTTCGTGACGGTGGGGCCTGGAGGGACTGAAGAGGTGCTCGCCGGCGGCTTCCTCCAGCTCGACGCGGCGTTCGACGACGCGGGGTATCCGCTCTATCACGAGGACGGCGAGGGCAACATCGCCACGTACGTGCACGACGCGGCCGGACGGCTCCTGTCGGAGTCCCTGAATGGCGACATCGTGCAGAGCATCGATTGGAGCGCCTGGCCCCCTACGGTCACGCTGACGACCCCGGCGGGGGTGATGACGGTCGAGTACGACGCGCTCGGCCGCGAACTCTCGGCGACCGCGCCCTTGAACGACGACGACGGCGGCGACGCCGCTCCCGCGGAGGTCACGCAGTCCTGGACCTACGACGACCTGGGGCCCAGCGTCACCGCGACGCAACCGGCCGCTGTCGCCGGTGGGAACGGGTCGCTCACGGTGGGCTACGACGAGCGGGGGCGGCCCGTCTCGTGGACGCCGACGACCGGCGCCGGGATCAGCGCCACCTACCCCGACGCCATGGCGATCGAGTTCCTCGACGGGACCGGCCGAAGCTTCTCCGTGCAACTTGCCGGGGACGGTTCCCTGCGGGAGTTCTACGGCCCCGACGAAGCCTGCCTCCAAGCGGTGCCGGCCTTCACCGGCATGAGCGCACCCGGCTGGGGCGGGAACCAGACCGGCTGGCTGTTCGGCGAGGGCGCGTGCGAGGGGGAGGACATCTCCCTCGCCGACTCCCAGGCGTCGTTCGCCTACGACAGCGCAGGGCAGCTCGGCGCCTGGACGGCCGATGGGAGGGGTTGGGCGTCGGTCCAGCGGGACGCGCGCGGCAACCCCAGCGTCGTGGACGATCCCGAGGGCGACATCTTCGTCTCCTACGACGAGCTTGGACGCCTCGAGTCGGCCAGTCGCGGCGCAGCCGCCGTCAGCCTCGACTGGGACGACGTCGCAAACGAGCTGTCGTCCATCTCCGGCTCGACCGGGACGACGAGCTTCGACTACGCGGTCCCCGGCGGGATCTCCGGCGTCACGGATGCCGAGTCCTACTCCGAGTTCCTCTTCCCGTGGTTGCCCGCCGACGCGGCCGACGACATCGAGACGGCGTACGAGTTCGACGACTTCGGGCGACCGACGGAGGTCACGTACCCGTCGGGCGCGGCGGTGGAGTACGGCTGGCAGGCTGCCGGCGGGCTGGACACCATCACGTTCGTCGGCGCGGACGGCGTGGAGGTCGATGTCGTCACCTCCACGTCCTGGTCGCCCTGGGGGACCATTGCCTCGCGGGAGTTCGCCAACGGCACCTCCGAGACCTACGACCGGGACGAAGCAGGTCGGGTGCAGAGTTGGAGCCTCGCTGGCGTGCCGATCCCCGAGCCGGGACTGCCCTGGGTCGGCTCTCCCGTCGATCCTCCCGACGAGCCGCTCTCCGTGGCCCGCTCCGAGTCTGCCAGCAGCGCCGCGCTCGACACGACGACCCACACGGTCAGCTACACGTACGACGCGGCTGGTCGCCCGGACTCGCGCAGCGGGCCGAACGGCACTGAGTATTGGACCTGGGACGACTCGAACCGGATCACGAACGTCACCGATCTCGAGGTGAGCTGGGCGTTCGACTGGGACGCGCTCGGAAACTTGATCTCGCTCGATACGGGCGGCGTGCGTCCCGAACTGGAGTTCACCGCCAGCTACGTCGGCGATCTGCCCGTGGCGGGCGACCTCGGCACCTCGGACACCACGCTCGGCCGGGTGCTGACGGTCGCCGGGACCTACACCGACTACGAGCTCGTCTACGACGACTACGGCCGCGTCATCCAGATCGACGACGCGTTCAGCGGCGAGCCCCGCGTCGCCTACGCCTACAACCCCCGCGGCCTGCTCTCGATCGAGTGGGATCTGCAAGAGGGCATCGGGCGCTGGTTCCGGTACGGGCGCGACGCCGAGCTGCTCGAGGAGATGCGGTGGGTCGTCGACGAGGAGCTGGACGAGGGCGGGAGCTGGCAGCTCTACCGCCGGTTCGTCTGGGATCCGCAGCTCGGCCAGGTGGTCGCCGTGCACATGGCGGCCGCGAACGCAACCGGCGCCCCCCCGACGCCGACGGATCTGACCATCGCCATCGAGTCCGACCACACGGTGCTGACGTGGTCCGCGGTGCCTACAGCCGACCACTACCGGATCTATCGAAGCGTCGACGGCGAGCCGGCCCTCTCACCAGTGCGATACATCACCCGGGGCGAGCCGTTCTACTTCGACTTCGACGTCGAGCCGGGCACCTACGACTACTACGTGACGGCAGCCAGCGCGGCGGGCGAGGAGTCCGAGCCAAGCGCGTGGGTCTCAGCCGACGTTGAGAGCGTCGAGTTCAGTGTCGGCTGGGATCACTCTGGCGGCGACGTCTCCGAGTACGAGGTTCTCGCGTGCGTGGACAAGGCGTGGGACGCGGACGCGGAGGAGTGCCTCGGCTCGTTCACGCTCGGTGCCATCGAGCTGGACCCTGCGGTGGAGTACCTCGGTTTCGAGTGGACGGTCTTCCCCCTCAACTACGTCGGCCCCGGAGGGGGCCTCCGAGTCTGGGCGGTGGCCGTCGATCCCGCGGGGAACGAGAGCCCTGCGAGCGACGTCGTCTACAACATCGAGGCGTGGAACGGGACCGAGGACGAGCCCGAGCCTACGGACGCCGAGCCGCCAATCCTGATCAACTTCCACGCGAGCCCAGACGGCCGAGACCAGTGGGCTGTCGAGTCGCCAGCCGGGAGCGACGGGTACTTCGGGAGCAGCTGCGCGGGCCCCCTCGGCCACCAGCCGGAGACCGGGTGGGGGATCTTCGACTTCGATCGAGTGACGGGGGCAGTGGAGAGCCTGCTCGACGAGGGGGTTGCCTTCTGGACGACGTTTACGTCGCCGGCGGACGGGATCACTTTCGAGCCGCTCGCGCGTGCGGTCGCGGAGGGACCCCCCGGCTGGAGGGGGAAAGCGATCGACTTCCTGGAGTCGATCGATCGCCCCCGGGCCGGCGTTGTGTGGATGGACGAGGGCCCATTGGGAGCCTTTTACGACTTCCACCATGAGATCGGCGTCGGCCTCGCGGTCGGGACCCTTGAGCTCGGGACCTACGCCAGCGCGCTCCTGGCATGTGCAAAGGAGGCGGCGTGCCGTTCGATGTCGCCCGGAGCAGTGATGGGCCTCAGCGCCCGCGCCGGCCTCGATGCGTTCGAGATCGGCACGATGATGATCCCCGTAGGGAAGGTGGTCGGGCCGGCGGTCCGTGCGGGGGGCCGCGCGGTCGAGACGGTGAGCCTTCGAGTCCTCGAGGGAGTCGGGAGCCGACTGTTCGATGACTTGTTCGCTGCTGCCGCCGACGACGCCGCCGCCGGAATCACCCGCTCCATGGGCCACCTCTCCAGCCCGCGAGCGCATCCACCCCGGCACCCCGTTTACGGGGGCGTGCGCGATGCGAGTCGGATGCTCCAGGAACAGGGCGTCCCTCGTCGCTTCCGCAAGCAGATCCTCGAGTCGTTCGACACCCGAACCGTATCGGTGCGGGTGGCGGGAAGCGATGATTACGCCATCAGGTACTTCGATAACCTCCCGAACGGTGCCGCAGAACGCGGCCGGTACTTGTTCGAGAGCTTCCCTGCAAACCGGCAGTCTCTGGCGCTTCCGGCTTCATGGAACCAGATGCGACAGTTGAGGCAGTTCCAGATCAGACCCGGCGCTGTCCACCTTCGGGGACAGGCCGGGCCTCAGGGTCCGTTCTACCCTGGAGGGCCTCGCTTCTCCGGTGGCCAGGTCCAACGCTACGTCCTTGACCCCCACCGCGACCTCCTGGAGTTGTGATGAGCACCAAGCACACACGCGCCGCTGAAGCCGCTGAACGTGCTCGGGACGCACTCCAGCGGCTGGTGGACTCTCCTCACGACGTTCCGCACTTCACGAGCGTCGAGGAGCTCCGGAGCTTTCTCGGAAAAATAACCGCGATGCAAGTCGAACTCACCGCGGGGGAGGTCTCGGGCACCGCAATCGGGTTCGGGCATCGCATCGCCGACACGTGGCCCTTCGGGTCGAGTCTGGCCGACCTCCTACTGGAGGCCGAGCAGGCCTACCGAGCTTGCGACGACCGTGACCATCACTAGGAGCAGAGGCACACGCGCCTGCTCGATCGAGATCGCGCTTGCCATCGCTCTCGCGGGCTGTCCGGCCCAACCCGACACCAACGTGGGCGACGGTCTCGAAGCGCCTCGAGCGGGACGAGATGTGCTTCGCCCGAGTGTCTCCGACACCTCGCAGGAGCGCGAGGTCCCCTTCGGCGCGGGCCCCTACAACACCTCCGATTACCTCCTCGGCTCGGTCGCCGTCGGCGTCGCCTTCCCAGAGTCCGACGGCTCGATCGACGCCGATCTCGAAAACTGGGACCCCGCCGACCAGGCCGACGCCCTCGCCCAGATCGCCGCCGCGCTCGACGACATCGCCGCGATGGAGCCCGACGCCGACGTCTCGTTCATCGTCGATGACCTCGGCACGGTCTCCACCGGCTACGAGCTCCGAACCAACGACCCCTTCGCCGACCCCACCGCCTGGGACGCGATGCGGCTCGATCTGTTCACTTCGCTCGGAGGCGTCGGCGCCACGTGGCACGCCGCGGGCAAGGGCCTCGCCGGCCAGCTCCGTCTGACCCACGACACGGACTGGGCGTTCGTCCTCCTCGTCGGCGACTCGTCGGCCGCTCAGAGCCCGTTCTCCAGCGGCGCGTTCGGCTATGCCGACCTCGGCGGCCCCGCCCAGTATTCGCTCTATACGGGCAACGGCTGGCTGACCGACCTCGTCCGCCACGAGACCGCCCACATCTTCTACGCCCTCGACGAAGGTGCCTTCACCGGCTGCCTCTGCGACGACGTCGCCGGCTACCTGGCGGTCGAGAACCAGAACTGCCAGGCGGGTTCCTGTGACCTCGACGTCGACTGCTCCCTCATCGAGGCGCTCTCCTCCGACGAGTTCTGCCAGGCCACCCGCGGCCAGCTCGGCTGGCTCGACACCGACGGCGACTCCATCTTCGACGTCCTCGACACCCACCCCGAAAGCACCTTCAGCACGGGCACGCCGACGTCCGTCCTGGCCGACATCACCTTCTCCGGCTCGTCGGAAGTCTCGCCCCTCCCGACCCAGAACACGGTGTGGGTCCCGGCCGACGTCTCCCTCAACGTCGTCAGCACGGTCGAGTACCGCCTCGACGGCGGGGCCTGGACCCCGGCAGACGCCAACGACGGAAGCTTCGACGAGGGCATCGAGAACTGGCACATGGACTTCGTGGGCCTCAGCCTGGGCTCTCACGACCTCGAGGTCCGCGCGACCAACGACCAGGGCAACGTCGAGCTCTCCCCGCCGGCGTGGTCGTTCGATGTCGTCCTCGACCAGGACGGCGACGGCTCCTACTCCGACGTGGACTGCGACGACAACGACCCCCTCAACGAACCGGGCGGATTCGAGCTCTGCGACGGCCAGGACAACGATTGCGGGGGAGACGTCGACGAGGGATACGACGACGACGGCGACGGCTTCTTCGACGGCTCGAACTCGGGCTGTGTGGCTGCCTACGCAGAGGTGGACTGCGACGACGACGACGACACCATTCACCCCGACGGCGTCGAGGTCTGCAACGCGCTCGACGACGACTGCGACGGCATCATCCCGGCCGGCGAGGAGGACAACGACAACGACACCTTCCCCGTCTGCGCCGACGACTGCGACGACGACGACAACCAGTTCTACCCAGGCGCCCCCGAGCTCTGCGACGGCCTCGACAACTCGTGCGACGGCCTCGTGCCCGCGGACGAGGCGGATGGAGACGACGACGGCTTCCGGGTTTGCGAGGACGACTGCGACGACGACGATGCGGCGATCAACCCCGGCGTGTCGGAGGTCTGCAACGGCGTCGACGACAACTGCAACGGCCTCATCCCGTCGTCCGAGGACGACGACGACGGCGACGGCTTCCGCATCTGCGAGGGCGACTGCGACGACGACGACGACGACGTGAACCCCGACGCCGCGGAGGTGTGCAACGGAGTCGACGACGACTGCGACGGGCTGCCGGCCGACGAGGCCGACGACGACGGGGACGGTGTGCTGGTCTGCGAGGGCGACTGCGACGACTCGGTCGCGTCGACGGGGCCGAGCTTCCCTGAGCTGTGCAACGGGGTCGATGACGACTGCGACGGGGCCGTCCCCGCCGACGAGGCCGACGGGGACGCGGACGGGTTCCGGGTCTGCGCCGGCGACTGCGACGACAGCAGCCCATCCGCCAACCCGGACGCCGCCGAGGCGTGCAACGGGGCGGACGACGACTGCGACGGGACCGTCCCCGCCGACGAGGCCGACGACGATCTCGACGGCTTCGCGATCTGCGACGGCGACTGCGACGACGACGACCCCGCTATCGCGCCTACTGCGACGGAGGCTTGCAACGGCATCGATGACGACTGCGACGGGACCGTCCCCGCCGATGAGGCCGACGAGGACGTGGACGGGTCAAGGGTCTGCGACGGCGACTGCGACGACGACGACCCGTTGATCGCGCCCTCGGCCGCCGAGAGCTGCAACGGGGTCGACGATGACTGCGACGGAATTGTCCCTGGCGACGAGGCGGACGAGGACGATGACGGCTTCCGCCCGTGCACAGGGGACTGCGACGACACGGACGCCGCGGTGAGCCCCGCTGCGTCGGAGAGCTGCAACGGCATCGACGACGACTGCGACGGGACGACGCCGGCCTTCGAGTCGGACGCCTACGGAGACGGGTTCCGCCCCTACGGTGGTGACTGCGACGACAGCAACGACGCCGTCTCCCCGGACG